>CAZBYE010000287.1:0-4247 GCA_964496045.1 uncultured Stakelama sp.
GGTGAGCAGGGGGCGGGTGCCGAACTGGAAGGCGATCTGCCCCAACTCGTCATTGTCGATCCAATGTTCCCATTCCTTCAGATTCCAGACGCCGCCGGCCATGACGATCGGCACGGAATCGGCGATGCCGCCGGAGCGCATCGTCTCCCTCAGCGCCGCAACCCTCGGATAGGGGTCCTGCGGAGCGAGCGGATCCTCGGCGTTGGAAAGGCCGTTATGCCCGCCCGCCAGCCACGGGGCTTCATAGACCACCGGGCCCAGCAGCTGCGGCACCTTGGAGTAAGCGCGCTTCCACAGCGCGCGGAAGGCGCGACCGGAAGAAACGATCGGGAGATAGCTGACGCCATAGGACGCGGTGATCTCGGACAGCTTGTAGGGCATGCCCGCGCCGCAGGTGACGCCAGCAACCATGCCCCGCGTCCGCTCGAGCACGCCATGCAGAATCCGCTGCGCGCCGCCCATTTCCCACAACACGTTGATGTTGATCGCGCCCTTGCCGCCCGCGATCTCGAACGCCTTCTTGACCTGCTGCACCGCGCCTTCGATGGCGTAGGCAATCAGCTCCTCGTGCCGTTCGCGCCGGTTCAGCGCGTTGTACACCTGGGGGATAATCTTGCCTTCTGCATCATAGCTGTCAGCATTGACTGCGCTGACCGTGCCGATCCCGCCCGCCGCTGCCCAGGCGCCGGCCGACGCGTGATTAGTCGCCGCAACCCCCTTGCCGCCCTCCACGAGAGGCCAGACTTCCTGACCATTGTAGATGATCGGCTTCAAACCCTTGAACAACGCGTCCCTCCGGAAAAATTCGCTCAACTTTAGCGGCGATAGCCCCGCTTAGCGAGGGGAATCGGGCCAATGCCTCTATCCGGCCATCCCGGCGCCACGATCGCGTGCGCGGCACCGGCAGGCGCCGAAACCTTATCCCAGCGCGCCCGGGTGCCCGACCGCGTCCGAATAGAGCGCAGCATAGGCGGCGATCATCGCGTTCTCGTCGAACACCGCCTGCGCGCGCACCTGATTCGCCTTGCCCATTTGCGCGCGGTAATCGGCATGCGCCGCCAGAATCTCGATCCGGTCGCGCAACTGGACCGGACTCCAGTCCTCCGAAAGCATCGCCGCATTCTCGGGCGCGATCATCTGCGCGACATCGCCCACAGGGGGCGATACGATCGGAAGCCCCGCCGCCATCGCCTCCATCACCGCGATCGGCTGCTGCTCGCTCTTCGACGACAGCGCGAAGATGTCGAACAGTCCCATGTAACGATGCGGTTCGGGAATGAAGCCGGCCAGCAGCACCGTCTTCTCCAGCCCCATATTCTCGACCGCGTCCTGGATCGCCTCGCGCTCCGGCCCCTCGCCGACGATCACCAGTTGCGCGCGGCTCTTCATGCCGCCCATCGCGCGGACCAGCATCGGCAGGTCCTTGACCTCGCGCAGCCCCGCCACCGTGCCGACCACGATATGCCCCGGCAGCCGTTTGAAGCCGGGGATCGCCCGCGCATCCGGCTTCCGTGCATAGGCGGCCACGTCGATGCCGTTGGAAATGCGATGGACGCGCGCCGCAGGCTGTTTCCACGCCTTCTGCGCCACCCGTTCGAGCAAATGCGAGGGGACCACCAGCGCATCCGCGGCGCCCAGCGCGATCCGGCGATACATATTGCGCACGGGGTTGAGCCGCGCGGCTTCGTCGGCGTTGAACCCGTCCTCGTGATGGATCACCGGGGGCATGTTCTTGGCGAACACGCGTTTCGCCATCACCCCGTCGATCGCCCCCCAATTATAGGTGAGCACCAGATCGAACCGCGCCATATACTTGGCGATCGCCTCGTACCGCGCGACCGACGGCTTGCCGGTCAGCGGCGGCGGGTTCTGCGCGATCTCGTAGCGGATGCCCTTCGCGATCGCATCACGCGCGCCATAGGCATCCTCGACCCCCGAAACGATGACATGCTTCGCCTTGTCGCCGAACGCATTCATCAACCGGACCGCGCGCGCTTCCTTCCCGCCCAGGTTGAAGCTTGAATGAAGATGGAGAATGTTGAGAGCCATATGGGGCGTGCTGCTTAGCGCCCAATCCCGCGCCTTGCGAAAAAATTCTGCGGCGCGGTCGATTCAGCCGCCCTCCGTTCGTCGGAAGAAGGACAGCGCGATTCAGCGCTGGCGAACGAAGGAGACCATCATGCGCAAGATCAACGCGACCGCTTTTATCAGCCTCGACGGCGTGATGCAGGCGCCCGGCGGCCCCGAGGAAGACCCCACCGGCGGCTTCGAATTCGGCGGCTGGACCGCCAATTACTGGGGCCGCGACGACGTGCTGTGGCGCGCAATCGACTCGATGTTCGTGAACCCGGTCGACCTGCTGCTCGGCCGCAAAACCTATGACATCTTCGCCGCGCACTGGCCGTACATCCCGACCGAACCGGGCGCAGAGGGCTATGCCGAGGATCACGCCAAGGTCGCCCGCCTGTTCCGGCGCATCACCAAATATGTCGCCAGCCGCTCGCCGCTCGACCTCGATTGGGAGAATAGCCAGCAGCTTCAGGGCGATGTCGTCGATGCGCTGCGCGCGCTCAAGCAAGGCGATGGGCCGGACCTGCTGACGCAGGGATCGAGCGATCTGCTCCAGACGCTGTGGGCCGCCGATCTGGTCGACGAGCTGCGCCTGTTCATCTTCCCGGTGACGCTCGGCAGGGGCAAGCGCCTGTTCGGCTCGGGCACGATTCCCGCCAGCTTCGAGATGGTCGAGTCGCAAGTCGCGCCCAGCGGGGTAGTCATCGCCAGCTATCGCCGCGCGGGCGATGTCGAGATCGGATCGTTCGAGCTGCCCGAGCCGACCGAGGCCGAACTCAAGCGCCGCGCCACGCTCGGCGATTGATGCCGGATCGGGCGGGGTTCGCGCCTCGCCCGTTCAGGCCACCCGCGCCAGCAGCCGCTCCATCCCTGCCACCGCCTCAGGCTCGTCGAGCGTCGGGGCATGGCCGGTGTCAGGCACGATCGCCAGATCGCACCCCTTCACCCGCGCGCGCATCGCCTCGGCGGTTTTGACGGAAAGGATGTCCGAATCGGCGCCACGCACCACCAGCAGCGGCTTGTCTTTGAGGCCGTCGAACGCGCGCCACATGTCGGGCCCGGCCTCATTCCCCGGCACGCGGAACGGCTCGGCAATCTTCATGTCATAGTCGAGCACGATGCGCCCGGCGCTGTTGAGGCGGTAGAGGCGCTTGGCCATCGCCAGCCAGTCCTTGATGCCGTAACCGGGATGGACGTCGCCATTCGCCTCGGCCAGCGCGCGCGCTGCGTGCATCCAGGTCGGGTGCCAGTTGGCCTTGCCGACATAGCCGCGGATGCGGCTCAGCCCTGCCGTGTCGATCTCCGGTCCGACATCGACGAGCACCGCGCCCGCGATCCGCTCGGGATGGGTCGATGCCATCAGCATTGTCAGGATGCCGCCGAGCGACGTGCCGACCGCAACGAACCGCTCGAGCTTGAGCTGGGCGATCAGCGCCTCGATATCCTGCAAATAGGTGAGCGGCACATAGCTCATCGGGTCCTTGGCATAGGCGCTCTCGCCCCGCCCGCGCAGGTCCACTGCGATCACCCGCCATTCGCCCGCCAGCCGCGCCGCGAGCGTCTCATAGTCGCGCGCATTGCGCGTCAGGCCCGGAATGCACAGCAAAGGCGGCTTGTCGTTCGGCCCGGGATAGTCGCGATAGTGAAGTCTCAGGCCATCGCCCGACCACCAATAGCCGTCGGTATAAGGGACAAGGTTGCGCACAGTCGCCATCGCGCCCCATATCGCCGCATGGCCGATTTCCCGCAAGCGCCGAGCTATCATCCCGATCCCGCGATCCTCAAACTGGGCGACGCCTTCTACGACGCGGTAGAGGCAGCGGACTTCCCGAGGACGACTCTCCGCTTCCGCAACGATCGCGCCGCAGCCGAGATCGGGCTGGATCGCCTGAACGACGCACAATGGCTCGCCCATTTCGGCCGCTTCGAACCGCTGCCCGGCAACCTCCCGCAACCGCTGGCGCTGCGCTATCACGGCCATCAGTTCCGCAGCTACAATCCCGAACTGGGCGACGGCCGCGGTTTCACCTTCGCCCAGATGCGCCGGCTTGACGGTGCGCTGCTAGAGCTCGGTACTAAGGGTTCCGGCCAGACCCCCTGGAGCCGCTTCGGGGACGGCCGCCTGACGCTCAAGGGCGGCGTCCGCGAGGTGCTGGCGACCGAGATGCTCGAGGCGC
>CAZBYE010000288.1:0-4240 GCA_964496045.1 uncultured Stakelama sp.
ATGGACGGCTATGCGATCCGCTTCGCCGATCTGCCCGGCCCGTGGGATGTGATCGGCGAAAGCGCTGCGGGCCGCACTTTTGCGAGCACCGTCAGCGCGCATCAGGCGGTCCGCATCTTCACCGGCGCGGCGCTGCCCGACGGCGCCGACACCGTGCTGATCCAGGAAGAAGCGCGACGGGAGAACGATCGCCTCCACCTCCATGGAAGCGGCCCCGGCACGACCGGCAGCAACGTACGCGCAGCCGGGCTGGACTTCACGGCAGGCGAGCCGCTGATCGCCCCCGGCGAGCGCCTGACGCCCGCGCGCATCGCACTTGCCGCAGTCGCGGGCCACCCCACGCTGCCCGTCCACCGCCCTGTCCGCATCGCTATCGCCGCGACGGGCGACGAGCTCCGCGCGCCCGGAACGCCCCTCGCCCCCGGCCAGTTGCCCGAGAGCAACGGCGTCATGCTCGCCGCCATGCTCGCCGGGCTTCCCGTCGAGATCGAGGATCTCGGCATCCTGCCCGACAGGCTCGACGCACTCACCACCGCCTTCGCGCGCGTCTCCGCCGATATTCTGGTCACCACCGGCGGCGCGTCGGTGGGCGACCACGACCTCGTCCGCCCGGCGCTGCTGGCGGCAGGCGCACAAATCGATTTCTGGAAGGTCGCGGTCCGCCCCGGCAAACCAATGATGGCCGGAACCCTCGGCGATATCATCGTCCTCGGCCTCCCCGGCAATCCGGTCTCGGCCTTCGTCACCGCCCGGCTCTTCCTCCTTCCTCTCATCGCGCAGTTGTCGGGTGCCGCCGACCCGCTGCCCCAAACCCGCACCGCCACGCTTGGCGAGCCGCTTCCGGCCAACGGCCCCCGCGCCGACTATCTGCGCGCTGCGCACCGCGACGGCCGCGTGGTCGCCGCCGCCATCCAGGACAGCTCGATGCTCCGCACACTCGCGCGCGCGGATTGTCTGATCGTCCGTATCCCCCATGCACCGCCTGCGAAATCGGGCGACTCGGTAGAAATCCTCACTTTCGCGTAATCGGCCGCCTTGACATCATACAAGAACAAGGCGTAAACGTTCCATGTCTGTTCCAGATGGAGAACGTCCGATGCTTACGAAGAAGCAGCATGAGCTGATCTGCTTCATCGCCGACCGCTTGAACGATACCGGCGTCTCGCCTTCGTTCGAGGAGATGAAGGACGCGCTCGATCTCAAGTCGAAATCGGGCGTCCACCGGCTGATCTCGGCGCTCGAGGAACGCGGCTTCCTGCGCCGCCTGCCCAACCGGGCGCGCGCGCTCGAAGTGCTCAAGCTGCCCGAACGCGGCGAGCCCAAAAAGGCGACGCCTGCGAAGGGAAATGTCGTCACGCTCAACCGCCCGGCGCCGCAGCCCGCAAACGACGTGATCGAGATCCCGCTCCACGGCCGCATCGCCGCGGGCGTGCCGATCGAGGCACTCGAAGGTTCGACCATGCTCCCCGTCCCCGCCGCCCTGCTCGGCTCGGGCGAACATTATGCGCTTGAGGTTGCCGGGGATTCGATGGTCGAGGCCGGGATCTTCGACGGCGACTATGCGCTGATCCGCCGTCAGGAGACGGCGCGCGACGGCGAGATCGTCGTTGCGCTGATCGAGGACAGCGAAGCGACGCTCAAATATTTCCGCAACGAAGGCAGCATGGTCCGGCTCGATCCGGCCAACCGCGCCTATGATGCGCAGCGCTACCGCCCTGATCAGGTACGGGTGCAGGGCAAGCTCGCCGGGCTGCTTAGGCGTTATTGAACCCAAGGGCGGCTGCGGCCGCCCTTCCATTAATAACTGGACCGGGCGTACCGGGTGTCGTGGCAGCGCTTCTTTACCGCACAGGTAATTGAGCGCGCGCCTGCGTCGCTTATCCTGTGCATGTCCACCCGCGACGGGAGAGAAGAATGACCACGCTCGAAGGCGGCTGCCATTGCAGCGCGATCCGCTACACGCTGACCGGCGATCCGATGCATCATGCGCTGTGCCACTGCACCGACTGCCGCCGCGCGTCGGGCGCACCGATGGTCGGCTGGGCCATGTTCCAGGAGAATGCGCTGACGGTCACGCAGGGCGAGCCGCATGAATATGCCTCGTCCGAACATGGCCGCCGCTATTTCTGCGGCAAATGCGGCACCGGCCTGTTCTACCGCAACGCGGAGAACCTTCCTGGCATCGTCGATACGCAGGTCGCAACGCTCGACGATCCCGACGCCATCCCTGCGGGCGCACATATCCAGATTGCCGAACGCATCGGCTGGATGAAGGAAGCGCACAATCTCCCGGAGTTCGCCCGCTACCCCGGGATGGAGTAGCGCGTCGCGACTGCGCGGCAGGGACGAGAGTTCGACCGAGAAACCGCCTCGGTCACACGCTGATTTCTCCCGCCATGACTGCCACGCACGCGCCGCGCAGGGTTGCGACAATGCCTTCAGGCGAGCGACGGGCCTCGACCTGTAACAGGCTTGGCCTGCCCATCTCGACACCCTGATGGACCAGGAAGCTGGCTTCAGCGGCATCCGGCTCGGATGACAGCAACAGGCAGGCAAGAGGTGCGTTCGCGCTCCCGGTCGCGGGATCTTCCCACGTCCCTGCCAGCGGTGCGAACATCCGGGCGCGGAGAGTGCGCCCCTGCTTGCAATAGACATGGACCGAGAATCGGCTGCCCAGATGCGGATGGGCCGCCAGTGCCGCCCTGAATGCCGCAAGGTCGGGCGCGCAGCGTGCCAGCGCATCGCTGGTCAGTTCGACGATGACATAGGGGTTGCCGTTCGACGCGACGATCGGCGGATGGGTCGCGGTCACCACGTCGCTGGTCTCCAACTGCAGGACCCGCGCGATGATATCGACCGCGATTGGCTCACCGATGCTCAACGGCTGCGGCGCCGCGATCGTGGCGGCTACGGGCGCACCCTGCGCATCGCGTTCGATCCTGACACGGACGATCCCGGCGGGAATCTCGAACGTCGCGTCGGTCAGGTCGGGTTGTTGACCAGCAAGAACAAAAGCTGTGCCAACCATCGGATGCCCGGCAAAATCCATCTCCGCCGTGCGGTTGAAGATGCGGATACGCGCCGTGTTCACAGGATCGGTGGGCGGCAGGACAAAGGTGGTCTCGCTGAGATTGAACTCGGCGGCCACCGCTTGCATCGTCGCACTGTCCAGCGCCTCGCCGCCCATCACCACGGCCAGGGGATTCCCACCGAAACGCTGGTCGGTGAAGACGTCGGCGGTGAAGAAGGACAGTTTGGGCATGGCACGACTCCGATCTGCCGCGTGATTGACACGCATTTCGTCGATTGGCAAACTCCCTACATGACCGATGCAGACCTGTTCCGCGCCTTGGGCAATGATCGCCGGCTGCAAATCCTGGCCTGGCTCAGGGAGCCCACCGCGCATTTTCCGCTGCAGCGCGACGGCGACCTGATAGAAGATGGTGTGTGCGGTCAGCTCATCGCGGAGAAGCTCGGCATCAGTGCATCCACGCTCAGTGAGCATATGCGGGTGCTGCAGGGCTGCGGTCTGGTGACGGCGAAACGGATCAAACAATGGACATTCTACCGTCGCAACGACGCGCGGCTGCAGGCGCTCGCTTCGATCATCAATGCGATTTGAAGACGCGATGTTCAGCCACATAACCGTCGGCGTCAGCGATCTCGATCGCGCCGCTTCCTTCTATGATGCGCTGCTGATGCCGCTTGGGCTTGCCCGTCGGCCAGTGACGCCCGACGGCGGACCGCCATCGATGTGCTGGCATGAACCCGGCGCCGACCTGCCCCGGTTCTACGCCTATCTTCCATTCGACGGACAACCGTGCGCGCACGGCAACGGCAGCATGGTCGCCTTCCTCGCGCCCTCGATTGAAGCGGTCGAACTGGCTCATGCGCAAGCCATGCGACACGGCGGAACCGACGCGGGGCCCCCGGGGCCGCGCGAGCATTATGGGCCCGGCTATTACGGCGCTTATCTGCGCGATCCTGACGGCAACAAGATCCATGTCGTCCATCGGCCCGAGGCTTTGTCAGCCGGTCCCTGAACGGCAATGCCTGCACCGACCCGTCACGTCCCGCCCGAACGCGCCGCCACCCGCTCAGCCTCGATCCACGGATGCCGCGCCCCCGCCTTCCGAACCGTCCGCACCAGCGGCTTCTCAGCCAGCACGATCGCCACCCCGCCGGTCTTCGTCAGCATCGTCCGGTCGAGCTTCAGCCACTTCGGCGCGCACCCCGGCGG
>CAZBYE010000289.1:0-4229 GCA_964496045.1 uncultured Stakelama sp.
TACCGACGACGACATTGAGCAGGATGCCCTGCTGCGCATCGGTGCGCATCACCAGGCTGGCGAGCCAGCCGACGACGCCGCCGATCACAAGCCACACGATGAGTCCGACGAGGTCCATGTTTTTCCTCCATCTTTTCGCGCCCGCCTTGCTGCGGGGCCGTGGAGGGAAAGACTCGCGACGCCCAAAAATGGTTCCGCCCGCGTTTTGAGGCGCGGGCGGTGGGAGAGACCGGTATTCAGTGAAAGCGGGTCAGTATTTCTGCTGCCTCTCGTACAACGAGCGGTAGTGCTGGATGCGCGTCACGCGCAGGCCGGGCATGCCTGACCGGTCGATCGCGCGCTGCCAGCCGGCAAACTCCTCGACGGTTAGGCTGTAGCGATCGCACACTTCATCGACGGTGAGCAGCCCGCCATTGACGGCTGCAACCACCTCCGCCTTGCGGCGGACTACCCAACGGGTCGTTTCGGGCGGCGGCAGCGAGTCGAGCGTCAGCGGCTCGCCGAGCGGTCCGATCACCTTGGCTGGTCGGATCTTCTGGTTTTCAATCATTACCTACCTCGATCAGGGCGGGGGGTCCCCGTCTTTGTTCTGTAACGACCATAGTCGTCCCGGCTTGAGCATCGCCTAAGCGGCACGGTAAACGCCGCCTTCATAGCTCTTTCCAGTCGGTTAGCGTGGCCTCCATCGCGCGGCTGAACGCACCGTGCACGGGGGCGAGCAGCGCACCGGCCGGCAAGGGCCGGTCGAGCACCGCCTGAAGCTGCGCAGTCGGACTCGCCGCCTGACGGGCGGCGATGCCGACCATCAGCACCGCGAGTTCGGTGGGGATTGCGGTCATCACCGCCACGTCCCGGTCGAATCGGAAGCTCAGGTCCACAAACGCTACTCACCTTGAGGTCGAATCCACCCATTTTGGATAAGGCCGAAGGTTGAAGGGGGAGTAAACGCCGGCGCTTTTTTTGCATCTCGCCCTCCAAATCCCTATGTGGCGGCGCGATGACCGGACCCGATTTTCAGTTGAGCGGACCGCTTGAGACGCGTCGGATCGTCGTCGCCATGTCGGGCGGCGTCGATTCCTCGGTGGTAGCCGCGCTCGCCGCGCGCACCGGCGCCGAGACCATTGGCGTGACACTCCAGCTCTATGACCATGGCGAAGCGACCGGGCGCTCGGGAAGCTGCTGCGCCGGCCGCGACATTCGCGACGCGCGCGCGGTGTGCGACCGGCTTGGCATCGCGCACTATGTTTTCGACCATGAAAGCAGCTTCCGCGAACAGGTGATCGACGATTTCGCCGACGAGTATCTCGCCGGGCGCACCCCGATTCCGTGCGTGAAGTGCAACATGGGGCCCAAATTCACCGATCTGTTCGCGCTGGCCCGCGATCTCGGCGCCGACTGTCTCGCCACCGGCCATTATGTGCAGCGCGTGATCGGCCCCGAAGGCGCGGAACTGCACAAGGGCGCCGACCCGGCGCGCGACCAGAGCTATTTCCTGTTCGCCACCACCCGGGACCAACTCGACTTCCTGCGCTTCCCGCTCGGCGCCATGCCCAAAAGTCGGGTGCGCGAGATCGCCGCCGAGATCGGGCTGGGCGTGGCTAGCAAGCCCGACAGCCAGGACATCTGCTTCGTCCCCGACCGCGACTATGCGCGGCTGGTCAAGAAGCTGCGCCCCGAGGCGGACACCGCCGGCAGGATCGTCGACGAAACCGGCCGCACGCTCGGCGAGCACAAGGGCCTGATCCACTTCACCGTCGGCCAGCGCCGGGGCCTTGAGATCGGCGGCAGCCCGGAGCCGCTCTACGTCATCCGCCTCGACCCCGAACGCCGCGAAGTCGTGGTCGGACCCAAGACCGCGCTCGCCGTGCGCGCCGCGCGGATCGAAGGCGTCAACTGGCTCGGCGGCAGCTATGACGGCGCGATGACCGCCAAGGTCCGGTCGATGGCCCGCCCCGCTCCCGCGCGATTCGAGGATGGCCGGGTCGTGTTCGAGACGCCTGAATATGGCGTGGCGCCAGGCCAGGCCGCGGTGCTCTATTCCGGCGAGCGCGTGCTCGGCGGCGGCTGGATCAAGGAAACCGAGCGGGCGGAGCTGGCGGCGGTCTGACGGCTGCAGCGACAATTGCATCGAGCCGGGTTGTTTGTCAGTCTGCGCAAGGTGAACGATACTGAATTGTACCGCGCGAAAGGGCGCATTCGCGAGGCGATCGAGGCGGTCTACAGCACGTTCGAAGCGCCGCCGCCGCCGGTGATCAAGGGTTGTCCGTGCTGCATCTCCACGCGCAGTACTGATGTCCTCCTCACGACCCGACTGAACCTGATCACTGGAGAGGCACTCTGGCGCTATGTGTCCGGGGCATTCCTGACAGTGGGGGACCAGCAGGATTTCCGATATCTACTGCCACGTATTCTGGACGTGTCAGTGTCTGATCCTGGCAACGCGAATGATCCGGAGATCGTGTTGGGCAAACTCGCCCTCGCAGGGTGGAGATCATGGACACCAAATGAGCGGCGGGTGATCGAGACCTTCATCGACGCATGGTTTGAACAGGCACTCGCAAGCGATTTGACAGAGGCAGATGAAGGCTCGATCGGTTGGGACACTCAGAGTGTGCTGTGCGGCGCAGCACAAGCCGGGTTGCCACTGGAACGCTGGCTTCTCCGCCTGGCCGAACCAGACGCGTCGCCGGTCCTGGCCGAAATGAAAGGGCAGTTTCGACGCGAGCCTTCGGGGTTTTGGAAGGATGCGCCCGACGGCTTTCGAGAGATGCGGGCGTTCCTGGCACAAAGGTGAACTCAGCCCGGCTTTCCACCCAATTGCGGCCGAAAACGCCTCTCTCAGTCCCGCCGCTCCAAAAACGTCGCGATCACCTCGCGCCGCACACGAAACCCCAGTTTCTCGTACAGCGCGATCGCGCCGGCATTGCTGGCATAACTGTGCAGGAACGGTGTCTCGCCGCGCGCGACGATGCGGTCCATCACCACGCGCATCAGCTTGCCGGCAAGGCCGCGGCCGCGCCAGTCGGGGTGGGTGCATACCGCGCTGACCTCGGTCAGGCCCGGCGCGCGCATGCGTTCACCCGACATGGCGACGAGCTGGCCATCGGCGCGAATGCCGATAAACTCGCCCAGCCGGTGAGTCGCCTCCACGAACGGCCCCGGCTCGGTCAGCGTGGCGAGCGCCAACATCTCGGGCGCGTCGGCATCGACAAGGTCGAGAAAGTCGAGCGGCTCGGCAGGTTCGGGGTTTTCCGCGATCATCTGGACGAGCATCGCTTGCTTCACGACGGCTAGCCCCGGTGGCACCGGGGTCTCGACGCTTTCGATCGTCGCGACCTTCCCACCGACCGGCACCAGCGCAGCGAGCGCCGCCAGCGCCTCAGGCGAATCATCGGCGGCGGCGGCGAGCAGGTTGATTTCCGGCCGGTAGCGTAGCGCAAGCCCGTCGCCCGCGGCGAAGGCCGTCTGCCGCCCGGTCAACGCGGTCCATACGGGCCGGTCGAGCGGGTGCGGAGTGTCAGGCATTATGAATCCTTGAGCTGTTCGATCTCGTCGGACTCACGCAGGTCATTGCCGGGATGATCGACATGTCCCGCGGGATCGACATGGATCAGGATCTCGGTGCCCGGGAACCCGGCTTCAAGTCGCGCTTCCAGCTTTTCGACCAACGCATGTGCGTCGGCAACCGATGTCGTGCCGGGAAGCGTGATGTGGAACTGGGCGAAGTCCTGTGATCCGCTGGCACGCGTGCGCAAATCGTGCAGGCTCTCCAGCCCCGGCTCGCGCGCGGCGACCTCGACGAAAGCGCGGCGCTTATCGTCCGGCCATTCGCGATCCATCAGCTGCCCGATCGCCTCGCTCGCGCCATGCCACGCGCCCCAGAGCAACCACGCGGCGATCGCGATCCCGAACAGCGGGTCTGCCCCGGTGAAGGCGAGATACTGGTCGGAAACCAGCGCCACGATCACCGCGGCGTTGAGGAACAGGTCCGACTGATAGTGCAGCCGGTCAGTCTTGATCGCCACCGATCCGGTCGCGGCGATCGCGCGGCGCTGATAGGCCGTAAGCAGCAGCGTCACCACGATCGCCGCGAGCGACACAGCGATCCCGGACTCCGCGTCCGCGGCGACGTCCCCGGAGCCGAGCCGTTGCAGCGCCCGCACCGCGATCAGGCAGGCGGAGACCGAGATCAGCGCGACCTGGAACAATGCCGCCAGCGCCTCGGCCTT
>CAZBYE010000290.1:0-4184 GCA_964496045.1 uncultured Stakelama sp.
GGTCGGGCGCATGATTTCGGCGGCCTGGAAGTGCGCGGCCCCGTCGCCGAGCGCGTGGGGGGTCTGGACCTCGTAGCGTTGCAGGAGCCAGATGCGGCGGTTGCGGCGTTCCTGCGATGTCCCCGCGGGCGGGTTGGGCGAACGGAACTCAAGGTGCAGCTGGACGTCACCGAAGCTCTGGCGTGAGACGAGGTTGTTGTCGCCGCCGCCCGGCGGACGGGGAGGGACCGTGATCGTGCCATCGGCGATGGCCCATGGCGCCAGCTGGCCGCGCCACGCATCTGCGGACAGGATGATCGCGTCGGACGGTGCTCCGCCTGGCGTCGCGGCGGGTGCGACCATCGTCGGGGCAGGGCGGTCCGCGTCATGGACCCGCCATTTGCCATCCGGCAGCATCGGCGTGTCCCTGAAGCCCGGCTTCTCTTGCGCGGATGCGCTCGCAACCACGATCCACGCGGCCATCAGGCAACCGGCCTTGCGCATGCGCGTCATGCTTCCACTCCTTGTCGATCGATGTTGCGATAGGCGGCGATCAGGCGATCCTCGCCGGCGCGGCCCGCTGTCGAATTGCCATGCTCCATGCCGATCACGCCGGCGTAGCGCCGCGCGCGGAGCCAGCGGACGATGGTCGCATAGTTGATCTCGCCGGTCCCCGGCTCCTTGCGGCCGGGATTGTCGCCGAACTGGAGATAGGCGATCTCGCTCCAGCAGGTCTCGAGCGCCGGGATCAGGTTCCCGGACTGAATCTGCTCGTGATAGAGGTCGGCGAGGATCCTGACTGCGGGGTTGTCGACGCCGCGCGCCAGGGCATAGCCTTGCGCGATCGTCTGCATGTACACGCCGGGATGGTTGGTGCGCGTGTTCAGCGGTTCCATGACCAATGTCAGCTTGTGCGGCGCCACGATGTCACCGGCCCGGCGCATGACGTCGATGATCCGCGCGGTCTGGATGTCGACCGGCACGCGCGGATCGAGAAACCCCGTCACCACCGTCATCTGCGTCGCGTTCAGCCGTTTCGCGACATCCACCGCGCTCCGGATATCGGTGAGAAACGCTTCCCGGTCCGCTTCATCATTACCCCCCAGCACCGGCCGCGCCTGCACCCATTTCGGCATGCTGGCGACGAACACGCCCATCCGCATGCCGCGCTGCGCCAACGCGCGCGCCATCCGCTCCTGTTCAGCGACTGGCCGTCCGGCGGCTTCATTGTCCTCCCACGCCCGGAAACCCTGGTCGGCGGCGAAGGCGATCTGCTCGATCAGCCCGCCCCGGCTCGCGAAGCTGCCTTCGTGCGGCGCATAAGCGAGCGAGAAATAAGCGGCATTGGTGGCTGACTCGCGCGCACCCGCAAGTGCGGCGAGCGGCAGGGCGGCTCCTCCCGCGAGCAAGCTTCGGCGCGCGATCGGCGGCATCATTTTGCGCTCTCGGCCTTCAGATAAGCGATGATCGCGGCCCGCTTCGCCGGATCGGGTGTGCCGATCGGCATCCGTGTTCCGGGGACCTTCTTGGATGGGTTGGCGAGGAATGCGTCCAGCGTCTTCTCGTCCCATTTCAGCTTCGAGCCCTTAAGCGCTGCGGAATAGCTGACGCCGGGTACCGAAGCTGCGGGCTTACCAATGACCCCGTAGAGATTGGGGCCGAGGCCGTTCTTGCCGCCCTTGTTGGTGGTGTGGCAGGCGCGGCAGGCAGCAAAGGCTGCCGGTGCCGCGCTGGTCTGTGCAAAGCTGGGCGCAAGCGCGGCGCCCAATGCCGCCAGCGCCACCGCTCCCGTGGCCACACCCGCTACCAACTTCATATCGTCTCTCCCAATCTCTTCTCTTGTTCGGTGACGGCCTGCTTCACCCGCTGCCGATCGCGGTCCACTTCTCATCCGATGCGGCGTTGGCGGCGATCGTCTCGACAAAGCGCATCGTGCGCAGCCCGTCGGTGAGACCGGGGAACCCGCCCTGCGTGCCGGCGTCACCGTCCCGAACCGCGGCTGCGAAGGCGCGGTAGATGTTGGCGAAGGCCTCGAGATAGCCTTCTGGATGCCCCGCCGGGGTCCGGGTCAGCGCAAGCGTGCGCGGGTCGAGCCCCGGGCCACCGGTCCGAAGCGTCTCTGCGGGCTTGTCGAGCCAGCGCAGGATTAGCGAATTCGGCTCCATCTGCGACCATTCGAGCCCGCCAAGCTCGCCATGGACGCGTAATTTGAGGCCATTCTCCTCGCCGGCCGCGACCTGGCTGGCCTTGAGCATGCCGCGCGCGCCACCCTCGAAGCGCAGCAATGCGCTCACATCGTCGTCGAGCAACCGCCCCGGCACATGCGTCGTCAGGTCCGCGCAGACCGCCTCGGTCTTCAGGCCCGAGACATGCTCGGCGAGCTGGAAAGCGTGCGTACCGATATCGCCCAGACACCCGCCGATCCCTGCCCGCGCGGGATCAGTGCGCCATTCGGCCTGTTTCTGGCCGTCCCGATCGATCGGCAGGCTGAGCCAGCCCTGCAGATACTCGACCTGCACCAGCCGGATCGCACCGAAATCGCCGCGCGCGACGCGAATGCGCGCCTCCTCGATCAGCGGGTAGCCGGAATAGGTGAAGGCCAGCGCGAACAGCCGTCCGCTCGTCTTCACCGCGCGCGCAATCGCCTCGGCCTCGGCGACGCTCATCGCCATCGGCTTTTCGCACAACACATTGAAGCCTGCATCGAGCGCTGCAATCGCCACCGGAGCATGGAGGTGGTTGGGCGTGACGATCGCGACCGCATCGACCCGCGCCTCCGGCGGCAGCGCCCGCTCGCCTTCAACCAGTTGCTCGAAGGTATCGTAGACGCGCTGCGGATCGAGCCCGAGCGCGTCGCCGGTCCGCGCATTGCGTCCGGCATCGGTGCTGAACGCACCCGCAGCCGTCCGCCATTCGCCGTCGATCGCAGCGGCCATGCGATGGACGGCGCCGATGAACGCGCCCTCACCGCCGCCCACCATGCCGAGCCGGAGTGGCTGTCGCGCCATATCTAAAGGCCCAGCAGGGCGCGGATCGCGGCCCGGTCAACGCCGCTTGCTGCGAAATCGTCGAACGACCGCTCGGTCAGGCGGATGATGTGGTCGCTGATGAAGGGCGCGCCTTCGCGGGCGCCGTCCTCGGGGTGCTTGAGCGCGCACTCCCATTCGAGCACGGCCCAGCCCGTGTAGCCATATTGCGCGAGCTTGCTGAAGATGCCGACGAAATCGACCTGCCCGTCACCGAGCGAGCGGAAGCGGCCAGCGCGATCGACCCAGCTCTCATAGCCGCCATAGACCCCGGTTCGCCCGCTCGGGTTGAACTCGGCATCCTTCACATGGAAGCACGCGATGCGATCGTGATAGCGATCGATGAAGTCGAGATAGTCGAGCTGTTGCAGCACATAGTGCGACGGGTCGAACAAGATTCGCGCACGGGGATGATTGCCGACCGCTGCGAGGAAGCGTTCCCAGGTCGCGCCATCGTGGATATCTTCGCCGGGATGGATCTCGAACGCGCAGTCGATCCCGGCTTCCTCGAACGCGTCGAGGATCGGGGTCCAGCGGCGGGCGAGCTCGGCAAAGGCTTGTTCGATCAGCCCCGCTGGCCGCTGCGGCCAAGGATAGACATAGGGCCAGGCGAGCGCACCGGAGAAGGTTGCATGCGCTTTGAGACCGAGATTAGCGCTGGCCCTGGCGGCGAGCTTGACCTGCTCGACCGCCCAGGCCTGACGCTCGGCGGGCTTGCCATGCAGTTCGGGCGGGGCGAAACCGTCGAACAACTGATCATAGGCGGGGTGCACGGCGACGAGCTGGCCCTGCAGGTGAGTCGACAGCTCGGTCGGTTCGACGCCATGGTCGGCGAGCCTGCCGCGCAGATCGTCGCAATAGGCAGTGCTCTCGGCGGCCAGCTTCAGGTCGATCAGCCGCGGGTCGCAGGGGATCTGGACCCCCTTATAGCCAAGCCCGCCCGCCCATTTGGCGAGTCCGTCCAGCGTGTCGAACGGCGCCTTGTCGCCCATGAACTGGGCAAGGAAGATTGCGGGACCCTTCATCGCGGTCATGCTGGAGCTCCCTTTCGGCTATCGTCGCGGAACAGGAGCTGGAACAATACGGTGATGACCAGAGCGGCGATCGCCGGATACCACCACATCTGCTGCCAGTCGGCGATCGTCGGCGCCGCGGGCAGCTGGGCGTAGAGCAGCCCCC
>CAZBYE010000291.1:0-4116 GCA_964496045.1 uncultured Stakelama sp.
CGCGCGGTGTAGCCGACATTGTCGAGGTCGTTGTGCTTGCCGCCGGCGCGGACGCACTTCTGGCTGCTCGTCGCGGTCGAATAGGGGCGCGTTTCAAGACCCGTGAACACGTTCTTGAACGGCACCATCCCGGCGTTGACGAACATCAGCGTCGGGTCGTTGTGCGGCACCAGCGGCGCGGACTGCACACGCGCATGTCCCTGGCCTTCGAAATAGTCGAGGAAGCTGCGGCGAATATCGTTGGTCGAAGTCATCGCGCCGACTTAGGGGCGCACGCGCGTTCGCTCAAGCGAAACACTTCGATCAGGGTGATCGCGACAGTTTCGCGAGGGCAACGGCGCCCCGCGGACTGATCCGATAGCCGGTTTCGAGCGAGATCGTCAGACCCCGATTCTTGAGTTCGCGTACCCGCGCCTTGAACCGGTCGCGCGGCATGCCCAGCGGAGCCGCGATATCGGCGGCCCGGACTTCGGGAAATTGGTCGATGGCGCTCAGCACAGGCAACGCCCAGTCGATCCGCTTGAGCCATGCCAGCACGTCCGGATGGATATCGGTCTCTTCACGCAGCGTCTCCCGCGGATCGCTATCGATCCCCGCCAGTTCGATCCGGTACAGATCGCCGGTACGGCTGTTCAGCTCCCGCAACAGCGCATCGCGATCCGTATAGCCCGCCGCGATCGCATCTTCGGCGACGATCGCTTCGAGCTCGATCCGCTCGACCTGACCGAACTGCACGACGCCATAAGCTGTGCGCTGGGTACCACCGCTCACTGCCGCCGCGCTGCGCCAGCGGCGAAATGCGAGGGTAATGGATCCGTTCGCGATCCCTTCTACCGTCTCGCGGCGAAACAGCATTGGCCACCTCCATTGGGTCGCAAGACCCGGTTGACGTTGGCTTGCCGGCTCGGCCGGATCGAATTGGGGTTCTGTCCCCTCTTCTTCGTCACCCCGGCCTCGTGCCGGGGTCCACTCCACCTCTCCGGCGGCGCCAGAGCCTCTTGCCCAGTCCTCGCCTCCCGACGGCAGACGATTGCAATGTTGGATTTGCTCTGCTTGCCTTGATCCTGCGGCTGCCACCGGCCCCGCTCTTTGAACGGTCGAGCTCCCCTTCCCATGCCGGCGCGTCAATGGCGCGCGACCGGCGCGTCAGTGTAGCGTCACTGGCGCGCTAGTGTAGCGTCGGTGTAGCGTCACCGGCGCGTCGCCGAAGCGTTGGCGTCGCCTTGCTGGCGCGTTACCGGCGCGCCGATGTCATACGCCCCTCCATGGGGTCTGGAAAACCCGCGATTTGCGTCAACTTTGTCAACCGACTGTCAATGCGGCGTCTCAGCCGATCGGCGCTTCGATCGATTTCGGCGGTTCGCTAAACCACTGCGGCCCCGTCTTGGTCATATGGAAACAGTCCTCCAGCCGCACGCCGAACTTGCCCGGCAGATAAATCCCCGGCTCGTTGGAGAAACACATCCCGGCGGCCAGCTTCACCGCCTCCCCGCGGACCAGATTGATCGGCTCATGCCCGTCCATGCCGATCCCGTGACCGGTCCGATGCGACAGGCCCGGCAGCTTGTAGTCCGGGCCATAGCCAAGCGATTCATAGTAGCGCCGCACCGCATCATCCACGGCCCCTGCGGGGGTGCCGATCCGTGCCGTGGCGAAGGCGATATCTTGCCCCTTGCGCATCTCGCCCCACACTTTGCGCTGTTCCGTGGTCGCTTCGCCATGGACGAAGGTGCGGCTGATGTCGCTTTCATAGCCAAGGACCCGTGCACCGCAGTCCATCAGCACCACTTCGCCCTTCACCACCCGCTGCGGCTTGCCGGTACCGTGCGGATAGGCCGATGCCTCGCCCAGCAGGACCAGGTTGAACGCGACCTCCCCGCCCAGCTTGCGCGTCGCGCTGGTCATCAGCGCGGCGATGTCCTGCGGCGTCATCCCCGCCTGAACCTGCGGATGAGTCCAGCGATAGGCCGCCATCGTCACATCGGCCGCCTTCTGCATCAGAGCGATCTCGGCCGGGGTCTTGATCATCCGGCAGCCGCGCACGACCGAGTTGGCGGAGACGATCAGCCGCGCGTCGCCGATCGCCTGCGCCAGACCGGTCACCGCGAAATGGCGCACCGTCTCTTCGATGCCGATGCGATGGTTGTGCAGCTTCTTCTCGCGCAGCCAGCCCGCGATCACCGCAAACGGGCTCTCATGCTCCTGCCACACGCGCACCTGCGCCGGCACGCCCAGCGATTCGCGGACCGACGGCTCCTCGAAGAACGGCGTGACGATCATCGGATCGCCCTCCACCGGGATCACCGCCGCCGTCAGTCGCTCGCTGCGGCCCCAGCGGACGCCCGTGAAGTAAAGCAGGCTCGATCCCGGCTCGATCAGGATCGCCCCGATGCCATTGGCCTTCATCAACGCCTGCGCCCGCGCCAACCGGGCACGCCGCTCTTCCGTGCCGATCGGAACGGCATCGGCGGTGATATTTTTTAAGTCGGGAACAGAGGGTTCGCCCGTCTGAAGGACTCTAGCATGAGCAACAAAGGGGGCCGCAGCGGCAGCGGCGAGAAGCGATCGGCGGGAGAAGTTCATGGTCGCTAGCGATACGGCTCTTGACCCGCAGGCCGCAATCCCCTGTCTAGGCGCCGCAACGAGGGGAGCCCAATGGCCAAGAAACTGACGACATATATCCTGATCGCGCTGGTATTGGGCGCGATTGTGGGCCTCGGGCTCCATTACGGCGTTCACCAAAGCTACGGAGCTGATTCGGCTGGCGCCGAGACACAGCTCAAGAAACTCGCCGACTATTTCTCGATCATCACCGCGATCTTCCTCAACCTGATCAAGATGATCATCGCGCCGCTGGTCTTCGCGACCCTCGTCGCTGGCATCGCGCATATGGGTGACACCGCGGCGCTGGGTCGCGTCGGTGGTCGCGCGGTCGCGTGGTTCATCTGCGCCAGCCTCGTCTCGCTCACCCTGGGCTTGATCCTCGTCAACCTGTTCCAGCCCGGCGTTGGTCTCAACTTCCCGCTGCCCCCGGTCGATGCCACCAGCGGCGTCGACAAAGTTGCCTTCAATCTCAAAGACTTCTTCACGCACGTTTTCCCGAAATCGGGGATCGAAGCGATGGCGAAGAACGAGATCCTTCAGATCGTGGTCTTCTCGCTGTTCATCGGCGTCGCGATCACCGCGGTCGGCGAGAAAGCCAAGCCGCTCGTCAGCGCCGTCGAGGCGCTGGTCCATGTGATGCTTCAGGTGACCAACTACGTCATGCGCTTCGCCCCGGTCGCGGTGTTCGCGGCAGTGGCGGCGACGCTGGCGGAGCGCGGTCCGGCGATCATCGGCAACCTCGCTTACTTCATGGGTACCTTCTACCTCGGCATGCTGATCCTGTGGGCGCTGCTGATCGGCGTCTGCTATCTGATCGTCGGCAAGCGGACCACGCTGCTGGTCCGCTACATCCGCGATCCGCTGCTCCTCGCCTTCTCGACCGCCTCGTCCGAAGCCGCCTATCCGCGCACGCTGGAGGCGCTCGACCGCTTCGGCGTGCCGCCGCGCATTGCCAGCTTCGTGCTGCCGCTGGGGTACAGCTTCAACCTCGACGGCTCGATGATCTACATGACCTTCGCGACGATCTTCATCGCACAGGCTTATGGCATCGACCTGACCCTGGGTCAGGAAATCACGATGCTGCTGGTCCTGATGGTCACCAGCAAGGGCATCGCTGGTGTTCCGCGCGCCAGCCTGGTCGTCATCGCGGCGACGCTCGGCTTCTTCGACATTCCCGAGGCCGGGCTGCTGCTGATCCTTGGCATCGACCATTTCCTCGACATGGGCCGCTCCGCGACCAACGTCGTTGGCAATGCGGTGGCCAGCGCGGTCGTTGCGAAGTGGGAGGGCGGGCGTCTCGACCCGATCGAGCCCGCCGATGTCGAACCGCCGCACGCCCCGACGGGCGGCGGGCCGCTGGAGGACGTGCAGAGCTTCAGCGAGGTCGGCGAGCACCCGCCAAAGCATCAGGCATAAGCGTAGGGACCGCCGGCTTCGAGCGCGGCCTGGAAAGCAGGCCGCGCGTGAATCTTGGCCAGCCATGCGATCGTCGCCGGGCGTGAGGCATCCAGC
>CAZBYE010000292.1:0-4076 GCA_964496045.1 uncultured Stakelama sp.
TGATGCGCGATCTCGCCCAGCGCGATGAAGATGCGCGCCGGAATCGCATGGGCCTGCGCGTCGGCAAAGGGGCGGCAGGTGCGCGCTTCCTCGGGTGTCGGTTTGTTTTCGGGCGGCAGGCATTTGACCGAATTGATGATGATCGCGCCCTTGAGTTGCAGCCCGTCATCGGGACGCGATTCATACATCCCTTCGGTAAGTCCGAATTTGGTCAGCGTCGCGAACATGAGGTCGCCTGCGAAATCACCGGTAAAGGGCCGCCCCGTCCGGTTCGCGCCATGCTTGCCCGGCGCAAGGCCGATGATGCCCAGCCAGGCGTTCGGATCGCCGAACGCGGGCACCGGCGCGTTCCACCAGTCGGGATGTTCACTGCGCAGGTCTTCGCGCAACCCCACCAGCCGCGGACAGCGCGGGCAGTCGAGTGGGGGTTCGGTATCCGGAAGCGGGCTTGGCGGGATCATGCGTCAGCGATAGGCCGTGCAACGTGACAAGCTCAACCCCGGCACAACTCTATGTCGTTGCCCTCGGCTCCAATCGCCGCGGCCGCCACGGCGCGCCCGAGGCCGAGCTGCGCGCCGCACTGGCTGCAATCGGCGGGGTGGTGAAGGCGTCGCCGATCATCGCCACCGCTCCGCTCGGGCCGGCGCGCCGCCGCTTCGCCAATGCCGCCGCGCTGATCGAAAGCGACGAGGCACCGCCTGCGTTGCTCACCCGCCTCAAGGCGATCGAGCGCGTCTTTGGTCGCCGGCGCGGGCGGCGCTGGGACAGCCGGGTGATCGATCTCGACATCATCCTGTGGTCCGGCGGCGCATGGGCCAGCTCCGGCCTGATTGTGCCGCACCCGCAATTCCGCCGCCGCGGTTTCGTACTGGCGCCGCTGAATGCGATCGTGCCGGACTGGCGCGACCCGCTCACCGGCCGTACGGTCCGCCAACTCGCCGCGCAGACGAACGGGTAGGGGGAGAGAATGATGCCGATGATGTTGTTGCCGTTTGTGCTGGCCGCGTTTCAGGCTGCCGAGGTACCGCCACAGCCGAGTACGGGCATCTATCGTCTGCCCTATGGCGACGCGACGCAGGTGAAGGTGTTCGATGACACCCGTACCCATCGGCCGCGCGCGCGGATCGACCTGTTCGCCGTTGGCGGTCCGAAGCCCTATCGCATCGTCGCAGCGGCCGCGGGGCGGGTGATGGCGATCCAGGACAGCTATGGCGAGCGCCAGACCGGCCGTCCGGCGAGCGAATGCCGCAACAATTTCGTCTGGATCGCGCATCCCAACGGCGAGTGGACCGGCTATTCGCACGTCGCCAAGGGTTCGGCGACGGGCACGGCAAAGCTCAAGGTCGGCCAGAAGGTGCGCGCCGGGCAGCTGCTCGGGATCGAGGGCGATGTCGGCTGCTCGATGCTGAACCACCTCCATTTCGAGGTGGCGGTGCCCGATCCGGCGAACCCGGTCGATGCCGGAGGGTTTCTGACCGACAATGAAGGCGGCAAGCGCAACCGCGAACCGCGCTTCTGCGACATCAAGGGGACGATCAACAAGGACGAGGTGCATGTTGCTAGGCGCTGTGCCGGTTGACCGCGCGGGATCACGCCCTTAGGGGCACACCACCCTCAAGTGCGGGCTCGTAGCTCAGTTGGTAGAGCAACGGACTTTTAATCTGTAGGTCTCGGGTTCGAGCCCCGACGAGCCCACCACTTGAGGCGTACCCGACCCATCGCGAGGGTCAGGCAGGAACCAGCCCGGCACGCCCCGCAGCTCCGAAATAGCCGCGCATCGCCGCCGCAGCGCGATCGGTCAGCGTGATATGGGCGCGGCGCTTGTCGGTCGGATCCGGCTCACGACCGAAGAGCTGGGCATCGTGCATCGTTCCGATCCAGCGTAGCGCCGTCGTCGGCGGCACCGACGCGGCGATACACAGGCTGGAAACCGACACGCGCCGCCCCTCGAGCCGAGCGGCATAGAGATCGAGCAGCATGTCCCAGGCGGGGTCGGCGAACAGCTCCGACGCGAAATGCTGGTCGCGCAGCCGCCGGGCACGGATCGTAGCGCGGATGGCACGCGGATCGGGGTCGGGTTCGGCGACCGGCTCGCCGCGATAACCGGGGGTACGGTCGCGGAGACCCGTGGGCGGTGTGGCGGTGAGCTGGCTCAGCACTTCGGCGAGCCGGGCGACCTCCTCGTTGAGCAGCCGCAGCCGTTCGGCTTCCCGCTCGCGGGCGGCATCGTGCAGCCGCGTCGTTCCGGGGGTCAGCGCATTGGTCAGGGCTGCGGCCTGTTCCGCAGGACTGGCGTTGCACAGCAACACGGCGTTCGCCGCAAGCATCGGTCCCGCAACGGCATCGATCGTAGCGGTGTCGAGCAGCACCACCGTCCGGCAATCGCGCTCGCCGATCGACCCGGCGATCGCAGCCGCGCTATCCGCCGCCTCGGCATCGGACAGCCCGACAGTGTCGAACAGCAGCACATCGAGGCTGATCTGATTCGCGAGCCGCGCCGCGGCATGGTCGGGCGTCACCGCGCCGAGCAGGCGCGCGCCCGATGCTTCGACCAGAGTCTGGAGTGTCGTGAGCCGGTCCGGCGTGGCGACGACAAGCGCCCCAGCATCAGTCGCCGGCGAGAGAGGAGCAGGGACGACCGTCTCAGGCATTAAAACCTCCGCTTTGCATTGCATTGCGGATGTTTCACCGGTTCGTGGCGCAGACGTAAGCATAAGTGCCTCCGTTCCCAATCCGTTTCGGATGAACTATCTCCGGAACGGATCAAGAACGCAAGCGGCAAGTCAACCGAACACATCCTCAGCGTCATCGAACTCGTCACGAATCAGCAAGCGCGCAGCGCTCGCCACGCTGCCGCCGCTGAGCGCGAACCAGATCGCGGCGACGATCGAGCCGCCAATGGACTGCAGGATCATCAGCGTGTTGAAGCTGCCTGCGGCATTGGCCTGGCGTTCCATTGCCCGCGCCATCGCATCCGGATTACCGGCGGCCGACATGATATCCGCGAAATAGCCGCCCATCGCGACCATGTTGATCGCCGTCGATAGCACAAAGCCAATCACGGACACGACCAGCGCGGCGCCGAACAGCGTCCAGAAATGTCCGCGGCTCAGCCTCCAAGCCTCGCCGATCACGAATGCGCGGCGATGCAGGGTCAGCGGGAAGGCGAGCGAAAAGCGCATGACGAGGAAGATCAGCGCCCCCAGTATCACCAGCCCGACGATCACGGAGAGGATCGCAGTGAGCGCCACCGATTCGCTGCCCGCGGCCACGCCGCCGATGAGCAGGCCGACGACCAGACTGGAGCTGAAGAACAACACGAAGCTGGCGATCATGAACAGCACCAGCAAGCCGAATGTGCGGAGTTCATCCATGCCGAGCCGCAGAAACGCGATGCCGCCCGCTTGGGGCCGGATTACGGCTCGCATCGCCGCGGTGTAGAGGACAATGCCGACAATCGCGAGGAGGAGGACGAGCAGCCATACAGGCCCCATCGCACTGATGGCTGCCGCCGTATTCCGGGCAAACGCTGGGTCGGTCGCCGCCCCCAGCAGGGGCTGCATCGCCAGCACCATTGCCAGATTGCAGACGAGATAGATGCCGCCCCAGATCGCGACCGCAGTGAAATGCTCACGAAAGACGCCGAACGCGCCTTCCAGAATCCGCCCAACACTGATCATCGCCCCAGCCCCCAAATTGGCTGACCGGGGCGCCCGATCAGTCGAGAGATTTCACAATCTCTTCGACCATCTTCTTGGCGTCGGCCAACAACATCATCGTGTTGTCCTGATAGAAGACGTCGTTGTCCACCCCTGCGTACCCCACGCCGCCCATCGAACGCTTGATGAACAGCACGGTCTTGGCCTTGTTCACGTCGAACACGGGCATGCCGTAGATGGGCGAGGACTTGTCGGTCTTCGCCGCCGGGTTCACCACGTCGTTGGCGCCGATGATGAAGGCAACGTCGGTCTGCGCGAACTCGCTGTTGATGTCCTCGAGCTCGAACACCTCGTCATAAGGGACATTGGCTTCGGCCAGCAGCACGTTCATGTGGCCGGGCATGCGGCCCGCGACCG
>CAZBYE010000293.1:0-4055 GCA_964496045.1 uncultured Stakelama sp.
GACGGGTGGATGTCCCAGACCCGGCCTGGCGGGCCGGCTAAGGGGGCCCGAATTCCGCGAGGACCCCAATTTCGGTTGCATGGGGCCGGTGGCGGCGGGGGATGTGGATCCCAACATGCTCGATCCACGCGCGGCTTGGGAGAACAAGGCCGACTATGACGTGACTGCGGGCAAGCTGGTCGACGAGTTTGTCGCCAATTTCGCCCAATTCGCGGAGCACGTGGACGAAGGCGTGCGGCAAGCCGCGCCTCAAAGCCAGAAGCGCGCTACCGAAACTGCCTGAACCGCCTGGTCATCGATCGGGCATCCCAAGAGAGACCCGATCGATGACCGACCACCCAATCCGTTTCTTCGCCGATGACGCTGCCATCGCCCATCTGGGCGAGGGGCTGGTCGCCTGCACGCTGGCGCGCGAGGAATGGACGCATGAGGCGCATCTCGCCGCGTGCCTGTACCTGCTCACGCGGCGGCCCGATATCGATGTGGATGCGTCGATCGCTGACATCATCTCACGCTTCAATGAGAGCGTCGGTGGCGCGAACGATGACCATAATGGTTATCACGACACGATCACCCGTACCTATGTCGCGGGTGTGAGGCAGTTCTTGCGCGAATGCGGGTCGGGAGAGCTGACGGCGGACGTCAATGCGCTGCTGGCAAGCGAGGCCGGCCGCCGCGAGTGGGCGCTGCGTTTCTACAGCCGGGAATTGCTGTTCTCGGTCGAAGCGCGGCGCGGGTTCGTGAAGCCGGACCGCGCGCCGCTCCCCTGACCGGAGTCAGTCCAGCATCGACGCGGGGACCTTGCCGCCATTTGCCGCGAGTTCCTGCATGACGCGCTTGTGCAGCCAGATATTCATCTCGGCGCTGCCGTCGAGCGCACCGGTATAGCCCAGTTCCTGTGCCAGCTCCTTGCGCTCGGTGAGGCTCGACTCAAGGCCCACCAGCTTCATCAGGTCGACGATCGAGCTGCGCCAGTTGAGGTCGCGGCCATCGCTGCCGTCTAATTCGACCAGTACCGCCTCGATATCCACTTCCTGCGGCGCGGCCACGGGCACGGGCTGCGGTGATGCGGCTTCAGCCTGGGGAATCGCCTCGGCCGGGGCGGGTGCGACTTGCGCCTTGCCGAAGATCGCGTTCTTGATCGATGAGAAAATGCCCATGGATTCCTCCTGCAGTGGCCGCGGGGAGTCGTGCGGCGGATCGCCCCGTCGCCATGCTGGCGATTTTCGGCGACAGTGCAATGACGCGCGACACGGGAAAAAGTGCCGCATGCCCGTCATCTGCCATAACGTCGTCTCGCGCGCGGGGTATGGCCATGCTAGGCTTGGACTTCCCCAAGCGTAGCATGAGGATCGGCACATGAGCATTCTCGACGGGATTCTGGGTCAGATCGGCGGAGACGCCACGGTGACTAACCTCGCAGCCAAGGTCGGGCTGTCGCCCGAGCATGTCGAGTCGGCGATCCAGGCGCTGGCCAGGAGCCACCCGATGCAGGGCGACACCGCCGAAGGCGCCGCCGCTGCGACCGGGCTGCCGGTGGACAAGCTGCAGGAGATTATCGGCCAGATCGGCGGTGAGGGTGCGCTCGGCAACTTCGCCAGCCTGCTCCAGCAGGATGGTGGTGCCGGCGGCATTCTCGGCGCGCTCGACAAGGATGGCGACGGCAATCCGCTCAACGATCTGACGGGTATTGCCGCGGGCTTTTTCGGCAAGAAGTAACCGCAAAAAGAGGGCGTGCCGGCATCGGTGCGCCCTTTTTGTGGCACAAACACTAAGGTATTGCCCTAACTATTATCCCGCGCTATCTGCGCCGCCTCACAGTGTTGACGGAGTAGGTTGATGTTCCCGGCAATGGGGCAGGGTAATGCAGGGATGCCGCCGCCCGCGGCGATCGACGGCGTGTTCCGTGCGCTCGCCGATCCCAAGCGGCGCGACGTTCTCGAACGGCTCAATGCCGGACCGGCGTCGGTCAGCGATCTCGCCGCGCCCTACCGCATGGCGCTGCCTTCGTTCGTCGAACATCTGAAGATGCTCGAAGGGGCGGGGCTGGTGCGCTCGCAAAAGGCCGGGCGGGTGCGAACCTACGAACTGGTGCCCGAACAATTGCTGGTCGTCGACGACTGGCTGCGCCGTCAGCGCACAATGTGGGAGGGCCGGCTCGACCGGCTCGACGCCTATCTGCTCGCAAAGAAGAAGGAGAGACCCGAATGACTTCCCCGCTCGTAAAGCCCGACCCCAAGCTCGATCTGGTGCTGGAACGCGACATCGACGTGCCCGTCGAGCTCGTCTGGGAAGCGTGGACCGACCCGGAGAGCATCAGGCAGTGGTTCGTCCCCAAGCCCTGGACCATCACCGAATGCGAAGTCGATCTGCGCGCCGGGGGCATGTTCCGTTCGGTGATGCGCTCGCCCGAGGGTGACGAGTTCACCAATCTCGGTTGCTATCTCGACATCGTCCCGCTGCAGCGGCTGATTTTCACCGACACGCTACTTCCGGGCTTCCGTCCGTCGCCCAAGCCCTTCTTCACCGCCGGTCTCTATCTCGAGCCGAACGGTACCGGTGGCACGCGCTACACGGCGATGGCGATCCACGGCAGCGAGGAGTCGCGCCAGACGCATGAGGCCATGGGCTTCCATGACGGCTGGGGCACGGTGGTCGACCAGATGGTCGCGCACATCAAGGCGTCGCTCAACTAACGCACAGGAAGGGGAGGCTTGTGATGACGGATACCGATATGGGGCGATGGCTCTTGTTCGCGGGTGTTGCAGCGGGGTTGTTGTTCTTCATCGTTCCGACGATCGAGATCTTCCGCCGACCCGCCTTCGACATCGGGCGGCATGCGATCAGCATGCTGAGCCTGGGCGAGGGCGGGTGGAAGATGAAGGCGGTGTTCGTCATCTCTGGCCTCCTCACCTTCGCCTGCGCGACGGGGATGTTCATGGCGCTGGGACGCGGTTGGGCGGGCTACGCCACGCTGCTGCTGATCGGAGCCTATGGCGTGGGACTGGTGATGGCAGGGATCTACGACGCGCCGGCGGGCCTCGGCTTTCCTGCCGGCACGCCGCTCGATCATCAGCCGGATATGACGACGCGTGCCGCGATCCTGCACAGCGTGGCGTTCATGGTGGCCTATGTCGGATTGATGCTCGCCTGCTTTGCGCTTGGCATGCATTTCCTGCTGACGGAGCAACTGGTGCCTGGCGTGGGGTCGTTCATCGTCGGCCTGGCGCTGCCCGCAATGATCGCGATCGGCATGGCGAACCTGATCCCGCCGGGGATCGCCTTCTACTGGGGCGGGATGCTCGGCTGGCTGTGGCTCGGCGCCACCGCACTGCACCTCGCCAAGGCGGCCTAGCCGCCGAACAGGCTCCCGTCGGCCACGTCGCTATGCTCGACCTCGTACGGGCGTTCGATCAGGAAGCGGTCGTCCTCGGGATAATAGCGCGCTACCGCGATATCCGCGCCGGCAAAGGCGCGGATATCGCCGAGCGAGCGCCACCAGCTCATCGTCACCACTTCGCTGGTGCCGTCGCCCAGATCGCGGAACAGCATCTGCCAGCCAAGATTGCCGGGGGTGGAGACATAGTCGTTCCCACCCGTCCCGGCGATATAGGCGCGGTACGCCTCACGCTCGGCGGTACGAATGACGCCGCGCCAGCGCCGCAGGATCATGCGCGGCGGCTCGCCATCGCGAGACTATCGAAGCAGCGCATTCGCATCGGCCAACTCCACATCATGCATCTGATTGAGATAGGCTTCGTAATAGCCTTTATGTGATGCGCCAACGATCGCGAGCAGGCGCGTTCCGGGGCGCTGCCCCAGCACGTCGCGAATATTCGCCACCATGCGCAGGTTTCGCGTTTCCCAATAGCCGACATAGGTTCGGCCGAATGCCTGCGGTGACGGCTCCTTCAGTGCCGCGCCGAAGTCGGACTGGTAGGCAAGCAGCGGCGCTCCCCGGGCATTGTACGCCCGGTACATTTTCATCAGCCCGTCAGGCTGCGACAGGCCTCCCTCCAATGCCTTGTCCTCGGCAATTCGCGCCTTCGTGGCGG
>CAZBYE010000294.1:0-4053 GCA_964496045.1 uncultured Stakelama sp.
GCCCACGCGCATCTGCCCGCGCGCTTCACCACCGCGCCGGTATTCGCGATGCAGAAGGCGCTCGACAAGGCCGGCTGGACGATCGGCGACGTCGATCTGTTCGAAGTCAACGAGGCGTTCGCCGTCGTCGCGATGATCGCGATGCGCGACCTGTCGATTTCGCACGACGTGCTCAACGTCAATGGCGGGGCCTGCGCGCTCGGCCATCCGGTCGGCGCAAGCGGCGCGCGCATTCTGGCGACGCTGCTCGCGGCGCTGCAGAACAGCGGGCAGAAGCGCGGGCTTGCGTCGCTGTGCATCGGCGGTGGCGAGGCGACGGCGATGGCGATCGAACTGCTCAACTGAGGTCACGGCCTGCGAGGTAGCGCCGTGTCGTTCGAGATCATCCCCGCCGGCGAGGCGCACAGGGTGGCGTGGGCCGCGTTGCGGGCGGCGCTGTGGCCCGAGGGCAGCCGCGACGAGCACGCAGCCGATATCGTCGAGTTCATCGCCGAGATGGCGGCGGGCTCGGGGCAGATCTGCTTCCTGGCGATGCGCGGCTGCGAGGCTGTCGGTTTTGCGGAAGCTGCGATCCGGCACGATTATGTCAATGGCTGCGAGACCTCTCCCGTGGCGTTTCTGGAGGGGATCTATGTCGAACCCTCCAGCCGCCGCGCGGGGGTGGCGGGAAAGCTGCTGGCGGCGGTTGAAGCGTGGGGGCGGGCGAACGGTTGTTCCGAATTGGGTTCGGATGCCGAACTGACGAATGTCCAGAGCCACGCCTTTCACCGCGGTCTCGGTTTCGAGGAAACCGAACGGGTGGTCTATTTCCGCAAGATAATCGAGAAACAGGGCTGAGCGTAGCGCCACCGAGGCCATCTCCCGGCCTTTGTGCCGGGAGCCACGGAGTCGCGGAAGTTGCTTTGAGGAGTTCTGCCAGGGTGCATGCCGATGGCCGCTTCCCACCCAATAGCGGACCTCGCCGCTACGAAACTTCCTCGCCCGGCTCGGTTCCCCAGATGCGGTTCTGTTCGACATAACCGCCGCGACCGCGGACATCGAACCAGCACCAGCCGCGCTGGCACTTGCTGATGCGGCCGACTACGCCGGGCGCAGCCCGCCAGTTGACGCGGGCGTTGAGGCGGGGGCTGTCGCGCAGCTCGACGATGGTGCCGACAACGATTCCCGTGCGCTGGGCGGAGAGGAGGCCGACGAGCATCCAGCCCTGGGTCCCGTCGGGATCCTCAACCTTGCGCCAGTCATTGTAGATTTCGACCACCTTGATCGGCAGATCGGCGCGGCGATAGAGCCAGCTCGCGGGGTAATTGCGGCCGGGTCCGGTGCGCATATAGGCCTGACCCGCGCTGATCGACGCGAAATAGGGCGGTGTGCGCTGCTGCGCCGAAGCAGGCGCGATCGCGCCGAGCGCCATCGCCACCAGTATTCCGAGCACCGTCCGCAACCGCATTACTTCCCCCAAATGAATTCGTGACGCCACTTTAGGGCGGGGTGGCGTTCCGCATCAACCGTTGACTGGCAGCGACGGGCGGGCCATCCGGATCGGGATGGTACAAACGCCCCGACCCGCCCGGCCCCGCGTGGCCGTGACGCGTGAATTGCCCGACGCGATCGCTGCGCGGATGGGCGAGCTGTTCGATACCAGTTTCAACCAGTCCGACGAGGCGATGGACCGGGCGGCGCTGCTGGCCGCGGTTGCCGATTGCGACGTGCTGGTCCCGACCGTGACCGATGTAATCGACGCCGAACTGATCGCCGCGGCGGGCGAGCGGCTGAAGCTGATCGCCAATTTCGGCGCGGGCGTGAACCATATCGACCTCAAGGCGGCACGGGCCCGAAAGATCGTCGTCACCAATACGCCGGGCGTGCTGACCGAGGACACCGCCGACATGGTGATGGCGCTGATCGTTTCGGTCACGCGGCGGCTGGCCGAGGGCGAGAAGCTTGTGCGATCAGGCCAGTGGAAGGGCTGGTCCCCCGGCGGCATGCTCGGCCACCGCATCGGTGGCAAGAAGCTGGGCATCGTCGGTATGGGCCGGATCGGTCAGGCGGTAGCGCGGCGGGCACGGACGTTCGGACTGTCGATCCATTACCATAACCGCCATCGCCTGCCCGAAATGGTCGAAGCGGAATTCGGCGCGACCTGGCATGGCGATCTGGATGCGATGCTGCGCGAGATCGACGTGCTGACGATCCACACCCCGCTCAACGACGACAGCCGCGACCTGATCGATGCGCGGCGGATCGGGCTGCTGGGGCCGCAGGTCTATCTGATCAACGCATCGCGCGGCGGGATCGTTGACGAAGAGGCGATGGTCGATGCGCTGGAAGCGGGGCGGCTGGCCGGGGCGGGGCTCGACGTGTGGCGGTTCGAGCCGCAGATCGACCCGCGGCTGCTGGCGCTGCCCAATGTCGTGATGACCCCGCATATGGGCAGCGCGACGTTCGAGGGCCGCTATGCGACGGGCGAGAAGGTGATCGCCAATATCCGCTTCTGGGCCGATGGGCATCGTCCGCCCGACCAGGTGCTCGAAGGCTGGATGTAGTGACCGCGCCGCTGTTCCATCTCGCGATTCCGGTCGATGATCTGGAGGCGGGGCGGGCGTTTTACGGCGACTTGCTCGGCTGTCCGCAGGGGCGTGAGGATCCGGGGCACTGGATCGATTTCGATTTTCGCGGGCACCAGCTTGTCCTTCACAAGGGGGAGGGCGCCGGGGTGCGAACGCGCAATGCAGTCGATGGCGACGCGGTGCCGGTGCCGCATTTCGGACTGGTGCTCGACTGGGACGAATGGCACGCGCTGGCCGAGCGGCTGCGCGGGGCGGGGACGCAGTTCGTGATCGAACCGCATATCCGCTTTGCCGGGAAGCCGGGCGAGCAGGCGACGATGTTCTTTTACGACCCCGCCGGCAATGCGCTGGAGTTCAAGGCGTTCAGGGATATCGGACAGCTGTTCGCGAGCTGATCGCGGCGGCGAAAAGTCCCAAAGGTCACACTCCTACGCGTGCGCGAGGGCCGATCTTGCTGACGATATCAAAGAGCCGGAAGAGGCTGACCGGCGAATTCCAACATTACAAGCCGGACTGGTCCTTTTCGGACTCGCCCTTTGCCTCGCGGCGTTTCTTGACCGCGCGCGCGATCAGCAGCCCGCCGAGGATGAAGCCGCCGGGCGCGAGTAGCACCGCGGCGGCGATCGCCGCGTTCTTTGCTGCCTTGGATTTGGGTGGCGTTTCGTCAGACAGTGAAGCTCTCACCGCAGCCGCATGCGCCCTTGGCGTTGGGGTTGTTGAACACGAAGCCGGCAGTGAAATCGTCCTCGACCCAGTCCATCGTCGAACCGATCAGATAGAGCACCGACCCGCCATCGACGAACAGCGTGCCGCCGGGCGTATCGATCCGTTCGTCCATCGGGTTCGCCGCGGTGACATAGTCGACCGAATAAGCGAGGCCCGAGCAGCCGCGGCGCGGGGTCGAGAGCTTGACGCCGATCGCCCCTTCGGGCGCGCGCGACATGAGGTCGGCGATGCGCGCCTCCGACCCGGGGGTCAGGATGATCGCAGCAGGGCGGGCGCGGGTCTTCACTTCGGTCATCACAGCATCCCCAGTTCGAGCCGGGCCTCGTCGGTCATCTTCTGCGGGTCCCAAGGCGGGTCCCAGACGAGGTTGACCTCGGCATGACCGACGCCGGGAACTGCGCCGACGCGCAATTCGACCTCGCCCGGCATCGACTCCGCGACGGGGCAATGCGGGGTGGTCAGCGTCATCGTGACGACGGCATGGCCGTCGCCGGTCACCTCGACATTGTAGATCAGGCCGAGGTCGTAGATGTTCACCGGGATCTCGGGATCGTAGATCTCTTTCAGCGCATCGATGATCGCATCATAGGTTGCGCCGCCGGGCTCGCCCGCGGGGAGATCGGCCGGCTTCTGCGAGAGGAAGCCGTCGAGATAGTCGCGCTTGCGCTCGAAAGTTTCGCGGGGCGTATCCTCGACGCGTGCGCGCGGAGGTGCCTCGACCGAGGTCACTTCTTCCACTTCGATTTTCCGTTCCTCGTTC
>CAZBYE010000295.1:0-4030 GCA_964496045.1 uncultured Stakelama sp.
CGCCCGTTTCTGGACGCGTGCGCTCAAGCGCATCGGCATGCTCGACATCGCCGAGCCGTTCGAGGGGTTGTTCACCCAGGGCATGGTGACGCACGAGAGCTATTACGAAGAAATCGTGATGCTCAGCGACCAGAACGACTGGGCAAGCAATTTGGAGTTTTTCGAGAAGCATGGGGTGAAGAAGGCTATTGCCGATCTTGGTCTTGAGACCGGGATCGGGCGCAAATGGCTATCGCCTGACGAATATGCGGCGATGCTCAACGACTCATCGACATGGTCTGCCCCGAGCAACACGACCTATTCGAACGGTCCGAAGGCCGGCCGCATCGAGAAGATGTCCAAGTCCAAGAAGAACACCGTCGATCCCGAACCGATCGTCGATCAATATGGTGCCGACGCGGTGCGCTGGTTCATGCTGTCCGACTCGCCTCCCGAGCGCGATCTGGAGTGGACCGAGAACGGCATCGAGGGCGCCTGGCGCTTCGTCCAGCGCCTGTGGCGGCTGTTCGACGGGCTTGAAGCCTGGGAGGGCGAGGACAAGCCGCTCGATCGGATTGTGCACCAGACCATCGCTGGCGTCGCTTCGGACATGGAGGGCCTGCAGATCAACAAGGCGGTCGCCAAGCTCTAAGCACTGGTCAATGCGATCGAGAAGGCCAGTCCACGTGCATCGCGCGCCACCGCGATCCGCACCGCAATCCTGATCGCCGCGCCGATGACCCCGCACCTCGCTGAAGAAGCCTGGGCTGCGATCGGCAATGACGGCCTGATCGCCGACGCCGAATGGCCGCAGGTCGATCCGGCATTGCTGGTCGAGGACGAGGTGACGATCGCGCTGCAGGTCAACGGCAAGCTGCGCGACACGGTGAAGGCAGCGAAGGGCGAAGCGAAGGACGTGCTCGAGGCGATGGCCTTGGCAAACCCGAATGTGCAGCGCATTCTGGAAGGCGCAACGCCCAGGAAGGTGATCGTGGTGCCCGACCGTCTGGTGAATATCGTCGCATGAGAATAGCGCCTGCCCTGCTCGTACTGTCGGCGCTCACGCTCAGCGGGTGCGGAATGCGGCCGCTCTATGGCGGCGGCGTCGGCGGACCGGTGCAGACGATGCTGTCGGGCGTGGAAGTCGCGCCGATTCAGGGCGAGAGCGGCTGGCTCGTCGCCAATGCCGTGCGTGACCGGATCGAAGCGACACGCAGTGGTACCCCTGTCTATCGGCTCGACATCAAGCTCGACGATCGCATCGAGGGCCTTGGCGTGCGCCGCGACGACGTCGTGACGCGCGAACGCCGCACCCTGCGCGCGCGCTATCAGCTCGTTGAACTCGCCACGGGTCAGGTCGTACTCGATGCCACCGCAGGCTCCGACGCCGGCATCGATGTCGCGGGCTCCGAATATGCGACGATCGCGGCCGAGAAGAGCGCGCTTGAGCGGCTGTCGGGGATCGTCGCCGACCAGATCGTCGCGCGCCTCGCCCGCTACGCACGCGCCGCCGAAACGAAGTGAAGGCCAGCGAGGCACAGATTCGCACCCGGCTGGACAAGCCGGGGCCGGATATGCGCCTGTTCGTCCTCTACGGCCCCGACGAAGCCGGCGCCAACGACCTGGCCGCACGGCTCGGCCGTGCGATGGGCGCCGAAGCCGAGCGCATCGATATCGAGGGATCGTCGCTCAAGGGCGATCCGGGGCGTCTCGCAGGCGAAGCCGCTTCGCTCTCGCTGTTTGGCGGCGCGCGCTACATCCGCATCGCCGGGATCGACGATGACGCGACCGAAGCGGTGCGGCTGCTGCTCGATGCCGACGTCGCCGGGAACCCCGTGGTCGCCGTCGGTGGCGGCCTGAAAGGGACCGGACGTCTGCTCAAGCTTGTCCTCGCCGCCCCTAATGCGATGGCGCATGCCTGTTATATGCCGGATGCGCGCAATGCTGCGCAGCTCGCCGCGGGAATCGCGCGCGAAAATGGCCTGAGGCTGGTGGGCGGCACCGCCGAGCGGCTCGCGGCGCTGTCCGGCGGCGACAGCGCGGTGCTGGCGCGCGAAATCGAGAAGCTCTCCATCTACCTCGACGCAGCGCCGGACCGGCCGCGTGAGGCGGGTATGCCGGCGCTGGAGGCGATCGGCGCCGATCTGGGCGATGCCGAGATGCAGAGTGCGATCGAAGCCGTGGTCGAGGGTCGCGCTGCAGAGATCGGCGTGGAACTCGCCCGGCTTGAGCAGGCGGGAGTCTCCGCAATCCCGCTGCTGCGCCAGCTCGTGCGGCGGCTGATGAACCTCGCCGAGATGCGCGCCGATATCGACCGCGGCGCTACCGCCGATGAGGTGGTCAAGCGGCACCGCGTCTTCTTCAAGGAAGAGATGAGCACCAAGATCGCGCTGCGCCGCTGGACCAGCCCGATGCTGGCGCGCGCCGTAGAACGTGTTCGCGAGGCCGAGCGTGGCATGACCCGCGCCGGCGGCAATGCAGGCCAGGTGATCGCCGACGAGGCACTGGTGACGCTGGCGCGGGCGGCTGCGCGGGGTCGTTGAGGCGCGAAAACTGACCGCGCGCCAGCTTCAGGACGCCTTCTTCTGGCTCCCCACGCCGTTTCAGGCCCGACACATGGCAATCCACCGATCTTGAGCCAGTCGACTGGCCAATTGACTCAACGGCGATTTGTTCTCTATTTGTTCGCACTAAGCCTCGGAACCACCGATGGAGACAGCGATGCGCCGTGCTGAAGGGACCTTTCAGATCAGGATGACACCCGCGGGATCGCCGCCCGATGCCCGGCCGGATGCCCCGGGCCGTATGCTCATCGAGAAGCAGTATACCGGCGATCTCAAGGGGTCAGGCGAGGGCGAGATGCTCGCAATGATGATCGAGCAATCCGGGGCATATGTCGCCATGGAGCGAATTCGGGGAAATCTTGATGGCCGGGACGGCGCCTTTACCGTGGTTCATCGTGGCATCATGGATGCCGGCGTGCACGAACTCTCGATCACCATCGTGCCCGGGTCCGGAACAGGTGCGCTGGAGGGGATTGCAGGTGTCTACCACCTGACGATCGAGGACGGTGTCCACCACTACGCGCTCGAATATCGCTTGCCGGACGATTGATCCCGCCGCGAGAATAGCGACGCCCGGAGAAGGGTCCTAGATTTTCTCGCCCGTCAGCCGCTGGCAGATCATGTCGAGCTGGTCGAGCGTCGAATAGGCCAGCGTCATCGTCCCGCCCTTGTCGCCATAGCCGATGCGGACGTTGAGCCCGAGCACATCGCCCAGCTGACGCTCAAGTGCAGCGATATCGGCATTGGCGCCGAGATCGGACAAGCCGGCACTCCCCCTCCCCGCAGCGCGCGGCTTGGCTTCGCGCGCGAGCTTCTCGGTCTCGCGCACCGACAGGTCGCGCTCGACGACGATCCGCGCGAGCTTCTCCGGGTCCGGCGCGCCGATCAGTGCGCGGGCATGGCCCATCGTCAGGCTGCCCTCGACCACGCGCTGGCGCACGCTCGGCGGCAGATCCAGCAGGCGCAGCAGATTGGCGATATGGCTGCGCGACTTGTGGACGATCTTCGCCAGCACTTCCTGCGTATGGCCGAACTGTCCGATCAGCTTGGCATAGGCCTCCGCTTCCTCGATCGCGTTCAGATCCTCGCGCTGGATATTCTCGATGATCGCGATTTCGAGCGTTTCGGCTTCGTCGAGGTCGCGGACGATCACCGGGACCTCGTGCAGCCGCGCACGCTGCGCCGCGCGCCAGCGACGCTCGCCGGCGACGATCTGATATTCCTTGCCGTGCGGACGTACCACGATCGGCTGGATCAGCCCGCGCATCGCGATCGACTTGGCGAGCTCCTCGAGCGCGTCCTCGTCGAAATGGCGGCGCGGCTGCTCGGGATGCGGCGCCAGCGAGCTGACGGGAAGCATCCGCACGCCGGGAGAATGTTCACCACCGGCACGGACCGGCTCTTCCCGCTCGGCATCGCCCAGCAGCGCGCTGAGCCCGCGGCCGAGATGCGGGCGCGGCGCCTTGCGCAGCGGGGTGACAGATGCG
>CAZBYE010000296.1:0-4028 GCA_964496045.1 uncultured Stakelama sp.
GACCTACCTCCCCACGCTCAAGCAGCTTCAGTATCTGGTCGCGCTCAAGGACCACGGCCATTTCGGCCGAGCGGCGGAGGCAAGCTTCGTCACCCAGTCCACCCTTTCCGCTGGCCTGCGCGAGCTTGAAACGCTGATCGGCGTTGTGCTGGTCGAACGCACCCGCCGCGTCGTCCGCTTCACGCCGCTGGGTGAGCGCATCGTCGATAAGGCGCGCCGCGTATTGCGCGAGGCGGAAGAGCTCGCCGACCTCGCCCGCGCTGCGGGCCGGCCGCTCTCGGGCGAGATGCGAATGAGCGTTATCCCCACCATCGCGCCATTCCTCCTGCCCCGAATCCTGCCTCGCCTTCGCGAAGGCTATCCCGACCTCAAGCTGTTCCTGCGCGAAGAGCCGAGCGGTGCGGCCTGCGAAAGCCTGCATACCGGGCGCACCGACTGCGTGTTGCTGGCCCTCCCCTATGCCTGTGGCGATGTCGAAACCGCGCCGTTGTTCGAGGATCGCCTGTTCGTCGCCTTTCCTGAGGGCGAGTACGAACCCGACCACCACAGCATCACCGCTGGCGAGATCGACGAGACGCGCTTGCTGCTGCTCGAGGACGGCCATTGCCTGAAGGACCACGCGCTTGCCGCCTGCAACCGGCCCGAGTTGCGTGCCGAGGCAACCATGCTGGGTACTTCGCTCCACACGATGGTGCAGATGGTCGACAATGGTCTCGGCGTGACGATGCTGCCTGAAATGGCGCTCGATGCCGGGATCCTCGACCACACCAATGTCACTGCCCGACCATTACAGGCCGACAATCCTGCGCGCCGCATCGCACTGGTCTGGCGCAAGGCGTCCCCGCGCGAACGTGATTTCCGCCTGCTCGCCGAGGTACTGGCTCAGTCTGGACTGCCGTCGGCCCAGCGCGCGGCGGCCTGAGCGTCGCCGGCACGCGCCGCGACCCAGCGCGAATGTCCATCTCGCGTCTCGCGCTTCCAGAAGGGAGCCTCGGTCTTGAGCCGATCGATCAGGAAGGCGCAGGCTTCTAGCGCTTCGCGCCGGTGCACCGCCGCGGTCGCGACCAGCACTACCCGGTCGCCGGGCACCATCGGCCCTACGCGATGCACGATCACCGCGGATGACAAACCCCAGCGCGCCATTGCCTGCTCGGCAAGGTCACACAGGACTGCCTCGGTCATGCCGGGATAATGCTCCAACTCCATCGCTGTCACGCCGTCGTCGGCGCGGACCACGCCGGTGAAGCTCGCCACCGCGCCTGCCCCGGTCTCCTCGACCCCGGCCAGCTCGGTGCCGATATCGATCGGCGCGGGATCGACCGAAACGCGGATCATCCGCCCGTTACCGGGGGAAAGAAGGCGACCTCCTTCGCTTTACCCAACTCACTGTCGAGCGGCACGAATCGCTGATCCACTGCAGCACGTAGCTTCGTGAGGTCGGCGAGCGCGCCCGCATGGCCGCTGCTACGCGCGCTCAGCCATTCCGCCAGATCGGCAATTGTTCGCACCGCCTCGGGCGGTTCCACCGTCTCTTCGCCGGTACCGATACGCTCGCGAACCCAGGCGAAGTAGAGCAGCTGCATCAGCTGTCCATGTGCTTCAGGCCAACGCGCAGATAGTCCCAGCCTGTGATCAGCGTCAGCACCGCCGCCGCCCAAAGCATCGCCAGGCTCGCATCATACACCCAGCCCCAGTCGGGCAACGCGCCCGCCAGCACCAGTCCGCCAAGGGACATCAACTGCAATGCGGTCTTCCATTTGGCCAGCGCCGAAACCGGCACCGACACCTGCGCACTCCCCAGGAACTCGCGCAGCCCCGATACCGCAATCTCGCGTAGCAGGATGACGAGCGCAGCAATCACGTGGAGATCGCCGATGATTCCCTTTGCACAGAGGATCAGGATCACCGCAGCAACCATGATCTTGTCGGCGATCGGATCGAGAAAGACGCCCAGTTTCGATACCGTCCCACGCGATCGCGCGAGATAGCCGTCGAAATAGTCGGTGATCCCCATCAGGCAGTAGGTCGCAAAGGCAATCGCGTAGCCTGCACGCCATTCCGGCCACCACAGGAAAAAGACCAGCAGCGGCACGGTGACGATTCGGGACAGCGTCAGGATATTGGGCAGCGTCAGCATCGTTCCGGCTCTAGCACCCCATGCGGGCGCAATCATCCCCGCATTATGCTATGTGTGGACTTCGGCCTGTCATCTCGCTCCGTTAGCGGTTGCCGCCATAGCATCCGCGGGGCTATGCCGTGGACCAGTTCAGACGGACGAAGGCCCGCCAACGCATGCATAACGCGCTCGGATTGCTCAAGGAGCGCCGGTTTCTCCCCCTTTTCATCACGCAATTTCTGGGGGCCTATAACGACAATCTGTTCAAGACCGCGATGGTGCTGTTCGCGACCTATCAGATATTCAGCGATCCGGCGGTCGAGTTCCAGTTCAACGCGCTTGCGACCGGGATCAGCCTGATACCCTTTTTCATGCTCTCGGCGCTCGCCGGGCAGCTCGCGGACACCACCGACAAGGCATCGATCATCCGCTGGGTGAAAACGGCAGAGATCGGGCTGATGCTATTCGGCGGCGCCGGGATGTTGGTGGCACAGGCCGGATACGCATTCACTGGCCTTGGCATGATGCTCGGCGCCGTGCTCGGCCTCGGTGCGCATTCGACCTTCTTCGGGCCGATCAAATACGCGATCCTGCCTCAGCATCTGAAAGATGAGGAGGTGCTGGGCGGTACGGGCATGGTCGAAGCTGCGACCTATCTCTCGATCCTGCTCGGCACCGTCACCGCCGGCTGGGTTGCGCACGATATGCGAATCGCTGCGGCGCTGGTGCTGGTGGTCGCACTCATCGGCTGGTTTACCGGGCGCATGGTTCCTGCCGCACCGCGGGTTGGGCCAAAGCTCAAGATCAACTTCAACCCGTTCACTTCCTCCTGGCGGCTCGTCGGCGCGACGATGCATATCCCGCGCCTGTTCCTGTCGATCTGTGCGATCAGCTTCTTTTGGACGATCGGATCGGTGCTGATCATCGTCTTCCCGCCGCTGGTGAAGAATGTCCTCACCGCCGACGCGCGTGTCTCATCGCTGCTCGTCGCGGTCTTTTCGGTTGGTGTTGCAATCGGCTCGGTGGTCATCAATGCGATGCTCAAGGGCAAGGTTTCGGCGAAATACTCGCCTATCTCGGTCATCGCGATGGCGGTGATTGTCGTGCTGTTCTCGATCGAGGTACGGCTCTGGGTGCCCGCCGCGCCGGGCGTTCTCTACGACTTCTCCAGCTTCATCCTTCAGCGTCAGGCATGGATCGTCATCGTCACCCTGACCGCGGTCGCGATTACCGGCGGCATGTTCGTGGTCCCGCTCTACGCGTTCCTGACGACGACGGTGACCAAGGACCAGACTGCGCGCACCGTCGCTGCGAACAACATCGTCAACGCAGGCGCCATGGTGTTCGGTTCGCTGTTCGTGCTTGCGCTCTCTGCGGCAGGAATCACGTCGGAAGACATGCTACTCGTCGTGGCCGGCATGTGCCTGATTTCAGCCTGGATTGCTCAGAAGCTTCACCGCGCCTGCGATTGATGCGGGCCGGCACCTTCGGATGAATCCCGCGCGCGCGCCGCTCCGGCGGCGGGCAGCCTTGTTCAGATGAAGAAGGTGTAGAAGCAGACGAAGAACGCTGCGTAGCTCAGCAGAAACAGCTTGAGATCGCTCTCGTCCTCCCGCTTGCGCGCGCGCCGGCGAACGGCGGGCAGCGCGGTTCGGAAGGGGTGTCCGCGCTCTGACTCGGCTAGATACTGCAGGCGTTCCATGTCCAGCAGTTAACGCGCCGTTTACGATTTTGTCCCGCGCGAAGGGTGGTTAACCCCTGTCCTGATCGGGGACATACTCAGGTGGTGCAGAACATGAAAAAGGGCGCCGCATCCGATGATGCGCGCGCCCTGTTTTCTGCCCTGTTTTGAACGGGATGGTGGAGCCGAGGGGGATCGAACCCCTGACCTCTGCAATGCCATTGCAGCGCT
>CAZBYE010000297.1:0-3989 GCA_964496045.1 uncultured Stakelama sp.
CACCCACAAGACGCTGTCGGGCAGCTTCTCGGTCAAGAACCCCTATCTCGAGAAGATCTTCATCGAGAAGTCGAAGAATTCGGACAATGTCTGGAACTCGATCCTCGAGCGCGGCGGCTCGGTCCAGCATCTCGACTTCCTGACCCAGGAAGAGAAGGACTGCTACAAGACCAGCTTCGAGATCGACCAGCGCTGGCTGCTCGAACTCGCCGGCGACCGCGCGCCGTATATCGATCAGGCGCAGTCGCTCAACCTGTTCATCCCCGCGGACGTCGAGAAGTGGGACCTGCTGATGCTCCACTTCCGCGCGTGGGAGCTCGGCATCAAGTCGCTCTACTATCTCCGCTCGAAATCGGTGCAGCGCGCCGGCTTCGCGGGCGGGGTCGAGGCTGACAACACGATCGACGCGCCGCAGTTCAACCTCGGCGAGAGCACCGATTACGATGAGTGCCTGGCTTGCCAGTGAGCTAGCTAATTCCCTCTCCCAATGGGAGAGGGAGGGAGCCGCCGAAGGCGGCGGAAGGGTGAGGGCAGTGCGCCTCTACGCAAATCAACCGATTGGCACCGTCCCCCGCGCCCGGCAACTGAGGCGCGAGGCGCCGGAACCCGAGCGCCGGCTGCTGCGCGCGCTGCGCGAAGCGCTTCCAGCGTATAAGTGGCGGCATCAAGCGCCGGTTGGTCCCTTCTATGCGGATATCCTGTGTTTCGCGGAAGCGCTGGTGATCGAAGTCGATGGCGATACGCACGCGGATCGCACAGCGCGCGACGCTTCGCGTACGGTAATCATTGCCGCTGAAGGTTTCCGGGTGATCCGCTTCACCAACGACGATGTGATGCACAACCTCGATGATGTATTGTTGAGCGTCGCAGCGACTTTGGCGGATGGCAAAGGCGGTGTCGTGAACATGGCTGCCCTCACCCTTCCGCCGCTTCGCGGCTCCCTCCCTCTCCCACAGGGAGAGGGAATGAAGGAGTATCGCCCATGACCCGATCGCTCCGCCTTCTCCCGCTCGGGGCGTTCGTCCTGCTCGCCGCCTGCGCGCAGCAGGTCGGCACCGCGGTCGAGCCCGGCGCGCCCGGCTTCCTGCTCGGGCTGTGGCACGGTTTCATCTTCCCGGTCGCGTGGGTGCTGTCGCTCTTCATGCCCGACGTCGCGGTCTATGCCGTGCCCAATAATGGCGGCTGGTATGATTTCGGCTATTTCCTCGGCATCGTCGTGTTCGGTGTCGGCGCCAACCGCGGCAAGAAGGTCGTGGTGCGCGAAAAGGTGATCATCCGCGAGCCATGACGAGCCTTTTGTCATGACAAGGGCACTCGCCCTTCAGGCCGGGATCGGCATCGTCAGCGGCGTCGCGGGCCTCGTCCTGCTGCGCCGCCCCGCCGCCACGCCCGAGGGCGTCTATGCCACGCGCATCGCCGGCATGATGCTGGTCGCGCTGTGCCTGTTCCTCACCGGCTTCGCGCTGGTGTTCAGCATCGCGAGCGCGACATGAGCATGCGCGACGGTTGGCGGGAGTTGCGCGACGCCTATCGCACGAACCCGGTGGGGCTTTTCCGCGTCCTCCTCGGCTTTCTGGTCTATGGTGGAATCCACGTCACGCTGATGGCGATGGCCAACCATCCCAGGGCTGCCGGTTCGACCTGCAATAGCAGGTGCCTGATCGAGGCCTATTGGTTCAGCCCGCATCTGCTCGGCGGCGGGCTGGTCCAATGGTTGTTGTTCGGCTGGCTCTGGCTTCAGCCCATATTGATCATCGGCTTTCTCATCTACTCGGCCAAAATGGGAAAGCTTCGCAATCCGTTCTCAAATTCCAATTCGCCTCCGGAGTAATCCCAATGCCTCTTCTCGAAGCCCGCAAGACCTACAAACCCTTCGAATATCCGTGGGCGTTCGAATTCTGGAAGCGTCAGCAGCAGATCCACTGGCTGCCCGAAGAGGTGCCGCTGGGCGAGGATTGCCGCGACTGGGCACAGAAGCTGACCGATCACGAGCGCAATCTGCTCACGCAGATCTTCCGCTTCTTCACCCAGGCCGATGTCGAGGTGCAGGATTGCTACCACGAGAAATACGGCCGCGTGTTCAAGCCGACCGAGATCAAGATGATGCTCGCCTCCTTCTCCAACATGGAGACGGTGCACATCGCCGCCTACAGCCACCTGCTCGACACGATCGGCATGCCCGAGAGCGAGTACGGCATGTTCCTCGAATATTCGGAGATGAAGGACAAGCACGACTATCTCCAGAAGTTCGGCGTCGACAATGACGAGGACATCGCCAAGACGCTCGCCATGTTCGGCGGCTTTACCGAGGGGCTTCAGCTCTTCGCGTCGTTCGCGATGCTGATGAACTTCCCGCGCTTCAACAAGATGAAGGGCATGGGCCAGATCGTCAGCTGGTCGGTTCGCGATGAAAGCCTGCACTGCGAAGGCATCACGCGCCTGTTCCACGCCTTCACCAAGGAGCGCGACTGCCTGACCAAGGCGGTGAAGGACGACATCATGGACGTCTGCCAGACGACCGTGCGGCTCGAGGATGCGTTCATCGACCTCGCGTTCGAGCAGGGCCCGGTCCCCGGCATGACGCCCAAAGAGATCAAGAAGTATATCCGCTTCATCGCCGACTGGCGTTTGAACCAGCTCGGCCTCAAGCCGATCTACATGATCGACGAGCACCCGCTCCCCTGGCTCACCCCGCTGCTCAACGGCGTCGAGCACGCCAACTTCTTCGAAACGCGCGCGACCGAATATTCGAAGGGCGCGACCAAGGGGAACTGGAACGAGGTGTGGGACAGCTTCGACAAGCGCCAGAAGGCGAAGGTCGTGCCAGCGGCGAACGAAGACGCTGCCGGTGAGGGCGGGCTGTTCGATGGGACGGTGGCGGCGGAGTAGGCGGGCCGCGCAGGGGATTAGCGTCAGCTAATCCCCGCTCCTCGGCGGCACGCCCGGCCGGCGGCGCTACGAGCGCCGACCGACGCAGGCACGGGCTTTGCCCGTGCCTTGGCTCTCGAAGGTTGGGCTAAGTGACGACGCTACCACGCTCTCTGCTTTCTGAGATTGGGGCAATGGCCACCACTTGGGCCCAAATCGAGCAGTTCGTTATCTTGGATGTGAGCGCCTTGACGGCAGATGCCGATGGCGTGCCGACAGGAAACCTCCGTGTTGGATTCACACAACTTCGCAAACTGTGGGTTGAAGCCATAAGGATGCGAATGGGAGGACGATACTTCGATACGGACTGCAATGATCTGAACCAGAGCCTGATCGATGCGGCGCGAACGCGCGGAATGGCATTCCACGGAATGTGGAAAGTGGTTGGCCGTGGAAAGTACGTCGTACAATGGCATGAGCAAATTGAGGAGCTGTGCTGGCAGAGCATTTCTGTAACGCTAGGGGAGCTTCGGCAGATAAATAGAGAGCTCGATAGCTTACTTGACGACCTCAGGGCGGTGCGTTCGTAACGCTGGTTGCTGCCGCCTTTGATGGCCCTGGCTATATGGAAAGGCGAACCGTCACCCCGGCCTTGTGCCGGGCTCCACTTCGCCCAGCGTCACTACCGCCAGCGGCTCCAGCCCCAGCCCCACGGCCAGGTCGTTCCACATCGGGTTCTCGCGCTCGATCGGGTTGCGCTTTCACTCGCGCCGGTTGCGCTTGACCTGTTTCTCCCGCGCGATCGCGGCCTCCATCGTCTCGCCGACCTCGAACCATACCAGCCGGCGCACGCCATAGCGCTGGGTGAAGCCGTCGAACGTCCCCCCGCGATGCTGGATCATCCGGCCGATCAAATTCGAGGTCACGCCGACATAGAGCGTGCCGTTAACCCCGCTGGCGAGGATATAGACGCAGGGGAGGCACTCTCTCATCGGCCGCAAAGCGTGCCGCCCGGTGGACCCCGGCACAAGGCCGGGGTGACGGGTTTGGGTCCGGAGCGGATGTTTCCCCGCCGCTTCCGCCCCCTCGCTATCGCCAACCGTCGTCATCCCGTTCCAAGC
>CAZBYE010000298.1:0-3959 GCA_964496045.1 uncultured Stakelama sp.
CTTGACCGACCCGGTGATGAGCTGCGCCACCGCCTGTGCCACCGCGAGATAGGTCTTGCCGGTGCCCGCCGGCCCGAGTGCGAAGATAATGTCGTTAGAGACCAGCGCCCGCATATACGCCGTCTGGGTGAGCGAGCGCGGGACGATCGTCTTGTTGCGCGTGCGGATCATGATGGGCGGCGCGGCACCCTCGTCATTCTCGGCGCGAATGATGCCGGTGAAGACCGGCTCGCTCGACATCGCGATCACCGCGTCGATCAGCCCGGTGTCGATATCCTCGCCGCGGATGACGCGGCTGTGCAGCTCGGTGAGCACCTCGCGGGCATGTGCGACCGCTTCGGCGCTGCCCTCGATCACGACGCGCTGACCGCGGGCATGGATGTAGACGCCCAGCCGCTCCTCGAGCGCGAGGATGTTGCTGTCATACTCGCCGAAGAGTTGGGGGAGCAGCTGGGGCCGGTCGAACGTCACCTCGACGCGCGCGCGCTGGCCTTGCTGGGCGGGGACGGGTTTGCGGCTCATGCGGTCCTTTCGAGTGCTGGAAAGTCACAAAGGTCATACTCCCATCGCGCGGGAGCATGACGGCCGGTTGACGAAGTTGACATATTCGCGGGGTTTTCGCGCGAAATCGACACGCGGCTGTCGGGAGCCAAACCGGGGTGCAGTGCGGAGGTTCCGTTACGCATGTCGTGCGCCGGAGGATGGCAGAGCGCAGCGATGTAGGACAGGGCAAAATCACCCGCGGACGCTTTGGCCCGCGGGTGACGCATGGACGCAACAGTTAGGTCAGGCCGGGATCAGCGCACGCGCGGCGACCGCCTGAAGGAACACGGCGATGGTGAGCGCCGAGTAGATCGCGCTGCCGCCGAGCACGGTCGCCCAGCGTGCCGGGCTGGGGAGGCTGGCGGCGGCGACCGCGATCAGCGGGATCGCCTGCTCGGCATGGATGCCGAAGAAGTGAGCGATGCGCAGGTCGCCGCCCATCCGGTTCCAGCCGAATATGGGCACGCTGCCGCCGACTTGTCCCACCGCATGACCAGTCTGCGAACTCATATAACTGCCCATCCAGCCGCCGAGGACGAACGTAAGGACGAGGCCGATCGTGACCGCTGCAACAAAGCTGCGCTGGAGCCCCGGGGCGGGGCGGCGGGCGATTTCCCAGGCGAGCGGGAGGGTAGTGGCGGTGAGGAGCACCGCGAAGATCCCCATCAGCGCGTACATGGCGATGTGAAAGCCCGTGCTGAGGTTGAAGTGCGATTCCTGGGCCTGCGCGGCCTGATTGACGATGTAGATCAGCTCGAAGCTGCCGCTGACAATCAGCGCCCATGCGGTGATCCGCATCAGCAAGCTGGTCCGCCGTTCGGGGCGGACATAGCCCATGAACCACGCTGCGGTGAGCGCGAACACGCCGACCGAAACGAAGAACTTGGCGGGCTTGATCCAGATATTGACCCCGCTTGCCAGCGTGCGGGGATCGACGATCTGAAGTGCCATCGCGACGGCACCGAGCGCGAGCAGGGCAATGCCGTAGCGGGTGAGAAGCGGGTGGCGCCGGTCGAACTCGGCGAACAGAGCGACCGGACGCGGTGGGGTCAGGGCAAAGGCGGTCATTGCACGGCTTCCTTCGACGGCAGCGCAACGCGCACCGCGAGGTAGAGGAGCAGCCCGACCGGGCCGAACAGGAAGGTGAGGGGCAGCGAGGGCAGGACAAGCAGCGGGAAGATCCCGCGGCCTGCGGCATCGCGCGAAATCCACGCGCCGACGAAGAGGTCGAAGGCGAGATAGTGAAGCCAGCCTGCGGTTAGCGCGGCATCGTTGGCGAACAGCGCGCGGACCGCCTCGATCGAGCCGAAGCCGCCAGTCTCGAACCCGGCGCGGCCCTGCCAGATCATCAGAAGATAACCGACAGCAAGGATCGCGGGGATGACGAACTGCGCAGCCGGGAAGGCGTATTGGCGTGCTGGTTTGAAGAACAAGGCGACGATCAGCGACAGCCAGCCGAGCATGGCGAGCTTGCCGGCGAGCGAGAAGATCAAGGAAGGATCGAGCATGTTGCGACTCCAATCTAAACACCGTACAGATGCGATATGAAACGCGATGTGAACAGTGTCAAGATGGCGACTGCTGAAGGCGCGCGCGCCTATCATCACGGTGCCTTGCGTGAGGCGCTGATCGACGCCGCCGAATCGATCCTGGAAGAGCGTGGCGTGGAAGGGTTCTCACTGCGCGAGGCGGCAAGGCGCGCGGGCGTCTCACCCGCTGCGCCGGGGCATCATTTCGGCGACGCGCGCGGGCTGCTGACCGCGGTGGCGACACGTGCCTTCCGCGATTTCGGCGATGCGCTGGAGGCGGGCGACGTCGGGTTGAGCCGGATGGAGCGGTTGCGCGGCATCGGCATGGCCTATGTCCGCTTCGCCCTCGCCAACCGTGCCCGGTTCGAGCTGATGTGGCGCAAGGCGATGCTCGACCGTGAGGACCCCGCGTTCTGCGAGGCAGGGGATCGGGCGTTCGACATCCTCGACCGCATCGCGCGTGGTGTCGATGCGGTCGAGGGGCCGGATCTTACGGTGATGGCGCCCTCAATCGCGGGCTGGTCGATCGTCCATGGCTTTGTCGGACTGGCGCTGAGCGGTGCATTCGGGACGGGGCCGGAAGAGCTTGAAGCGGCGACCGAACAGCTACTGCCGCGCGTGCTCGATCACCTGGTGGTGGGGGACTAGCGTTTATGGCACGCAGGGGGCTTGTCTAAAAACCGTCACCCCGGCCTTGTGCCGGGGTCCACGGTGCCGCAACGACTGACGATCAGCCTCTTGCTTCGTATCCGCTTCCCGGTGGACCCCGGCACGAGGCCGGGGTGACGGAAAGGGTTGGGTTACGCCGCCGCTTTCACCCGTTCGACGCCCGCGAGCGAATTGGGATCGGCGCGGACGATCTCGACCTCGACCAGATCGCCGATCTGCGCGTCGGTCATCAGGTGGACCGACTGCAGCCAGGGCGACTTGCCGAGCATCTGGCCGGCGAATTTGCCTTTGCGCTCGATGAGGACGGTGCAGATTTTCCCAAGGGTAGCGGCGTTAAAGGCGGCCTGATCGCGGTTGAGTGCCGCCTGCAGGCGCTGGAGACGGTCGTCGAGGACTTCGGCGGACACCGCGCCGTCCATCTCGGCGGCAGGGGTGCCGGGGCGGGGGGAGTATTTGAAGCTGAAGCACTGGGCATAGCCGACCGCGTCGACCAGGCTGAGCGTATCAGCGAACTCCGCCTCGGTCTCGCCGGGAAAGCCGACGATGAAGTCGCCCGACAGCGCGATATCGGGCCGCACGTTGCGAACGCGGTCGAGGATGCGCAGGTATGAATCGCGGCTGTGTGAGCGGTTCATCGCCTTCAGGATACGGTCATTGCCCGCCTGCACCGGCAAATGGAGGAACGGCATCAGCTTCTCGACCTCGGCATGGGCGCGGATCAGACCGTCCTTCATGTCGTTGGGATGGCTGGTGGTGTAGCGGATACGGTGCAGCCCATCGATCTTATCGAGCGCGCGGATCAGCCGGTGCAGGCCGGTACCCGCCGCATCGTCCCACGCATTGACGTTCTGGCCGAGCAACGTGATCTCGCGCGCGCCGGCATCGACCAGCGACTTGGCCTCATCGACGATCGCGTCGAACGGGCGGCTGACTTCGGCGCCGCGGGTATAGGGGACGACGCAATAGGTGCAGAATTTGTCGCACCCTTCCTGCACCGTGAGGAAGGCCGAAGGCGGCACGCGGCGGCGGGCGGGGAGCGCGCCGAACTTACTGGCGATCGGCATGTCGGTATCGACCGCGCTCGCGCCCGACACGGCCTGTGCCACCAGCGCGGGGAGGTTGTGATAGGCCTGTGGCCCGACAACGACGTCCACCTTCGCGCGGCGGATGATTTCTTCACCTTCGGCCTGAGCCGCGCAGCCGGCCATGGCGATCATC
>CAZBYE010000299.1:0-3942 GCA_964496045.1 uncultured Stakelama sp.
CCGAAGCCGTCGGCATCACCGGCGCGCGGCTGGTCGACGTCTCCTCGGGCGTCGAATCCGCCCCCGGCGTCAAGGACGACGCAAAGATCACCGCCTTCCTCAAAACGGTCGCAGCGCTGTAATCGCACAGCTGTAACAATGCTTGGCGAGCGCGGCAGACGCGCCTAAACGCCCCCGTGATGAACGCGCCCAACTCCCTCCGCAATCTGCCCGACGAACGCGGGCATTTCGGCCAGTTCGGCGGCCGCTACGTCGCCGAGACGCTGATGCCGCTGATCCTCGACCTTGAGCGCGAATATCGCGCCGCCAAGGCTGATCCGGCGTTCAAGGCCGAGTTCGACGGGCTGATGAAGCATTATGTCGGCCGTCCGTCGCCGCTCTATTTCGCGGAACGCCTCACCGCCCATTACGGCGGCGCGAAGATCTACTTCAAGCGCGAGGAACTGAACCACACCGGCGCACACAAGATCAACAACTGCATCGGCCAGATCCTGCTCGCCATCCGCATGTGCAAGAAGCGGATCATAGCCGAGACCGGCGCTGGCCAGCACGGCGTCGCCACCGCCACCGTCTGTGCCCGCTTCGGCCTGCCCTGCACGATCTTCATGGGCGCCAAGGATATCGAGCGCCAGCAGCCCAACGTCTTCCGCATGAAGCTGCTCGGCGCCGAAGTTCGCCCCGTCACCAGCGGCTCGCAGTCGCTGAAGGACGCGATGAACGAGGCGCTGCGCGACTGGGTCGCGACCGTCCACGACACCTTCTACATCATCGGCACCGCCGCCGGCCCGCATCCCTATCCCGAGCTGGTGCGCGACTTCCAGTCGGTCATCGGCACCGAAAGCCGCGCGCAGATGCTTGAGGCTGAGGGCCGCCTGCCCGACCTGCTCATCGCCGCGGTCGGCGGCGGCAGCAACGCCATCGGCCTGTTCCACCCCTTCCTCGACGATTCCGACGTCGCGATGGTCGGGGTCGAGGCCGCGGGCAAGGGCATCGACACCAAAGAACATGCCGCCAGCCTCACCGGCGGCGCGCCCGGCATCCTCCACGGCAACAAGACCTATCTGCTGCAGGATGAGGACGGCCAGATCACCGAGGCGCACTCGATCTCCGCCGGCCTCGACTATCCCGGCATCGGCCCCGAACATAGCTGGCTGCACGAAAGCGGCCGGGTCGAATATCTGCCGATCACCGACCGTCAGGCGCTCGACGCGTTCCAGCTCTGCTGCAAGCTCGAAGGCATCATCCCCGCGCTCGAAAGCTCGCACGCGCTGGCAGCCTTGGAGACCAAGGCACGGGAATTGCCCGAGGATCAGATCATCCTCGTCAACGTCTCCGGCCGCGGCGACAAGGATATCTACACCGTCGCCCAAGCGATGGGGGCCGAGATATGAGCTTCAACCTCACTCCGTCATCCCGGCCTTGTGCCGGGATCCACCGCGCGTCAGGCGATGCGGTCAGAACCTGTACCCCCGCGCGTGCGGCAAGGTGGACCCCGGCACAAGGCCGGAGTGACGAACTATGAGCAGATTGACCTCCGCCTTCGCCGCAACCGCCGCGCAGCATCGCGCCGCGCTCGTCACCTTCGTCACTGCGGGGGACGGCGATACCGCCGCGATCCTCGACGCGATCGTCGCAGGCGGCGCCGATGTGATCGAACTGGGCATGCCCTTCACCGATCCGATGGCCGACGGCCCGGCGATTCAGGCCGCGAATTTGCGCAGCCTTGCCAAGGGCACCCGCACCGCCGACGTTCTCGCCATCGCCGCGGCCTTCCGCCAGCGCCATCCCGACGTGCCGCTGGTCCTCATGGGCTATGCCAACACCATGACGCGCCCGACGCCCGAAACCTTCGCACAGAAGGCAGCGGACGCGGGTGTCGACGGCACGATCATCGTCGATATCCCGCCCGAGGAGGCCGACGAGATCGCGCCCTTCGCCGCGCACGGCATCGCCACGATCCGCCTCGCCACCCCGACCACCGATGCAGCGCGCCTGCCCGCAGTCCTCAACGGCGCGAGCGGCTTCCTCTATTATGTCTCGGTCGCCGGCATCACCGGCCTCCAGCAGGCGGCGCAGGACAGCATCGAGGCTGCGGTCGCGAAGCTCAAGGCCGCAACCGAGCTGCCCGTCGCGGTCGGCTTCGGCGTCCGCACGCCTGAACAGGCCGCCGCGATCGGCCGCGTCGCCGATGGCGTCGTGGTCGGCTCGGCGATCATCGATCTGATCGCGGCGAACGGCGCCGAAGCGCCCGCTGCGGTCCGCACCTATATCCAATCCCTGAGCACGGCCCTCGCCGCTGCCCGAAAGGAAATCGCATGAGCTGGCTCAGCCGCGTCCGCAACGCCCTGTCGTTCGTCGTCCCGAACAAGGCGGAGACCCCCGATAATCTCTGGCACAAGTGCAAGGGTTGCGGGCAGATGGTCTTCACCCGCGAGCTTCAGGAGAACATGTCGGTCTGCCCGATCTGCGATCATCATGAACGCATCGGCGGCAAGGCGCGCTTCGAGCAGCTGTTCGATGCCGGCTACACCGTCCTGCCCAGCCCCCGCGTGACCGAAGACCCGCTCAAGTTCCGCGACCAGAAGCCCTATCCCGCACGCCTCAAGGCCTCACGCGCCAGCACCGGCGAGCAGGACGCTTTCCTCAACGCCAGCGGCACGATCGACGGCCAGCGCGCGGTGATCGGCGTGCAGGACTTCGCCTTCATGGGCGGATCAATGGGCCAGGCCGTGGGCGAAGCCTTCATCGTCGGCGTCGAAGCCGCGATCGCTGCCCGCGCGCCATACATCGTCTTCACCGCCTCGGGCGGCGCGCGCATGCAGGAGGGCATCCTCTCGCTCATGCAGATGCCGCGCAGCACCGTCGCGATTTCGATGCTCCATGACGCGGGCCTGCCCTATATCGTCGTGCTGACCGATCCGACCTCGGGCGGTGTGATGGCGGCCTATGCCATGCTCGGCGACGTCCAGATCGCTGAGCCCAAGGCGATGCTCGCCTTCACCGGCCGCCGCGTGATCGAAAGCACGATCCGCGAAAAGCTGCCCGACGATTTCCAGACCTCGGAATATTATCTCAACCACGGCCTGATCGACATGGTCGTCCACCGCAAGGATCTGCGCGACAAGCTCAGCCAGCTGCTCGGCCTGCTGGTCGGTGGGGAGAAGGCGGCGGCTTAGCCGAGGCAAAGCCCTCTCCCCTTTGGGGAGAGCGGCAGTGGCTCAATAGCCCCTCCCCTTCAGGGGAGGGGTTGGGGTGGGGACGACATGGCGACCGAACGCGAACTTTCAGAATTCGCCCGTCAACTTCGCCGCAACCCCACCGAGTGGGAAATCCGCCTCTGGCGCCATCTCTCCAACTCCCAACTCGGCGGTTACAAGTTCCGCCGCCAACACAAGTTCGCGCCCTACATCACCGACTTCTTCTGCCCGTCCAAAGGGCTGGTCATCGAATTGGACGGAGACACCCATTCGCCCGAGAAAGACGAAGCGCGGGATATCTACTTCCTGAAGTCGGGTTTCACGACACTCCGTTTCTCAAATGCCGATGTGCGAGAGAATCTGGACGGAGTCCTTCAAACGATCCTTGCCAGGTTGAATTCCCTTCCCGACCGCTGGCCGGGTATCGCCGCAACGCCCCCACCCCAACCCCTCCCCTGAAGGGGAGGGGCTAGAAAGCCGCCATGCCCGACCACGCCACCTCCTCGCACCCCGCCGTGCAACGCCAGCTCGATCGTCTCTGGGCGCTCGGCCCCGGCGCCGACATCCTTGGGCTGGACCGAATCGCCCGCCTGCTCGGTCGCATCGGCAACCCGCATCTCGCACTCCCACCCGTGCTTCACGTTGCCGGCACCAACGGCATGGGCTCGACCTGCGCCTTACTGCGCGCCGCGATCGAAGCGGCAGGCCTCACCGCGCACGTCTATTCCAGCTCGCATCTCGGCCG
>CAZBYE010000300.1:0-3935 GCA_964496045.1 uncultured Stakelama sp.
TGAACGAGTTCCAGGAATTCAGGCAGATCGAGGCGATGCCGGCTACCTTGGTTGGCGATCAGGACTATAGACCAGGCGATCCCAGCCCGCTTCGTCGCTACTTCCGCTATGTCCAATCCGACACGGCAAACTCGACTTTCGATCTGAACTATGTCGGCATCGTTTCATGGTCGGATTACACAGTCGGAGCGACGGTGGGCGCTGAGCGTGGCGACCGGGAGATTTGGCGCTATCATCTCTATGGCGCGGTCACCCTTGCTTCCGACCTGCCGAAGACGGGGAGAACCACCTATCGGTCAGGCTTCTCCCCTGGCGGTGGAGGGGCCATCGACCTCACGGTCGACTGGACGTCTGGCGAAGTAGCCGGATCGAAACGCCTTAGCTGCGCTCCAAGCGACAATTGCACCGGCCCCGATCGCGGCGAGCTTCGTTTTGTTGGCCAGTTCGACGGGACTCGCCGAGTCCTTGGAACGATTTCCGGCTCGGCGGGGTACCAAGGCACGTTCGTAGGCGGGTTCTATGGCCCGCGGGCGGCTGAGATCGGAATCGTCGGCGACGTACGCCATCCGACACGCGGGGATTCCATTTTCCCAATGACAGCCAAGGGCAGTTAGAGCGGTTTGCCACACCGTATCGGGAAATTCGATCAACGATAGTCGCGCCACAGCACGGCGGCGATAGCGAACGGGATGCCTCCCCGCCCAGGCTGGTTCCGCACGGGTCTCGACGCCCACAGCAAAAAGGCCGGAGCTTTCGCCCCGGCCTTCCGTAACTCTGCGATGTCGCGGTGATTACTTCGAGCGTTCGACCTGATCGAAGTCCAGCTCGACCGGGGTCGCGCGGCCGAAGATCGACACGCTGACCTTGACCTTGGACTTGTCGAAGTCGAGTTCCTCGACCACGCCGTTGAAACTCGCGAACGGGCCTTCCAGCACCTTGACCGCATCGCCGATCTCGTAATCGACCTTGATCTGCGTCTTGGGCGCGGCGGCGGCTTCCTCCTTGGTGTTGAGGATGCGCGCGGCCTCAGCCTCGCTGATCGGCTGGGGCTTGCCCGAGCTGCCGAGGAAGCCGGTCACCTTGGGCGTGTTCTTGACGAGGTGGTAGACATCGTCGTTCATCGCCAGCTTGGCGAGGACGTAACCGGGGAAGAACTTCCGCTCCGACTGGACCTTCTTGCCGCGGCGAACCTCGGTCACGGTCTCGACCGGAACCTCGACCGCCTCGACCAGCGCGTCGAGGCCAAGCCGCGTCGCGTCGGACAGGATCTGATCCCGAACCTTGTTCTCGAAGCCCGAATAGGCGTGAATGATGTACCAGCGCGCCATGGATTATCCCGTTATTGGCTCAGTTATGCAGCCAGGCTGAGCAGGAAGTTGACGAGCGCGCCGAACGCGCGGTCAACGCCGAAGAAGAACAGGCCGAGCAGAGTCGCCATGATGAGCACCATCACGGCGGTCATCACGGTTTCCTTGCGGGTCGGCCAGACGACCTTCCTGGTCTCTGCCTGCACCTGGCGCATGAATTCGAGCGGACTGGTCTTGGCCACCTGTTGCCTCGCAAATTGGTTGCCCGGCTTCGGGACAGGTTCCTCCGCCCGGCCCCTCTTGAGAGACCCGGCGAACACCCATCACGCTGTCGGATTGGGGCTGGTATCTAGCGACTCGGGCGCGGCGGGGCAAGGCCTGTGTGCAGCTACGAAAACGGGCGCCCGTACCGGGGCGCCCGTTGCGAACCTTCACTGAATACCGGGTCTACAGGCTGTCGGGATCGTCGTCACCGCTCGCCAGCTCGACAATGCCCCAGATCATCAATCCTGCGATGATCGCGCTGATGACATAAATGCCGGCTCCGACCTCGCTTTGCGCATTGCTGGCGCCGGTTGCGGTCGACGCGCGGCTGGACTGCGGCGCGTTGGCGAGGCTGAGCGATTGCGCGGGCGATGCCTGCACCGTCGCTGCCGTAAACAGCGCCAGCGATGCGAACAACGCCGAAACAAATTTGAGCATATCCTTCCTCCTCTTTTGGATCCGCGAAGGCTCCGGAGGCCGGATTGTCTTCGGACGCGATCTGACAGGAGGAAGCTCAACCGGCCGGCGGCGCGCGCGTTCCGGCTGGTCGCTCGAAACGGGGCGAATGGCAGGCAGCGCAGGGCGAACCGTTCGCGAATGCAGCAGAATCAGGTCGCCAGAACAAAAAAATGGCGGCCTGAGCCGCCATTTTCCTCAACCGTAACGGTCAACAGCAGCTTAGTTGCTGTCCGAATCGTCACCGAAGATGTTGATCGCGCCGGTCAGCTCGAGCACTGCAACCACGGCGACGATGCCACCGATGATGAACAGCGGGCTGATGCCTTCGCCCTGCGAATTCGCCTTCTTGGCGTCGGTCGCAGCGCGGACCGGGACGTTCTTCAGGCTGAGCGACTGCGCCGCCGAAGCGTGAGCAACACCGCTCATCGCCATCGTCGAAGCTGCTACAGCAAGAGCAATCTTCTTAAACACGTTATTTCCCCTTCATGTGCACAAAGGCACAGCGCAGATAGGCGGGGTCGCCTGATTTCGCAAGCGCAATATTTCCGTAACATGCGAGGTAAATATGCGATGGCTAACGCTATATTCATAATAGCGCGCAGCTTTACTCAGAAGCCTACCCGTTCCGATCATACCGCCGGCAGTCGCTCGCATGAAAAACCCGACTGGCTAGATTAGCGCTACCACCGCGAAACCACCGATCAACGCCGCAAGGACGATCCAGCCGATCAAATTAAGCCGCTCCTCGAGCACCTTCTGCACAGGTTCTCCATATTTCTTGAGAAGAAACGCAACGAGGAAGAAACGCGCGCCACGGGTAATGGTGCAGAGCAGGATGAACATGCCCAGCGGGTAATGCGAAAGACCGCTTGCGATCGTCACCAGCTTGAACGGGATCGGGGTCAGTCCCTTCACCAGAATCAGCGCAGCGCCGTACTTCTGATAGGCGGCGGTGAAGTCCTCGAACGCGCCGTGGCGGAAGAATTCGAGCACCTGATGCGCAAAGCCGGTCAGGAAATAGCCGATGGCATAGCCGAACAGGCCGCCCAGGACCGATGCGATCGTGCAGATCGTCGCGATTCGATACGCCTGATCGCGCCGCGCCAGCACCATCGGCACGAGCATCACGTCGGGCGGAATCGGGAAGAAGCTCGATTCGGCGAAAGAGATTGTCGCAAGGTAGCGGTTGGCATGGCGATGGCCGGCAAGCCCCATCGTCCAGTCATACAGCGCGCGGAACATGTAGGGGAGATCCTCGGAAAGGATGGCAGGGGAGCTCGGACTCGAACCGAGGGCCTTCGGTTTTGGAGACCGACGCTCTAACCAACTGAGCTACACCCCTGTGCGGCCACCGCCCCTAAAGTTTGATCGGCGGGAAGGCAAGGGGCGTGCGAGCGAATCGCTGCGTGCATCTTCATGCCCGCTCAAATCCAACATGTATCCAACAATCGGCCGCGCTTGCCTTTGAGGCGCACTGGCGCTATGCGCGCCGCCTTCCAGAGCGACAGCATTGGAATTTGCGGGAGAGCGCCTCGGCACTCGCCTGTACCGCTAAACTTGAACCGGCCGGGGCGACCTGGCCAGCTAGAGAGTGAAACATGGCTAAGAAAATCACGGGCTATATCAAGCTCCAGGTGCCTGCGGGCTCCGCCAATCCCTCGCCGCCGATCGGCCCTGCTCTGGGTCAGCGCGGCGTGAACATCATGGAATTCTGCAAGGCGTTCAACGCGGCGACCGACGGCCAGGAAAAGGGCACGCCCCTGCCCACCGTCATCACCGTCTATGCCGACCGCAGCTTCTCGTTCGAGACGAAGCAGCCGCCGGCGACCTTCCTCATCAAGAAGGCGGCCAACTTGAAGTCGGGCTCGAAGGAGCCGGGCAAGATCAAGGCCCGCTCGATCAAGC
>CAZBYE010000301.1:0-3926 GCA_964496045.1 uncultured Stakelama sp.
CTCCGCGGCGACGGGGGCGAATCGCCGGGGATCTGGCTGGTGGACGACCGCATGTTCAGGCCGAGGGGGCAGGATACCGACCAGGCGGCCGTGCCGGCGACCAAGCGGGTCCGCGATGCCGCGAAGCCGGAGGTCGCGGCGTGGGACGGACTGATGGCGAGCTTCCAGAAGTCGCTGCCGTTCGCACCCGGGCAGACCTGGGTCGAGATGGAACGGATCTACGCGCTGGAAGAGCAGGGGTAATCGACACAACCGTCATCCCGGCCTTGTGCCGGGATCCACCAGAGCGGTTGCAGAGGATGAGGCTCACCAAATTATCCGATACCGGAATCGACGCTGAAAAAGCGGACGGTCGGCAAGCGACCCCATTGCAGACATCGAAGACATGCTGCGCGTTTCCTGATTGCGGACATTCGTTCCTCGCTCCATTCTGCCGCGATGCAACACGCTTCCCTCGTTGGGCTCCTTTCCGGCACGCTCGCTCCGGAGGCGTTCATGACGGAAATCGCGAATGAGGTCGCCGAGTTCTACGCAGATCTCCGGGAAACCAATCACGGCTTCATTCTGATTTCAGATGGCCCCCCTTTTGTCATGACCCGGTCCGCTGCACGCCGCCTCCTGACCGCAGTCAGCACCGGGCAAGTATCTTCGGACGCCGCAATCTATGTGGCCGATTGCATCGTAGCGAGTGATGACATTGAGTTTGAGGATGATGCCACCCGTGACGCCGTCTCGTTTCTCGAAGACGACAGCGCTCGCTTCGTAGACGGCGGGAACGTCCCATGGACGACTGAGCAAGTCTCGAAGGTGCTGGCTTCGCTCGACTAGGCGCCCGCTTTGGGAGCACAGCCCAAAACCGCCTGTCTGTTATCCACCCATTCTCGGTCATTCCGGCGATGGCGCGGCGACCCTGAGACCCGCCAGGCAGCAAACAATCGGAAGCGGGCGCCCGAGACTCGATCAGCATATCTCAGCGCATTGCGCGCGGCCCGGTGGACCCCGGCACAAGGCCGGGGTGACGACTCCGGAGTCTAGCCCCGCGGCTGAGCCCGGCGCTTGTCCCACGATCCGGCGATATGCTCATGCATCGCCTTCGACGCACGATCGGGGTCGCGTGCGGCGATGGCTTCATAGACATTGCGGTGCGCGGCGTGGGTCAGCTTGACGTGTTCGACGCTGAGCTTGCCCGAATAACCATGCGTGCGCAGCGCTTCGGACTGGATGCCGTCGATGATCGCCTTGCTCAGGCGATCCCCGGACATGTCCATGATGATATCGTGGAAGCGCAGATCCTCGACCACATAGGCCGAAGGCATCGTCACCAGCGTTTCGAGCTTGTCGATCTGGGCGGCGAGTTCGGCGACCGTTTCAGGCGTGGCGTTCGCCGCCGCCTTTGCCGCCATCGCCGATTCGAGCAGCGTCCGCACCTCCGACAGGTTATCGAGATAGCGAAGCCCGTCCTCGCCCTGGAACAGCGCGGACAGGATCATCGGATCGAGCATATTCCATGCGCGGTTGCCACGCACGATCGTGCCGCGACCCTGTTGCGAAACCACCAGCCCCTTTTCGGTCAGCGCGGTCGTCGCCTCGCGCACCACGGTGCGGCTGACGTCGTACATCTCGCACAGCATATTCTCCGGCGGCAGCGCGGTGCCGACCGGATAGGTGCCCATGACGATGGCATTGACCAGATCCTCGACCACCGCGGTGGACAAGCGCGGGCGGCGGCGGACCCGCTGATGCGCGGCCGTTACTTCGCTGTTCATTGCCCTGTCTCGCTCACGCCGTTCCGCTCTCCAAACCCGAACTCTACGTCATCGTCGCAAAAGGGTGAAGCGGCAACGCCCGATACGTCAAGGGCTTGCAACGGGGCTTGCGAATTCGGAAAGATAATACATACTATGTTTCGACAACGGGCTGAAGCAATGCCCGGCACAGGGGCGTCACCAAGTATGAAGATTACCGGATATCGCAGCCTGACGACGACCCATGACTGGGGACGTCCGGTGGGCGACGTCAACGGTGTCGTGCAGAGCGGTGTGACCGAAGTGCCGATCCTGCTGCTCGAGACCGATGGCGGGCTGACCGGCGTCGGACTTGGCCAGCATCATGACATTGCCCGCGTGTTTCCGGCGGTCGAGGGGCAGGACCCGCGCGCCGTCACCGCGCTCTACGATTCGATGCTCGCCCATGTGTTCAAGACCGGCCATGCCGGCGCGACCTATGGCGCGATCGCGGCGGTCGACATGGCGCTGTGGGACCTCAAGGCCAAGATGGCGGACGAACCGCTATGGCGCACGCTCGGCGCGCTTGACCGGTTCGTGCCGGGCTATGCTTCGGGCCTGTGCTACGGCCTGGATGATGGCGCCTTTGCCGCACATTATCGCGACTGGGCAGCGCGCGGCTTCGCGTCGGCCAAGATCAAGGGCGGGCGCGAGATCCGGCGTGACATCGACCGGCTGCTGGTGGCGCGCGACATCCTGTCGGCCAATACCAGCCGTCCGGCGATGATGCTCGACGTCAACGAGGCGTGGAACGTCAAGCAGGCGGTCCGCCACCTTGCCGAGATCGAAGCCAATCTCGATTTGACCTGGATCGAGGAGCCGGTGCGCCGCTGGGATGCGGAGGGCCATGCCCGCATCTCGCGCGCCTGCCGCGCCGCGGTGGCGACGGGCGAGAACCTCACCGGCCTCGACCAGTTCGCGCCACTGTTCGACGCCAGAGGCGTCGACGTGGTCCAGACCGGCAGCGTCTGGGGTATCACCCATTTCCTGCGCGTCGCGACTGCAGCGCACGCGCGCAACCTGCCTGTTTCGCCGGTCGGCTATAATATGAACCCGGTGGCGCATGCCGCCGCAGCGATGCCCAATATGATCGGGATCGAGGTGCAGGACTGGAAGGCGCCCAACGGCCTGAGCGTCGATCAGACGGTTGCCGATGGCGGCATCCGGCTGGGCGATGCGCCGGGCCTTGGCATCACGATCGACGAAGCGGCACTTGCCAATGGCGCTGCGCCCGGCTGGAACAGCGCCGGCGGACCGCATCGCCGCGCGCGGCAGGCGGGGCTGCGGCTGGTGCCCGACGGGCCGCAGGCGGCCGAATAAGACCAGACACAAGAAGCGATCACCGGAGAGACCATGGCCAGCGCCGCCGACCCCAACCCCGCTTATGTGCTCGGGCCGCAGCGGACGAAGCTTCAGCTGTCGCTGATGGTCAATTTCTTCCTGCTGATGGCGCTTTACAGCGGCGTGCTCGGGGTGCTGCTGCCCAACCAGATCGCGGAGCTGGACGAAGGGTCGAAGGCCAATAATCTGGCGTTGATCTTCTTCATCACCTCGATCTTCTCGACGCTGACCACCCCGATCGCGGGCGCGCTCTCGGACCGTACGCGCAGCCGCTGGGGCCGCCGCTCGCCCTGGATCGCGATCGCGTCGCTGATCGGATCGGCGGCGCTGTTCGGCGTATCGTGGATGACCAGTTTCTGGTCGTTGATGGTGCTGTGGGTGATGGCGGCGGTCGCCTACAACGCGATGCAACCGGCGATGACGACACTGATCGCCGACCGTTTCGCGCCCGAGACGCGTGGCGCAGTCAGCGGCATCGTCGGTGCGGGCATGACCGCCGGCCTGACCGCGGGCACCGTCGTCGCTGGCTATCTCGCGGGCGAGCGCGCGCTGGCCTATGGGCTGTTCGCAGGCGCGGTCGCCGCATCGTGCATTGCCTTCGTCGCGATCAACCGCGAGCCGCCGAGCGACCATATGCCGCGCCGGCAGATGCGTTGGGGCGAGTTCCTCAAGGGTTTCTGGATCTCTCCGCGCGAGCACCCGGATTTCGCCTGGGCGTTCGCCAGCCGCTTCTTCATCTATATGGGCTATCAGGCGGTCGCGGCGTATCTTCTCTATATCCTGCGCGACTATATCGGCCTC
>CAZBYE010000302.1:0-3915 GCA_964496045.1 uncultured Stakelama sp.
GATCGTCGAAGGGATGGACGAAGGTGAAGCCGTTCGACGCCTCGAGCTGGCGGGCATGGGCATAGGCCTCGTCGAAGGTCTCGCCCTCGAGGATGATCGTGGCGCCGTGGCTTTCGGTCTGGGTGACCTTCACCGTCGGGGTCGATTTGGGCATCACGATCGTGACCGGGATGCCAAGGCGGTTGCCGTGATAGGCGAGGCCCTGGGCATGATTGCCCGCCGAAGCCGCGATCACGCCCTTGGCGCGCGCCGCATCGTCGAGCTGAAGCAGCGTGTTGAGCGCCCCGCGTTCCTTATAGGCGGCGGTGAACTGAAGGTTTTCGAACTTGAGAAAGACGGTGGCGCCGGTGAGATCCGACAGCGTCTTGCTGTGCAGGGTCGGCGTGCGCACCACTGCGCCCATAATCCGCGCCGCCGCCGCCTGAACGTCGGCGAGGGTGACGGGGAGGGATTGCGGTGCGGGTGCTGCCTGAGTTGCCATGGGCGGGGCGTAGACCATCTGGCGCGACGGGGGAACACCGCCTATTCGAATGTGCATCCAAGCGCGGCTATATGCTTCGAATCCTTGGCTGACAGTCCGGAGAACCCTGTGCGCCTTCCCGTTTCGCTTGCCCTGACCGCATCGCTGCTGCTTGCTTCCCCCGCCCTTGCCGACGCGCTGGTCGAGAATGTCGACGGGATGACGCTGGACGAGAAGGGCGAGGTGGTGCGCTTCACCGGCATCGTCATCGGCGCCGACGGTAAGGTGACGAAGCTGCTCAAGCGCGGCGACAAACGTCCCGAGCGACCCGACTGGAAGGAAGATCTGAAGGGCCGCACGGTGATCCCGGGCATGATCGACGGGCACGGCCATGTCATGGGGCTGGGCTTTCGCGCGCTGGCGCTCGACCTGTCGGCAACGACCTCGCTCGCACAGGCGCAGGAGGCGATCCGCCGCTACGCGCTCGAAAATGCCGCGCGGCCCTGGCTGACCGGGGGCGGGTGGAATCAGGAAGCGTGGGCGCTGGGCCGCTTCCCGACCGCCGCCGAACTCGACGCAGCGACCGGCGACAAGCCCGCCTGGTTCGTGCGTGCCGACGGACATGCCGGCTGGGCGAACAGCGCGGCGATGAAGGCCGCGGGGATCACCGCCGCGACCAAATCGCCCAACGGTGGCCGGATCGAGCTGATCGCTGGCAAGCCGGGCGGGGTATTCGTCGATGCGGCGATGGACCTGATCGAGAAGACGCTGCCCAAGCCCACCCCGCGCGACCGCAATGCCGCGTTCCTGAAGGCGCAGGACCAGCTGCTCGCGCTCGGCGTCACGGCCAGTGCGGATATGGGCACCAGCCTTGACGACTGGCAGACCTTTCGCCGGATGGGCGACCTTGGCGCGCTCCGGATGCGGATCATGAGCTATGCCGCCGGGGTCGATACCGCGCTGATCGCGGCCGGGACCGGGCCGACGCCCTGGCTGTACGGCGACAAGCTGCGCATGGGCGGGATCAAGCTGATGGTCGACGGCGCGCTCGGCTCGCGCGGGGCGTGGCTCAAGGCGCCTTATGCCGATGCGCCGGGCGTCACCGGCCTGCCATTCCTGACCGACGCCCAACTGCTCAATTCGATGAGCCGCGGTGCGATGGACAATTTCCAGATTGCGATCCACGCGATCGGCGACCGCGGCAACCAGCAGGTTCTCGATGCGATCGACGAGGTTTCGGACGCATTCAACGGCGACCGGCGCTGGCGGATCGAGCATGCCCAGATCGTCGATCCCACCGAGCTGCCGCGCTTCGCCAAACACGGCATCATCGCGTCGATGCAGCCGGTGCACCAGACCAGCGACCGGACGATGGCCGAAGCACGGCTGGGGCAGGCCCGGCTGGCGGGTGCCTATGCGTGGAAGTCGATGCTGAACAACGGCGTGCGGCTGGCGTTCGGTTCGGACTATCCGGTCGAGAGCCCGAACCCGTTCGAGGGCTGGGCGGTCGGCTTCACCCGCCAGGACGCACAGGGCCAGCCGTTCGGCGGCTGGCGCCCCGAAGAGGTGGTGACCCGCGAACAGGCGTGGAAGGGCTTCACCGTCGACGCGGCCTATGCCGGGTTCGGTGAGAAGCTGTTCGGGCATCTGGCGCCGGGGATGCTGGCGGACTTCATCGTGGTGGACCGCGATCCGCTGCTGGCATCGCCGACCGAGCTGCGGGCTACGGTGGTGCTGGAGACCTGGGTCGGCGGGCAGCGCATGTATCGGCGCAGTGAACCGGCGAAGGCCGGGGAAGGGCGCTGATCGGTCCGCCTTCGCGCGGCGATTTACAAAGTTGACAGAAAACACGGGTTTTTCGGCGGACGCGATCGCGACGCGACAGGTTTGCGCCGGGTTTGCGCCAGTTTCGCCGCTCTGGCGCGCCACCGACGCGACAGTTGCGCGCCGTACGCGCGACGATGACGCGCCGGATACGCGCCATCCGCGCGACGGCAACGCGACGGTTCGCGACACGGACGCCGCACCCGCGCGGCAGTGACGCGACGACAGGCATGACAGGCGGCGGGGTTTCGGCTGATCCATCGATCAGGATAGATCAGATGAAATCCAACATTGGAAGGGTTGCACCCGTAGCGGGATACGCGGGTGGCGCGCACGGAACTGCGACACTGGTGCCTGAGACCCGGATCGGCTGGGGCTATCATGTCGTGCGCGACAGCGGGAAGCTGCCCATGCCCGCCGAATGCTATTGGCAGATGAGCGACACCGTCTTCTGGTACGGGCCGTGCTGATCCCAAGTGCGGGCAGGGCAGGCTGTTCCTAAAACTTGACCCCCGCCTTGGGTGAGGGGCGTGGCGACGGGCGGTCCGGAGCGGGGCCGCCTTTGACTCCTTTTTCGCTGATCGACTTTGCTGCCGGCGTAGTGGTCGGCGTGGCTTCCACTACCTGAGGCTTGTGCTTGTGTTGCATTCCGGAGTGGGGCGCAGTTTGCGCCAGCATTGCCACTAATGCGGTGCCTGCGAACAACTTGAGCATATCGTTCCTCCCCTATCGAGATTCCTAGCATATTTCCGGAATCACAGGCGGTACATGGCCATCGCTCGTATTTACTTCATATGAACCGCCCGATTTCATATCGCGAAGCAAGATGAGGGTGGTCAGGGCTCGGCGATCATTTCGTCAAGCCTGCGAACCGTGTTCCAGTTGCGTACGGTGCCCGGACCGAGACGCTTGATCGTCAGCTGTGCCCCCAGCCGCGACCGGGCCGGATCCTGCGCGAAATGCAGCCAGAGATGTCCGTCCACCAGTTTCATGCGCTCGCCCTGCGTCGCATAGGGCGCCAGCACGCCAAGGGCGGTTTCATCGAGCGGCTTGCGCATGACGCGTACCGCCACCTGCGTGCCGTCGGTCTCCTCGGGGAAGGGGTTGGCGGCAGCCAGCTTGCGCCATTGCGCGGTGGTGGTGACGATCGTGTCGATATGGCGGCCAAAGCGCTGCGCGAAGGCGGCTTCGAGCCGCGCTTCAAGCTGGCCGACATTGGCGCCATCGCTGTCGAACAGGGCATTGCCCGTCGCGATCAGCGTTCGGGGATTCTTCAGCCCTATGCGCTCCATCATGTCGCGCCACTCGGCCATCACCAGCCGCTGCCCGTCGCCGATCGAAACGCTGTGGAGGAGGGCGATATGCGATGCCACGGCTATGCTCCGCTCAGATCATAAAGAGATGGCCGCGGAGTCCGGTTGGACGCCGCGGCCATTTGCCCCTCTGCGTATGTTTCGGTGTCAGGCGACCGCGCTGACCGGCGCTGCGACTTCATCGGCGTCGCGCAGCACATAGCCGCGGCCCCAGACGGTCTCGATATAATTCTCGCCGTCGGTCGCCATGCTCAGCTTCTTGCGCAGCTTGCAGATGAAGACGTCGATGATCTTGAGCTCGGGCTCGTCCATGCCGCC
>CAZBYE010000303.1:0-3897 GCA_964496045.1 uncultured Stakelama sp.
AGGCGTCGGACGCCGCGACCGAGCGGCTCGGGCACGACGTCGCGCTCGGCACCCAGCTTACCCGTTCGGGGTTCGAGGTCGGCCCGTCCGACTGGCGCCGCGCCGCACATAAATGCGCCGATTCGATCTACACGCGCCTGTCGGGCGAAGGCCCCTATTTCGACAGCCGCGTCGTCTATGTCTCGGAGACCGGTCCCAAGAACAAGCGCATCAAGCGGCTCGCGATCATGGACCAGGACGGCGCCAACCACCGCTTCCTGACCAACGGCCAGTCGATCGTGCTGACCCCGCGTCTGTCGCCCGACGACCGCCGCATCGCCTATATGAGCTATCAGGGCGACAAGCCCGCGCTCTATGTCTACGATCTGTCCAACGGCACGCAGCGGCTGCTCGTCACCAATGTCAGCATGGCTTTCGCGCCGCGCTTCTCGCCCGACGGCAAGTGGATCCTGTTCACCATGTCGACCGCGGGCAACGCCGATGTCTATCGCGTCGCCACCGCCGGGGGATCGCCGCAGCGGCTGACCAGCGGGCCAGGCATCGACACCGGCGGCAGCTACTCGCCCGACGGCAGCAAGATCGTGTTCGAGAGCGATCGTTCGGGCACGCAGCAGCTCTATGTGATGAACGCCGACGGATCGAACCCCCAGCGCATTTCGTTCGGCGGCGGGCGCTACGCGACGCCGGTATGGAGCCCGCGCGGCGACCTCATCGCCTTCACCCGCATGGGCGGCGGCTTCCGCATCGGCGTGATGAACCCGTCGGGCGGCGGCGAGAAACTGCTGACCGAGGCGTGGGGCGACGAAGGCCCCAGCTTCTCGCCCAATGGCCGCGTGCTGATGTTCTACCGCGGTGCACAGGGCCGCGCGGGCAAGGCCGATGTCTGGTCGGTGGACCTGACCGGCGCCAACGCGCGCCGCATCCCCACTCCGCTCGATGGATCCGATCCGGCCTGGGGACCGTTACGTCCCTGAACCAATTCCAACCACCCAATCTGTAAATGCCTAGGGAGATACGACCAATGGCAAAGTTTAAAACCGCTCTCATCATCGCCACGATGGCAGTTGCCGTCGCGGGTTGCTCGAAGAAGCGCCCTGAAACCCTGCCGCCCGGCCCGGGCGAGGTCGATACCGGCCCCACCACACCCGGCCCCGACACGGGTGCCGGCGTCCAGCCCGGCACTGCCGCGCACTTCAAGCAGAATGTGTCGAGCGACACCGTGCTGTTCGGCCTCGACGAGTATGACATCGACGCGCAGGCGCGCACGATCCTCGACAGCCAGGCGCAGTGGCTGACTCAGTATCCGAACACGCGGATCACGCTGGAAGGCCATGCCGACGAGCGCGGCACGCGCGAATACAACCTCGCGCTGGGCGACCGCCGCGCCAACGCCGCGAAGAACTATCTCGCGGCACGCGGCGTTTCGGCGACGCGCATCACCACGATCAGCTATGGCAAGGAACGCCCGATCTCGCTCGGCTCCGACGAGCAGAGCTGGGCGCAGAACCGCCGCGCGGTGACCGTCGTCATCAACTGATCGGCCCTTTGCGGACGAACAAGGGGGCGCGGACCGCAGGGTCCGCGCCCCTTTTTGCAACCGCAAAGCTGGCTCAGCCAGCCGGCGCGTTGATCGCCAGTTGCGCGGCAAAGGCGCGCTGATAGGCCGGACGCGCCTCGCCGCGGGCGACATAAGCGGCAAGGCGGGGAAACTCGTCCAAGATCCCCGACATGCGCAAGCGCAGCAGCACCGAAGCCATCATCAGATCGCCTGCGCTGAACGCGCCGTCGAGCCACTCGGCATCGCCCAGATGGTCGGACAGCTGCGCTGCCCTGGCGCGGACCCGGTCCATGACCAGCGGCATCCGCTCCTGCGCCCATGGCTTGTCGCTTTCATGGATTCGCGCGTTCGACAAATCGAAGATCGGTGGCTCGATCGTATTGAGCGCCGCAAACATCCACATCACCGCGCGGGCGCGGGCATCGGCATCCGCGGGCAACAACCCCGCATGCGTCTGCGCGATGTGCAGGATGATCGCGCCGGTTTCGAACAGCACCAGCCCGCCCGCTTCATAGGTCGGGATCGCACCAAAGGGGTTCAGCGCGAGATGCGCAGGCGCCTTCATCCCCGCAAAGGAGACGAGGCGAACGTCATAGGGCTGGCCGACTTCCTCGAACGCCCAGCGCACGCGCGTGTCGCGCGCCAGTCCCCTGCCGCCGTCCGGCGATCGGTCAAAGGCGGTAATGGTGGGATTCATCGCGTCCATCTCCTTGCTCGAGCCAGAGGAAGTTCCGGCTTCATGATGACGACGAACGGGCTTGCCGGGAATCGACATTCGGTACGCAAATCGATCCCCGGCGCCGACTGTTCTGAAGTTCATGAGAACATACCATGAACTTTTTACTTTCCTACAGGGCATCGCTGCGCGCATAAACTGGTCGATGCGCGACTTCGACCTTCCCCCCTTCACGGAAACCGCAGCGATCCCGGCCTTCACACCGGTGCCGCTCACTCGCCACCGCCGCAACGGCTGGACGCCCGAGCGCCAGCGTAGCTTCATTACCGCGCTCGCTTGCACCGGCTGCGTCGCCGCGGCCGCGCGGGCAGCCGGAATGGGCATCACCTCCGCCTATGGCCTGCGCCGACGCCCGGCCGCGGCAAGCTTTGTAGCGGCATGGGATCAGGTGCTGCGTGATGCCCGCCGCCGCGCATTGGAGGTCGCGATGCAAGCTATGTTCACGGGCAACCTCACCCCCCTCACCTATCGCGGAAACTTCACCGGCACGCTGATCCGCAAGGACGACATTCATGCCACACTCACCGCACTTCGGGCGGCCGCGGCGCTTTCATCGGCGGACCCGCCAAAGTGAAAAAACGGCGCGATATGCCTTCACTTTGCCCGCCGCCGATTCTGCTTGCGCCTCCCGCAATTCGATATAAAACTGATATCATAATTTACAGGAGGCAAACATGTCCGATTCGAACCCCCGCGCGCTCCGCAGCAGCGCCGAACGCCCCGCATCCACCGCCAGCGGCTATGCCATGCTGCTGCTCGTCCTCGGCACCATCGCCGTCATCGCCGCTTCTGCCACGCAGGTCGGCCATGCACTTTGGGCGCCGCCGGTGATTGCCATCAGCGTCATCATCCTTTGCTTCGTCGCGTGCGGCTTCTATTTGCTCCAGCCCAATCAGGCTGCGGCGATCCTGTTGTTCGGCGAGTATCAGGGCACCGATCGCACCAACGGCTTGCGCTGGGCGTGGCCGTGGCTGATCAAGAAGAAGGTCTCGGTCCGTATCCACAATATCACGTCGGAACGGCTCAAGGTGAACGACCTGCGCGGCAATCCGATCGAGATCGCGTCGAACGTGGTGTGGCGCGTCGCCGATACCTCGCAGGCGCTGTTCGACGTCGACGATTATCGCGAGTTCGTCCACATTCAGATCGAGAGCGCCGTGCGCGCGATCGGTTCGCGCTACCCCTATGACGATTTCACGCATGAGGAGATCACGCTGCGCGGCAATGCTGATCATGTCAGCGAGGAACTGCGCGTCGAGTTGCAGGAGCGAGTCGAGATGGCCGGCGTCCATATCGACGAATGCCGCCTCACCCACCTCGCTTATGCGCAGGAGATCGCGCAGGCGATGCTCCGCCGCCAGCAGGCCGAGGCCGTGGTCGCCGCGCGCAAGACGCTGGTCGAATGCGCGGTCGGCATGGTCGAGATGGCGCTCGCGATGCTGAGCGAGAAGAACGTGGTCGAACTCGACGACGAGCGCCGCGCGGCCATGGTTTCCAACCTGATGGTCGTCCTGTGCGGCGAGGCCGAGGTGCATCCGGTGGTCAACGCGGGCACGCTCTACCAGTAAGGTCATGGCGGGCGCGAAGAAGGCCTTTCCCCTCC
>CAZBYE010000304.1:0-3886 GCA_964496045.1 uncultured Stakelama sp.
TGTGACCCATGTCTTATATGGTGCGGACGCCACGAAGCGGAAGGCCCGCCGCGCGAACCGATTCAGGCTGCGGCCAGATCCTCGGCCACGGCATCGGCCAGGCTGGTGCCGTCGAGAATGCGCGCGGTCTCGTCGCGCACCCGCGCCATCGCCGCGCGGATCGCGCAGGCGGCTTCGTCCTTGCAGTCGTTGCACGGGCGATAGGCGGTGCGGCTGACACACGGCACCAGCGCCAATGGCCCCTCGATCACCCGGATGATCTCGCCCAGCGAAATCAGGTGAGTCGCACGCGACAGGCAATATCCGCCCATCTTGCCGCGATGGCTGTGCAGAAAGCCCGCTTCGCGCAGATCGGCGAGGATCAGTTCGAGGAATTTGCGCGGCACATTCGCCTCAGCGGCGATCCGCGTCATCGGCGTCGGCGCGCCCTCCCGCGGCTGCTTCGCCATAAACAGCATGGCGCGCAGGGCATAACGGGAACGCTGGGTGAGCATGGCACGCTATTTGCTCTCCCTTTGCGGCCTTCACAAGGCCAAATCCCGCTCTTTTCAATCGGATTTGCACTTCCTATATCAGTCGTGCCGGGTTCGCCCGGCTATGACGATAAACTGTGACGTAGAATAGATGCAGCGGACCCGGGGGCAGTACCCGGCGGCTCCACCATAAAAGGTGGTGTATCTGGACACCGTTTCTGACGGGGCCGAACCAGGATCGACGTGTATTGAAAGGCGTTGTTTTCGTTCGGAATGGGACCACCGCGACGGCCCATACACACAAGTGCCAACGATAACGAAGCACTCGCTATTGCGGCGTAACCCCAAGGCTTAACGGCCTAAGGTTATTCTAAAATGCGCGGTTGGACCGCACCGGGCAACAGAAGCGGATTCCGGCGGTACGGGGAGCACCGAGCAACAGAAGCTCCCCACTTCAATTTTCCCGGGACAGCCGCTCCTCCTCCTGCGTGAACGCGGTGAGGCCCCTGCTGTCCACAGGCACCGCGGTGGCGAAGAAGGCGACGCCGGTGCCCTTCGCCCGATCGATCCACAGCCCGGAACGTAAGCCATAGGCGTCGCCCGCATGGCCGACGCGCGTCCTGAAATCGCCAAACAGATCGTCCGCGCAGATGTCGTGCGCGGTCGGCAGCATCGTCATCGCGAGGCCATACTGGCAGTAGAAGCCGTTCGAGGTGTCGCCGTTGGACCCGTCATAGCGCCACACAGGCTTCTCAATCTGAGCGATTGATTGCGGCTTCAGGAAGCTGCCGTCATTGCGCAGCAGCATCTGGCCGATCGTCGCGAGGTCGCGCATCGACGCGCGCAGCCCACCCTGCGGCGAGAACAGCGCGCCATTCTCGCCCAACCGGTATTCCGCCAGATCGCACCCGGCCTTCGCAATCACCGGGCAGTCCGGCCGTCGCCCCTTCAGGTCATCCAGCGCGACCGAGCCATCGGTGCGGTACAGCACCACCGCGCGCGCGATCTTGCCGTCGCTGCAGGTCGACCAGTTGAAGCACGCATCGAGCTTGAGCGGGTCCAGCACCAGCCGCTGCATGAGGCGATCGAAACGCTCGCCCGACGCCTTCTCCATTACGCTCGCGATCACCGGAAAGCCGATATTGGCGTAGCGGAAATAGTCCCCCGGGCGATGCTCCGCGTCCCACAACGCCGGCTGCGCGATGCGGTCGGCCAGCCGATCGCCGAGCGGAACGCGATACTCGTCGGGATCGATCAGCCCGGACTGGTGCGACAAAAGCTGGCGCAGCGTCACCGGCATTTTGGGAAAGGCCGGGTTGCGCACGCGCCAGCCCAGAATTTCGCTTACATCGCGGTCGAGATCGAGCTGCCCCGCCTCGACCATCCGCATCACGCCGAGCGCGACGACGAGCTTGGTGATGCTGGCGACCCGCACCGGATCGTCGACCGTCACCGGCCGCCCGGCCGCGCGATCCGCCATCCCGCTCGCGCGGGACGCCGTCTCGGCCTGCGCATCAAACGCGATCCGCACCTCAGCCGGTTGAGCCGATGTGACGCTGGCGATGAGCGATGAGGCGAGCAGCAACATGATCAGGCGCATCGCATGAGAATGGCAGGGACCGATGCCCCTCGCCACCCCCAAACCGGTCGCTTGAGGAGACGCGGAGCCTGTGCCATCAGGCACCCGTTTCGGGGGCGAGATGATCGCCCGGTGAGGGGAAGATAATGCGATCGATTCTGGCGCTGTGTGGTGTGTGTGTGCTTTCGGCCTGTTCCGGCGGCGGCGACGGGACGGTAACCGGCCCCCCCGCGATCCCGACGCTGACGGTGACGCTGGACCGGGCGAGCCAGACCCAGATCGCATCGGAAGCAGATTCGCGCGCCACCTTTACCTTTACCGCCAGCTACAGCGGCAGGAGCACGCAACAGGTCCTGCCCAAGCTGAGCTTCGACCCGGCCGTGCTGGCGCAGGAGGGCGAGATCGTTCAGTCGGGGAGCAGCTACACCGTGACGCTGCGGAGCCTGGCGAACCTGACCGCGGAGACCCGCGCCGGCGACGTCACCTTCCGCCTGTGCCGCGACACCGCATGCGGCGAGGTCTATCCGGGATCGACCCAGGCCTTCCGCTACACGCTCGACGTCAAATTGCTCGACTGGGAAACCTTCCAGCGCACCCCGGCGCACACGGCTTATGTTCATGCGAGCTTCGATGCAGCGAAGATCACCAAGGCATGGGATCGGACGATCGCGGGCGTCCAGACGGTTCACCCGGTTGCGACCAAAGGAAATCAGCTGTTCGTGACCGGCGCAGGCGCCACCGGCGCAGGCACCAGCGTGTTCGCCATGGACAGCGCTACCGGTGCGCAGCGCTGGGCCTATGACATCGGACCAATCCACAGCGCCAGCGGCCCGACGGTAACCGGAGACCAGCTTCAGATCGTCACCATGACCATGTCGTCCGGAAACAACCGCGTCGTGACGCTGAACGCGGGCAACGGACAGTTCGTGCGCAATATGCTGTTCGCCGCGCAATGGTCCAACTTCGCGCAGCCGACCGCGATTGGCCAGGAACTGTATCTGGCATCCGGATATTACGGCAATGTCGTCTATGGCTACAATCTCGATACCGGTGCCGACCGCTGGCAGACCAACGGCGGCGGCGGCAAAGTGTGGGACGGCGCCACGGTCGCGGCCGACAGCAACTATGTCTATTATTATTCGGGCAATCTCGACGTGTTCCGCCGGTCCGACGGCACACGGGTCAAAAGCATTGCCGATCCGCATTGGGTGTGGAACGGCTATTCCTATGCAGGTGGCCCGATCCTGGGATCGCGGGGCAATGCCATCGCCTATTCCGGAAGCGGCATGGGCACCTATTCGGTCGCGTTCCCACTCGTAAGCTACGACATCGATGGCGCCAAAGTCGCATGGCGCACCGCAGGCACCTACAATACGGCCCCTGCCCTCGGTAAGGGGTTGCTGTTCGCCGCAAGCAATCCGCGCGGCCAGTTCGACGCGATCGGCGAGGATGACGGGACGGTGCGCTGGTCATGGCCTTTGCCGACAGGCGAAGAGTTTGCCGGCAACATGATCGTGACCGAGAATCTGCTCTTCTTCTCGACCCGCACCAAGGTTTACGCCGTGTCGCTGGCGGCGCCGCGCGCCGTCGTCTGGTCGGCAGCCACGCCGGGCAATCTGGCGATCTCGCAAGATGCGAAGCTGATCGTCACGCCGTTCCGCGGCACCGGCACCGCCACCATCACCGCCTATTCGCTGCGCTGAACCCGGTCCGCAGCACTAACAAGAAAGGGCTCCGGTTTCCCGGAGCCCTTTTTCGTTTCAGCCTTGCGGCCGGATCTTAGTCGTCATTACCGCCGGTCAGGAACGCGGGCAGGCCGATATTCTCGCCGCCC
>CAZBYE010000305.1:0-3877 GCA_964496045.1 uncultured Stakelama sp.
CGGTCGCGGTGCAGGCGATGCTCAGTCTGGTCGAGCCGCAGAGCAGCGGGCTTGGCGGCGGCGCCTTCATGGTGCGCTACGACGCGAAGACCAAGGGGATCACCGTCTATAACGGCCGCGAAACCGCCCCCGCCGGCGCGACACCCGACATGCTGCTCGGCCCCGACCGTCAGCCGCTTTCCTTCGGCACCGCGGTCGTCTCGGGCCGCGCCACCGGCGTGCCCGGCGTCGTCCGCATGCTCGCGCTGGCGCAGTCGCAGCACGGCAATCTCGCATGGAAGGATCTGTTCGGCGATGTGGTCCGCACCGCCGATCAGGGCTTCACTGTCACCGAACGCCTCGCCGATATGATCGCCAGCCGCGCCCCACAGGCACGCGGCGCCGACGCCACCGCCTATTTCCGCAACGCCGAAGGCACGCAGATCAAGAGCGGCGACACGCTCCGCAATCCCGCTTATGCCACGTTCGTCCGCCGCCTCGCCGCCCAAGGGCCCGACGCGATGTACAAGGGCGAGACCGCCCGCCGCATCGTCGCGCGCCTGCGCGAAGGCGATCTCGCCAGCACGATGACCGAAGCGGACATCGCCGGCTACAAGCCCGAGGTGCGCGACGCGGTGTGCAATCCCTATCGCGTCTACATCCTCTGCGCGCCGCCCCCGCCCTCCTCGGGCGTCGGCCTGCTTCAGCTGATGGCGATGATCGAGCGCACGGATATCGGCGCGCGCGGCCCCAATGATCCCATCGCCTGGGTCAAATATGCCGAGGCGAGCCGCGTCATGTATGCCGACCGCGATGCCTATGTCGGCGACGTGCCCACCGTCCCGGTCAAGGGCATGCTCGATCCCGCCTATGTCGCCAGCCGCGCCGCGCTGGTCGGCGACCGCGCCGGCCCCGCGCCGCAGCCGGGCACGCCCCCGGGCGCCGTCACCGCTCGCATCGACGCCACCAACGAAGTCGCCGGCACCTCGCACTTCATCGTCATCGACGGCGACGGCAACGCCGTGTCGATGACCACTACGGTCGAAAGCCTGTTCGGCAGCGGCCGCATGGTCGATGGCTTCTTCCTCAACAACCAGATGACCGACTTCTCCTTCGTCCCCGAAGGCCCCAACGCGATCGCCCCGGGCAAACGCCCGCGCTCGTCGATGGTGCCGACGATCATCCTCAACCCCGACCGCAGCCTTGCCGGCGCAATCGGCTCGCCCGGCGGCAACGCGATCCTCGCTTATGTGTCCAAGGCGCTGCTCGGCATCGTCGAGTGGAACATGCCGGTCGCCGACGCCATCGCCCTCCCCAACCTCGTCGCCCGCGGCTTCAGCTTCAACGGCGAGGCGAGCAAGTTCGCGCCGTCGATTCTCGCCGCGATGGCCGAACGCGGCGTCACGGTGCGCGGCGGCTCGGGCGAGAATTCGGGCCTGCACGGCGTGATGCTCCGTAACGGCGGATTCGACGGCGGCGCCGATCCCCGCCGTGACGGCGTCGCGCGCTCGATCACCCTCCCGCCACGAAAATAGCAGGGGAGAACGGCATCACGCCCTTGCCCCGACTCCCCTCGATGCGCCAAAGCAGCCTGCAATGACTGCCCGCATCGATATGGGACTCGACGGCGGCGGCAACCCGGTTGCCGTCGATCTGGAAGAGCTGCTTGCGACCCGTCTGCTCGTTCAGGGCAATTCGGGCTCGGGAAAGTCGCATCTGCTGCGCCGCCTGCTCGAGGGCAGCGCGAACCATGTCCAGCAGGTGGTGGTCGATCCCGAGGGTGATTTCGTCAGCCTCGCCGATGCCTTTGGCCATATCGCGGTCGATGCGGCCGAATACAGCCTGACCGAGCTCGCCCGCCTCGCCATGCGCGTTCGCGAGCATCGCGCTTCTGTCGTCCTCAACCTCGAAGGACTCGAGATCGACGGCCAGATGCGCGCCGCCGCCGCCTTCCTCGCCGCGCTGTTCGACGCCCCCCGCGAACATTGGTATCCGATCCTCACCGTCGTCGACGAAGCCCAGCTCTTCGCCCCTGCCGCCGCCGGCGAAGTCTCGGAAGAAGCGCGCCGCACCTCGCTCGCCGCGATGACCAACCTCATGTGCCGCGGCCGCAAGCGCGGCCTTGCCGGGGTCATCGCCACCCAGCGCCTCGCCAAGCTCGCCAAAAACGTTGCCGCCGAAGCCAGCAACTTCCTGATGGGCCGCACCTTCCTTGACATCGACATGGCGCGCGCTGCCGACCTGCTCGGCATGGAACGGCGTCAAGCCGATACGATCCGTGACCTCGCCCGCGGCGAGTTTCTCGCGCTCGGCCCCGCCATCACGCGCCGGCCCATTTCGGTGAAGATCGGCGAAGTGAAGACCGGTTCGAAGGCCGTCAGCCCCAAGCTGATGCCGCTCCCAACCGCCGCGACCGAGGATATGCGCGACATGCTCTTCGCGCCGGGCGCGGAGGACGAGGTTCCGCCCCCGCCGCCGCCCGCCCCGGTGCCCATGTCCGATCTGATGCGCAGCATCGCCACCCCGGCGCCCGCGCCTGTCCCCGACATGCCGGTGCTGGAAGAAGGCGAGCAGGCTGATGTCCGCCGCGCGATCCTCGCCGAGATCGCGGGCGAAGGCGCCAATGGAGAGGGGCGTCAGCCCCTCCCGACGGTGTTTCAGGACTATACCGTCCGCTGCCGAATGCGCGGCGTCGAGGCAGGGAAGGACCTCGCGGCCTTCCGCTCCGCGCTCGCACTCGCGCGTGCGGGCATCGCTGACGCCGAGGGCTGGGACGAAGTCCTCACCCTCGCTGCCTCGCTGCCCGAGGAGATGCTCACTCCTTTCCTTGGTATCGCCCGCGCTGCGCGGACCGGCGAAGCCTGCCCGTCCGACGCACAGCTCGCCGCCCTCTACGGCACCAGTTCACTGGGTCGCGCCAAGCGGATGATGGCGCATATCGAGGAAAAGGGCCTGATCGTCGCCCGCACCGATCTGTCGGGCAAGCGCAGCGTCAGCCTGCCCCATCTCGGCTGGACCACTGCACCCTCCTGGCCCGACCCGGCCAAGCCGCCGCCCGTGGGACGCGCGGTCGTCAGGGCAGCGGAGCGCGCCCGCAACGGCTATGGGTGACCAGAGGTCATCGGTCGCCACGCGGCACCGATATGCAGCTTCCTGTCCGCTTCGGTCTCAGGAGCCGAAGAGGCAGGTGCCCACGAGGATCAGCAGCCCGCAGGCGGCAATCGCTTCGACATAGGCGAACAGCCGGATCGGTGCTTGCGGCAGATCCGCCTTGCGGAGCACATCGGTCACAGCGGCAGTCGGTACAGTACGCATATCCACTCCCCCAGAGTGAGACGATGCTGCGCCCGACCGTCACGCGTGTCGAGTCCTTGTTTCACCACACGGCACCAAGCTGTGCCCCTAAAGCTGCCCCGCCAGTTCCCCAGCCGTCCCGGCCCGCGCAGCGACGAGGAATTCGACATTCCCTTCCGGTCCGGTAATCGGACTGCGCGTTACGCCTTCGACGGTCCAGCCCGCGCGCTCCAGCCAGCCCACCACCTCGCCACACACCCGCTCATGCACCTCCGGATCGCGCACTACGCCGCCCTTGCCCACTTCTTCACGACCGGCCTCGAACTGCGGCTTGATCAGCGCGACCACCCACGCGCCTTCGCGCACGAAGGCAAAGGGCCGTTCGAGCACCTTGGCGAGGCCGATGAAGCTCGCGTCGCACACCACGATATCGACCGGTTCGGGAATATGCGCCGCGGTCAGCACCCGCGCGCTGGTCTGCTCGTGCACCACCACGCGTTCGTCCTGCCGCAGCTTCCGGGCGAGCTGGTTGGTCCCGCTGTCGACCGCATAAACCCGCCCCGCCCCGCGCGTCAGCAACACCTCGGTAACACCCCCCGTTGAC
>CAZBYE010000306.1:0-3825 GCA_964496045.1 uncultured Stakelama sp.
CCTTCAGCTTCATGCCCCGGCTGAACTTGCCCGAGCACAGCTTGAGGAAGGCGATGCGGTCGCGGTGGTTGGGGTCCATGTTCGCCTGGACCTTGAACACGAAGCCGGTGACCTCGTTATAGTCCGGTGACACCGGCGCCGGCTCGGCGGGCAGCGCGTGCGGCGGCGGTGCATGGCGTGCGATCGCGTCGATCAGCGAATCGACGCCGAACTCCTTGAGCGCCGAGCCGAAATAGACCGGGGTCAGGTCGCCGTTGCGATAGGCCTCGCCGTCGAAGCTCGCATAGCCCGCCAGCGCCAGCTCGGCATCCTCGCGCAGTTTGGCGAGGTTCTGGGGCGAGATGATCGCATCGAGCTGCGGATCGTGGAGGCCGGTCGTCTGGATGACCTTGCCCTGGAACTCGCGGCTGTCGCCTTCGGGCAGCAGCAGGCGGTTGGAGACAAGGTCGTACACACCCTCAAACGTCCCGCCCATGCCGACCGGCCAGGTCATCGGCGCGACGTCGAGCTGGAGCAGGTCGGCGATCTCGTCGAGCGTCTCGAACACCTCGCGGCCTTCGCGGTCGACCTTGTTGACGAAGGTGATGATCGGCACGTTGCGCAGACGGCACACTTCGAACAGCTTGCGCGTCTGGCTCTCGATGCCCTTGGCGACGTCGATCACCATCACGGCCGAGTCGACCGCGGTGAGCGTGCGGTAGGTGTCTTCGGAGAAGTCTTCGTGGCCCGGCGTGTCGAGCAGGTTGAAGGTCACGCCGTCGCGCTCGAAGGTCATGACCGAGGAGGTGACCGAGATGCCGCGCTGCTGCTCGATCTTCATCCAGTCCGAACGCGCGCGCCGCGCCTGACCGCGCGCCTTGACCTCGCCGGCGAGGTGGATCGCGCCGCCGAACAGCAGCAGCTTTTCGGTCAGCGTGGTCTTGCCGGCGTCAGGGTGGGAGATGATCGCGAAGGTGCGGCGACCTGGAATCACATTCTCGGGCATCGCGGCCCTCTAGCGGGAAGTGGCCGGCGAATCGAGTGTTTCAGTTTCTGAAACGATCGCTTTCGAACGTTGCCCTTTTGCGACTCATCTACCGGTGTCATCTTTCGCGCACGCCACGCTTGCCGCGGGGCGGTCCAAATCAGGGATGCGAGCCGATGAGCACGATCACCACCAGCGACGGCACCGAGATCTTCTACAAGGATTGGGGTCCGCGGGACGCCACACCGATCGTGTTCCACCATGGCTGGCCGTTGAGCGCGGACGACTGGGACAACCAGATGCTGTTCTTCCTCCACAAAGGCTATCGGGTGATCGCGCACGATCGGCGCGGGCACGGCCGCTCCTCCCAGACCTGGGAGGGGAACGAAATGGATACCTATGCTGCAGACGTTGCGGCGTTGGTGAAGGCGCTTGACCTCAAGGGCGCAATCCATGTCGGGCATTCGACCGGCGGCGGGGAGGTGGCGCATTATGTCGCGCGTGCCGAGCCGGGGCGCGTTGCCAAGGCAGTGCTGATCGGCGCGGTGCCGCCGGTGATGGTGAAGAAGGAGAGCAATCCCGAGGGTCTGCCGGTCGAAGTGTTCGACGGCTTCCGCGAGGCGCTCGTCGCCAATCGCGCGCAATTCTACATCGATGTCCCCGCCGGGCCTTTCTACGGCTTCAACCGCGACGGCGCGAAGGTCAGCCAGGGGCTGATCGACAATTGGTGGCGCCAGGGCATGATGGGCGGCGCCAAGGCGCACTATGACTGCATCAAGGCGTTCAGCGAGACCGACTTCACCGACGATCTCAAGGCGATCGATATCCCGGTGCTGGTGATGCACGGCACCGACGATCAGATCGTGCCGATCCACGACAGCGCGCTCAAGGCGATCGGCCTGCTGAAGAACGGCACGCTCAAAACCTATGAAGGCCTGCCGCACGGCCTGTGCGCGACGCATCCCGAGGTGGTGAACCCCGACCTGCTCGCCTTCATCGAAAGCTGATCTGGATCAGGCGAGCGTCACGGTCATCGCGAAGGCGCGGCGCTCGCCCGGTTCGAGCCGGAGCATCCCCGGCTTGTCCCAGATCTCGCCGGTGAACCCCGCGGGATCGGCATGCCCCTGCCATGGCTCGATGCAGATGAAGCGCGCGCGCGGTTTGGTCCACACCGCCAGCGTCGGCATGTCGGGGAAGCCGATCTCGATCTGCGGGCCGTCGGGTGTGCCATAGCGTAGCGACCGGCTCTGCGGTTCGGTCCAGACCAACGCCTCATCCGTGAACAGATCATCGTGCAGCCACAAGGTGTCGCCCTCGACCGGCGTCTCGCGATCGACCGGCCCGATCAGTTTGCCCTCGAGCCGGGCAAGCAGCTGCGGCTCTTCGCGTTCGAAGACGATGCGGTGATCTTTCTTCGCACCGCCATAGGGCAGGGGCCAGGCGAAGGCGGGATGGAAGCCGAAGCTCGCCGGCATCGCGCGATCGCTGCGATTGACGAGCGAGACGGTTGTGGTGAGCGTCGCCCCTGCGATCACGAACTCGGCATCGAGTGCGAAGGCGAAGGGATAGGCGTCGCGTGTCGCCTCATCGTCGCTCAGCCGGAACCAGACGCGATCGGTGGCGTGGTCGACCAGCGTGAACTCCCGCCGCCGGGCGAAGCCGTGTGAGGGCAGCGCATAGTCGCGGCCGTCGAGCCGGTAGCTGTCGTCCCTGAGCGCGCCGACGACGGGGAAAAGCAACGGCGCGCGACCGCTCCAGAAGGCAGGATCGCCGTCGCTCATCAGCTCGTTACCCTGCGCGTCGCGCAGATGGGTGAGCTCGGCACCGAGCGGATTGATCGCCGCGCTGAGCGCGCCGGAGCCGATCTCGATCATCCCGCGCGGTGCACCGCGAAGCCGGCGAAGCTCTGGTTCACCGGCATCATCTCCATCGTGTTGATGTTGAGATGCGCGGGGAGTTGGGCGACCCACAGGATCATGCCCGCAATATCCTCTGCGGTCATCGGATCCGCGCCGCCGTAAAGCTTGTCCGACGCTTCCTGGCTGCCTGTTCGCACCAGCGTTAACTCGGTCTCGGCCCTGGCCGGCTCGATCGAAGTGACGCGGACGCCGGTCCCGGGGAGGTCGTTGCGCAAAGACAGGCTGAACTGGTGCACGAACGCCTTGGTGCCGCCGTACACATTGCCGCCGAGATAGGGATAGGTCGCCGCGACCGAGGAGAGGTTGATGATCGCGCCGCGCCGTTCGATCAGCAGCGGGAGGAGCTTGTGGGTGATTGAGACCAAAGCGGTGACGTTGGTGTCGATCATCACCCGCCATTGATCGAGCGAGGCGTCCTGGGCCTTTTCGGTGCCGAGCGCCAATCCGGCATTGTTGACCAGCAGGTCGATGCCGCGGAACGCCTCGGGCAGGGTGTCGAGCGCGGCGTCGCGCGCGGCCTCGTCGCGGACGTCGAACATGGCCGGATGAAACTTGTCGTCGCCCAGCTCGGCCTTGAGTGCATCGAGCCGGTCGGCACGCCGTCCGGTCCCGATCACGCGCCAGCCCGCGGCCACAAAGGCGCGCGAGGCAGCGGCGCCGAAGCCCGAGGTTGCGCCGGTGATGAGGGCAGTGCGCATTCCGTCTACTCCATCGTCATCCCGGCCTTGTGCCGGGATCCACCGCGCGTCAGGCGATGCGTGTCAGGTTCGAGTTTATCGCTTGCGGCACCGTGGACCCCGGCACAAGGCCGGGGTGACGGCATTGATTTAGCCGCGCAACGTTGCGCCGAGCTTGGCCGCTGCGGCGACGACCTTGTCGGCTACCGCCTTGATCTCGGCATCGGTGAAGCTCTTCTCGCCCGGCTGAAGCGTGATTTCGACC
>CAZBYE010000307.1:0-3818 GCA_964496045.1 uncultured Stakelama sp.
GGACTCGGCGATCCCGCAACCCGTGACGGGCAGCGACAGCAACGTGTTCCACGTCGCGCTCGACCGGACTATGGGTGCCGACGCATTCGCCGCGCTGGCGATCCGCACCTGCGCCGAACGGCCCTTCTGCAAGTTCCTCGGCTGGACCGACCGCACCAAGGTTCCGCCGGCGGGAGGCACCCCCAATGCCGGGCAGATTGAGGCGATGTCGTTCAGCTATCTGCGCGATCAGGCGCAGGGCTTTGGCAAAGCGCTGTGGAATTGCGGCGAGTTCAAGCGGCCAAGCCCGGTGCAGTGCATGCGCCGGATGCCCGCACTGCCCGCTGCCGTCCCGTCTGCCGCGCCTGTCGAGGTGGAAGCGGCCAAACGCGCCGCGGTGCCCGATGGTCTCACCGGGGTTCGCCGCAAGGGAGAGGTCGCGCCGTTGATCGCGACCGTCCCCGTGCCGCAGCCGACGCCAGCACGCTAGCCGATCCGCGCCACCAGCCCTGCCGCGAGTTCACGCGCATCCGGGGTGGCCAAATCCACCACGTCCGGCGAGAGATAACCGCTCGCGCCCGCGGTATCGACCAGCACGCTCGCCAGCCCCAGCCGCCGCTGGAACCAGCCTGCGCGCAAGGTCACCACCTGGACATTCTGGTACGGCACGATCCAGTCGCGCTGGGCGATCACGCCGCGCATCACCTGAAGGCTGGTGTCGCGCAACGCATAGCGATGGTACCGGCGCTGCAGCAGGGCAATTCCCACGATCGGCAACAGCGCCAGCATCCCGATCCATGCGAGCGGGGTCACCAGCAGCGCCGCGACGATAACAGCGACCGGCACCGGAGCCGCCCGCAACAGGCTGCGCAGCACATGCCCCGCGGCGACCGGACGCAGCGGGAGCCGTTCAAACGGGGGCAGCCCCGCGGTCTCGACGATCGCGGCCACTTCATCGTCGCGCGCGAGCGGCGCCATCGCCTGCCGGCCACTGGGGTCGTCACTGCCACCGAGTGTCTGGAAACTGAGCGCATTCCAGCCGAACGCACCGCGCAGCGGACCGCGCTGGACCATCGCGAGCTGGATGCGGCGCATCGCCACCACCACCTCGCTGCGGGTCAGCAGGCCACGGGTGCGGCGAAACCGCCCCCCGCCCGCCCGCAGCGTGAAGCCATAGTCGCGCAGGGTGGTACGGATCACTCCGCTGACCACCCCGAGCGTCAACGCAAGCCCGGCGACGGCAAGCACTGCAGCGATACTGAAGCGAGCCTGCACCTGATCCTTCGCGACCTCCGCCCAGTCGCGCGCGCGATCGAGTCCGAAGTCGATGAACTGGTCGAAGAACTGGAGGACACCGAACAGCGCGGCGATCCAGACCAGCGAGAAACTGAACATCCCGAGCAGGACCACGCGCGCGAGGGACATCTGGAAAATGATGGGAAGCGCCGAGGCCTCCGAAGACTCTGCATGTCCCTCAGCAGATGAGACGATCGTGGAGGACGATGTCTGGCCGCGCAAAGCCGCGCGCAGCCGTTCCGCCTCCGCGACGGAGACGCTGTCGAGCACCGCCTCGTCCTTCTCACCGCCACCGGTTTCCACCTTCACCTCGGCAAGTCCGAACAGGCGCGCGAGCGGTTTGCGCTCGATCGATACGTCCTGAATCCGCGTCAGCGGGATCGAGCGGCGGCTGCGATTGAGCAAGCCGCGCTCGATCACCAGCTCATGCTCGGTGATCATATAGGTGAAGCGCCGCCAGCCGATCCAGGTGAAGACCAGCATCCCGACACCAAGCAGCGCCGCGGCGAGCAGGATCCATCCGATGCTGCGGCCCGAGGTCCAGCCCGCGATCGCAGGCAGGCCGATCACCGTCTGGGGTGCGCGGCGCAGGAAATCGATTGCGATCGTGCCCGGATGGACGCGCCTCGGTCCGCGATCCTCGACGTCGCTCGCCTGCTCGCTCACGTCGTCGTTCACGTCACCGCTCACCAGGGATCGCTCGATAAATGCGCGCGGATCGCATCGCGGATCTCCTCGGCGGTCTCACGCGAGATGCCGGGCAGATTGACCTCGCTGTTCGCGGTGCCGGCGGTGTGCAGGATGAGTGTCGACACGCCGAAGATTCGCTCGATCGGCCCCTGCGTCACATCGATATGCTGGACCCGCGCGGCAGGGACGATGGTGTGGCTCCGGATCAGCCAGCCCCAAGCGACATGGAGCTCCCTGCCAGTCCACGCCCAGCCCCAGCGCGCCCAGCGCCGCTTCGTGAAGGCCAGCGACCAGACGCCGCACAGCGCCACCACGAGCGGTGCAGCCCAGACCGGCAGCCATTCCCAGCTATGCGACAGCGCCCAACTCGGGATCGCAGCGACGACCGTCGCAACGCCGAAGCCGATGGCGCCGGTCAGACGCATCACATTGAGCTGACCGCGTTCGAGCGGCTGGAGCGGGATTTCGGGAAGAAGCATGCGCCCGTTATGGCGCGACGGCGGCGGCGCTCAAGAGGGTTTGCGCGTGGCGCGATTGACGGCGCTCCTAGTGACCTTGCCGTCGGCACCGCGGTAAGTGACGTGCGTGGTGATCCGGTCGGGCGCGATCGCATAGACGATCGTCGCGCTCTGGCCGCCGGTGGCGCTGAGCAGGGTCCAGGTCATTTCCCCTTTCGCTTGATCCCATCGCCCCTCGAATTCGCTGACCAGCCCGATCGAGGAAAAATACCATCGGCGATAAAGCGCCTTACCGGGATCGAACGTGTAGAGGACGAAATATTCCTCGCGCGTCTTGCCGTTCGAAGTCTGGCCATCGACGCGGATGAACTGTCCGTTGAGCAAGCGACGGCCGGTCGCGGAACCCGTGAAGCGAACCCCGTCCGGCGCCCCCGCACTGGGCGCCACCTCGATATCGAGCGACCAGTCGCCGACCCACGGGGCAAGGACCTCCAGCTCGGCCGCCGCCGGCCTGCCCGCATAGGGAAGCGCCTGAGGTGCCGTTTCTGCCGATGCCGGCGCGACCAAGAAGATCCCTGTCGCCGCCAGAGACATCAGCAGCTGCGCTCGCGCGCGCCTGAAACCGACCGCGCCGGTCCGGCGTATCAGGTTGAGCTGACCACATTCGAGCGGCCGCAGCGGACTGTCGGGAAGGAGCATCACCGCTGGTTATGCCGCAGCGGGGGCGAGGCTCAAGAGAGAAGTGATATAGGCGAGCAGCACACGGGCTGCGTCACCCGGCACAAGGCAGGATCACGCAGCCCGTTCACAGCATAGTCGACCGACCTCACGCAGCGCGGAACATCTCGGGCGGGAGCGCCATGATGGTTTCCGAGCCGCCCTCGATCTTGCGGCGCAGCGCGCCGGCGTCGGGCATGATGCGTTCGGCGTAGAAGCGCGCCGTCACCAGCTTGGCTTCGAGGAACGCCTTGTCTTCCGCCTCACCCGAGGCGAGCGCGGTGACGGCGGCGTCGGCCATCCGCAGCCACATCAGGCCGATCGCGACGATGCCGGTGAGCTGCATATAGCTGTAGGCGCCGGCGCCGACTTGGTTGGGGTTCTGCATGCCGTTGGCCATGAACCACATGGTCGCGGCCTGAAGCTGACCATTGGCCTTCTCCAGAGCCTCGGCGAAGCTCGCCAGTTCGGGCTTGGACTTGGCGGCGGCGACTTCTTCACCCACCACCTTGAAGAAGGTCTGGATCGCACGGCCGCCATTCTGCGCGAGCTTGCGGCCGACCAGATCCATTGCCTGCACGCCGTTGGTGCCTTCGTAGATCATCGCGATGCGGGCATCGCGGACATATTGCTCCATGCCCCATTCGGCGATGTAGCCATGGCCGCCATAGACCTGCT
>CAZBYE010000308.1:0-3817 GCA_964496045.1 uncultured Stakelama sp.
CCGGTTCGTGCCGGGAGTCGGGGGGGGGAGGATGCGGGGCGGAGGTTCCCGCCCGGGGCCCCCGGGAAATTAGTTTTCGGGGGGGGGTCGGGGCGGGATGTCGCGGCCGGGGGGGCGTCGCGGGCGCTGTTCGTGCGGCCGGGGGACCTGGATCCGGCACTGGGGCCGGACCTGGATTGAGCCGAAGGGTCATTATCTTCGCCACACAAGTCCGGAGGCGAAGGGAGGTCCCTCTTAGGCCGCCGATTTGAAGGCCCAGGACCGGGCGATCAGCTCCTCCAGCACCGTCCCGTCCACATCGGCCAGCGTCCTGATGTAGAGGCAGCCCTTGCCGAGCGAATGCTTGCCGAGCTTGGCCAGGAGCGCATCGCGGCCGGGCAGGCCGGCGGCGAGATAGAGCACGAGCTGCGCCTTGCGCGGCGAGAAGCCGATCCGGCAGATATGGCCTTCGCGCCCGCTCTCGTAACGGTAATGCACGCTGCCGAAGCCGATGATCGACGGTCCCCATAATATCGGCGGTTCGCCGGTGAGGCGCGCCATCATGTCGAGCAGCACGCGTCCGTCGGCCCGGCGTTGTTCGGGTTCGACTTTTGCCAGAAAGGCGTCGACGCTCGCGTCGGTCGCCTGAGTCTTGTTCTCGGCCATGGGTCACCTCATCCGAGTCGTGCGGACGCAAGGCTAGCGTGATGGTCCCGCGGTGCCTATCCGAAGCGCGCATGGCCACAATGCTGACCCGTCGCGCGATCTTCGCCCAGGCCTGGCCGATCATGCTCGGCCAGACGACCGTGCCGCTGGTCGGGCTGGTCGATACCGCGGTGATCGGGCGGACCGGCGACGCCGCCGCGCTCGCCGGGGTCGCGCTCGGCACGGTCGTGATCAACATGATCTTCTGGACCTTCGGCTTCCTGCGCATGGGCATGACCGGGATGACCGCACAGGCCGAAGGCGCGGGGGACGCGCCGGAGGTCGAGGCCATGCTGCTGCGCGGGGTGGCGGCGGGGTTCCTGCTGGGTGTCGCGCTGTTCGCGCTCCAGATCGTGCTGATCCCGCTTGCGCTGGAGACGATGGCGGGCGGCGGGGCGCTCGACGCGGCGGCGCATGGCTATGTCAGCGCGCGCTTTCTGGGGGCGCCCGCGAGCCTGGCGGTGTTCGCGATCAATGGCTGGCTGTTCGGGCTGGGCCGGACGCGCGCGGCGCTGGTGCTGCAGATCGTGATGAACCTGGTGAACATCGCGCTCGATCTGTTGTTCGTGTGGCATTTCCATCTGGGCGCCCGCGGTGTCGGGCTCGGCACGGCCAGCGCCGAATGGATCTCACTCGCGGTCGGGCTGGTCATCGCCGGGCGCAGCATCGACTGGCGGCGCATGCTCTCGCCGGCGCTGTTCGGCGGCGGGGCGCTCAGGCGGCTGTTCGCGGTCAATGCCGACATCATGATCCGCACCATCGCTTTGCTGTCGCTGTTCCTGTGGTTCACCAATGCCGGCGCGCGGCTGGGCGAGACCGCGCTCGCGGCCAATTATGTGCTGTTGCAGTTCGTCAGCGTCGCCGCCTTCGTGCTCGACGGCTTCGCCTTCACCGCCGAGTCGCGCGTCGGGCAGGCGATCGGCGCACGGTCTCGACCGGCGATGGTCCGGGCAATCCGGCTGACCGGCGAATTCTCGCTGCTGGCGGGAATCGGCTTCGCGCTGATCTTCTTCGCGGCCGGCCCGGCGCTGATCGCGTTTTTCGCGACCAATGCGGACGTGCGGGCGCAGGCCATGGCCCTGCTGCCTTTTGCCGCGATCGTCCCGGCGATCGGCGTGCCCGCCTGGCTGCTCGACGGCATCTTCATCGGCGCCACCCGCGGCAAGGCGCTGCGCAACGCCGCGATTCTGGCGACGACGCTCTATGTCGCGACCGACCTGCTCCTCCGGCCGTTCGGCGAGAGCGGCATCTGGTGGGCGTTCATGGCGAGCTATTTCTACCGCGCGGCGTCGCTCGGGGCCTATCTGCCCGGGCTGATCCGGACCATCGAGGTTGCGGAACCGGCGCCCGCCCCTTAGAGCGCGGGCCGATTTCCCAACACTCTTTCCAGCATCTTCGGAGCCCTTTCATGATCGACATGATCAATCGCCCCGCCGGCGAAGCCGGTATCAACAGGGTCGTCCTCGCCTATTCGGGCGGGCTGGACACCAGCGTGATCCTGAAATGGCTGCAGCAGACCTATCAGTGCGAGGTGGTGACCTTCACCGCCGATCTCGGCCAGGGCGAGGAACTCGAGCCGGCACGGCGCAAGGCCGAGGCGGCCGGCGTGAAGCCCGAGCATATCTTCATCGACGATCTGCGCGAGGAGTTCGTCGGCAACTATGTCTTCCCGATGATGCGCGCCAATGCGCTGTACGAGGGGTTGTACCTGCTCGGCACCTCGATCGCGCGGCCGCTGATCGCCAAGCGCCAGATCGAGATCGCGAAGCTGGTGGGCGCCGACGCGGTCAGCCATGGCGCCACCGGCAAGGGCAACGACCAGGTGCGCTTCGAGTTGGGCTATTATGCGCTCGCGCCCGATATCAAGGTGATCGCGCCGTGGCGCGAATGGGACCTGACCAGCCGCACGCGCCTGATCGAATTCGCCGAGCAGCACCAGATCCAGGTCTCGAAGGACAAGCGCGGCGAGGCGCCCTTCTCGACCGATGCGAACATCCTGCACACCTCGTCCGAGGGCAAGGTGCTCGAGGATCCGTGGGAGGAAGTGCCCGATTACGTCTATTCGCGCACCGTCAATCCCGAGGACGCGCCTGACCAGCCGGAATTCATCACGATCGATTTCGAGCGCGGCGACGGCGTCGCGGTCAATGGCGAGGGGATGAGCCCGGCGACGCTGCTCGCCAAGCTCAACGATCTCGGGCGCAAGCACGGCATCGGCCGGCTCGACTTGGTCGAGAACCGCTTCGTCGGGATGAAGTCGCGCGGCATGTACGAGACGCCGGGCGGCACCATCTATTATCTCGCGCATCGCGGGATCGAGCAGTTGACGCTCGATCGCGGCGCGGCCCATCTCAAGGACGAACTGGCGCCGCGCTATGCCGAGTTGATCTATAACGGCTTCTGGTTCTCGCCCGAGCGCGAGATGCTCCAGGCGGCGATCGACCATAGCCAGGCGAAGGTCTCGGGCACTGTCCGGCTCAAGCTCTACAAGGGCGGGGTGTACGTCGTCGGCCGCAAATCGCCCAATTCGCTCTATTCGGAGAAGGTGGTGACCTTCGAGGACGATCAGGGCGCCTATGATCAGCGCGATGCAGCGGGCTTCATCAAGCTCAACGCGCTGCGGCTGCGGCTGCTCGGGCGGCGCGACCGGGATTGATGCCGGGGGGCCGCGTGCCCTAACCCCGCCTTAACCGGTTTTCGCTAGTCCGGCGCCATGCGGACACGAACCGAACGATGGCTGATCCTGGGCGATGCCCTTGTTGCGATGCTGCTCGCCGCGATCCTGGCGGCTGCCTGGGCGGCTCGTGACTGGCACCAGCTTTCCGCGCTCCGCCTGCCCGACACCGACGACGTGATGCGCCTGCAGCAGATTCGCGACTGGCTGGCCGGGCAGCGCTTCAACGACCTGCTGCAATATCGCCTCGGCGAAGCGCCGGGGCTGGCGATGCACTGGTCGCGCCTGCCGGATCTCGTGCCGGGTGCAATGATCGCGCTGCTGACGCCGCTGGTCGGCGCGCACCAGGCGGAAATCATCGCGGTGATCATCTGGCCGACGCTGTTGTTCGGCGCGGCGCTGTTCCTCGTCGCCCGCGTCGCGCGGTCGCTGGGCGGCTCCAGCGTCGCGCGCACCGCC
>CAZBYE010000309.1:0-3808 GCA_964496045.1 uncultured Stakelama sp.
CACCGCTGCCCTTCCCCTTCCAGGTGAATTCGAGAAACAGCGCCCGCCCGGTCGGCAAGGAAGCGAAGCCGCTGACCACCAGGCCCTGAGTCAGGGTGCAGTGCGGCGCCTTCAACTGCCAGCTCGGCGGCTTTTTCCGCGGCGTCCCGCTCACAGGTCGTTGATCCACGCGGACGCCTCCTTCGTGCTGAGCGACGGCTTGCGCAGGCCGTTGGCGATACGGTTGTTGCGTTCGACCTGGTCGACGGTCAGGTCGCTATAGGCGCTGTACCAGAAGCGGCTGACCGCCATCGAATGCCGCGCCCAGGCCTTGAACTTGCGGCCATGGCTGGCGCCGTCCTGGATGAGGAAACGGGTCGCCGGAAAGCCCACGCCGCAGCCCCAGGCAAGGGTCAGGCCGACATGCGCCTTCTCGATGAAATCATCGAGATAGCTTTCCCAGCTCTGGTCGAAATTGCTGAAGAACATCAGCCGGCTGCCATTGTTGACGAACGCCCAGTGCGCGAAATGCACCGTGCGCATGCTGCCGAGATAACCGCGAATACCGCTGTTCGGCATGGCGCGCAGCACCAGACCGAGCCCGTGATGGCCGGCGCGCACGATGAGCGTGCGCAGCACGCCCGGCTTGATCAGCACGACCGAGCCCATATGGTTCTGCGGAATCCAGTCCTCGCGCTGCGCCATCTGGCGCACCATCTCCTCGTCGATCGGCGGCGCATCCTGCGACGAATCGCGCCGTTCGAGCCAGCGCAGCCAGCACAGGATCAGCAGCACGGAGAAAGGCACGCTGAGCACACCGAACAGCGTGATGCGCGGCGCATGATCCTTTGCTTCCGCCAGCGGCAGGCCGGTCATCAGCGAGATGGTGATGGTGATCAGCGGGGCGAGCACGGCGTAGAGCAAGCCGCCGACCAGGATCAGGATAAGGGTCTGCGGCTTGAACAGCGCGCTGATCAGGTTGAACTTGCCGGCCGTGTCAGTGCCGGGAAGCGGCTCGCGGATCATGTAGAGGCGGATGCCGCAATAGAGGATGCCGAAGGCCAGCAGCAGGTAGAAGCGGTTGTCCGGCATCATCGGCGCGAGGATCAGCCCCGGCAGCGCGAGCGCCAGGAAGACGAGCAGGGCGAAGCCAGCCACCTTCAGATAATCGCCGCAACGCGTGAGGAACGGAACGCGGGCCGGCGCGCGCTCGGTGAGCCAGGGAAACGCCGGCAGCAACGCCGAGCGGAGATGGCGGTGGATCTCGACCGGCGTCACCTCGCCGCGATAAGGGCTGGGACCCGCGCCATTGGCGGTCGCGATCTCGGTCCGGGTGGCGCGGAACAGGTCGCGCTCGGTCAGAATCCGGTCGCGGGTCATGCCGCGATTGCCGTGATGATAGACGCTTGGTTCGAGCGAGCGCGCCTGGAAATAGGGGGCGACCGGCGCGCGGGAGTCGGGCGCGGTCACCGCGTCGTAGAGCGGCCCGCACGGATCGAGCGGACGCTTGCAGCAGCGCAGCATGGCGCGCAGATCTGCCCCGATCGCTGCCTCGAGCTGGCCCCAGAACACGCTCGGCCTGCCGTCGAAATTGGCCTCGAGCACGAACAGCGGATCATAATCCTCGCCGGGGAACACGCTCATCGAGAGGAAGTGGACCGAGGGCACGCCCGCCATGAACCCGGCATAGTCGCCGGCCGTGCCCGTCGTGCTGCCGCTGTCGTGCAGCCGGTCGATCAGGGCGGAGAGCTTGTCATGGCTCTCCGGCTTGACCTCCAGCGCCACGGACAAAGTCGTTTGTCGCATCCGGCCGCTCCCCATCTTCGTGCCACCGCCCATGTCTGGACGACATAGACCTAAGGAACCGTTCCCGCCCCGAACGTTTCGCTCCCGACTCGGCCTTCTACTATGTCACAGCTTTGGAGGACGCACAGACAAACGCAATAATAGGTCGAATTCTGGATCTATCTCCGGCTGGCGCCGATTGATTCAACCTACGCCGTCCCCGCCCTAAGCCCCTCCTGAACTCAGGAGGAGCGCATGGCCGCCACTTCCCGCAAATACACGATCGGCACGCTGAGATGCCGACAGTCCCCACGGAGCGGAACCGGGTCGGCATCGCCGGCGTGACGGATGCGAAAACTCCAGCCCGGCGACTATCCGTGCGCGAGCGGCCGGTGGGCGACAAGGACCATGCTTTTCCACAGGAAAGGAAAGCGACCGGTCCCTCGAAACCGCGCCACTTCGAATCCAGCATCGGCGAGAAGCTTGCTTAGCGTTTTCCGACTCCAGAACTTGATATGCCCGCCGTGCCAATGCGCGGTAAAATGGCTGTCCCATTTTCCGGCCAGCGACAGCACCAGGTTCTTCAAATAACCATGATACGGTGTGCTAATGACAAGCTTTCCGCCCGGATTAAGGGAATCAAAGCAATATCGGGCCAGTTCGTGCGGGGCGTAGAGATGCTCGACAACCTCAGTCGAACAGACCATGTCAAACGTCCCCGGCGGCGTATCGCTGAAAAGGGAGACGTCGAACCGTATCGACGGGAACATTCCGCGCGCAACGCTGACGCCACCCTCGTCGCCGTCGACGCCCATGGCATCAAAGCCTTCTTCTAGGAGCCGCGCGACGAGCTGCCCATTCCCGCACCCGACATCAAGGATAGTTCTGGCGTGAGCCTGCCGAGCCTCACTCAGAACGATTTCGTGAAGATAGGTGGCGGTGTGAACTGGCGCCCCGGTCCAATTATAATCTGCAGGCTTGTTCATCCGCCGACGATATCAGAGCGATGAGCAATGCAAAAGCGGGGTTCTAGCATCTTAGCCTCGCTTATGACCGTAGCGGTTGCCGAGCTTCGGACAATCCGCAGATCGATTCAAACCTTTCCCCGCACCCCTTATGCCTCCTTCATCACAGGAGATGTCGCGTGGCCGCAATCAGTCCGAATGTTTCGAGCGCCCCCCAGTTGGGGACCGGCTCGAAAACCGATTTCACCTTCAACTTCTCGGTCGTCGCCGCGACGGACGTCGGCGTCTATGTCGATGGGATCCGCAAGGCCTATGGCGCTGACTTCTCGGTCGCCTTCGGGGACGTTTCCGGCACGGTGACCTTCACCACGGCCCCGGCCAGTGGGGCGGCGATCCTCCTCGTTTCCGAGCCGGACTTCCTCCAGGCCAGCGAGTTTGCCGATCAGGGCGCCTATAACCTTTCGACGGTGAACACGATCAATCGGCGCGCGGCAATTCGCGATTTAGTGCTCAAAGATGCGGCAAGTCGAGCGCTGAGATTTCCCCGTGGGACGGAGGCGGCGGATCTTCCTGCTCTCCCTCAAAGCGAAACTCGCGTCCTCGGATATGGTCCGGGGGGCTTCGTTTGGGCGCCCAACGATGCGGTCACAGTCGCCAGCGATGTGGCCCGTTCGGAGTCGGCGGCGATACGGTCTGAGCAGGCTGGCGCGCAGGTCGCCGATGATCGAGATGCGATCGAAAGCCTTCTTGCCTTCCAACCCCGGCGGGCCGCAAAGCCGCTCGATACGGCGGTCGTATCCTCGACCGTTTTGATTTCGGACCCCGATCTTGCCGTGCCACTTGGCGCGAATTCGTTGATGATCCTGCGTGGGCACATCAACTATTCCGCGTCCAACGCCGGTGACATGAAGTGGCGGCACATTGGGCCTCCGGCTCCCACCAGCGTGCAGGTGAACCGCAATGCCCTGGCGCCTGGCGCGAGTGCCTATAGCGGCATCTCGGTCGACACAGTCTACAGCGCTGCCGATATCAGCATCGACGGTGCCTCGGGTTCCGGTTCCATTGAGTTCAGCGCGACG
>CAZBYE010000310.1:0-3789 GCA_964496045.1 uncultured Stakelama sp.
GCGCGATCGCGGTCTTGCCGGTCTGACGGTCGCCGATGATCAGCTCGCGCTGGCCACGGCCGACGGGGACGAGGGCGTCGATCGCCTTGAGACCGGTCTGAACCGGCTCGTGCACCGACTTGCGCGGGATGATACCCGGGGCCTTCACCTCAACGCGCGAACGCTGGTCGGAAGCGATCGGGCCCTTGCCGTCGATCGGGTTGCCGAGGCCATCGACCACGCGGCCGAGCAGGCCCTTGCCGACGGGAACGTCCACGATCGTGCCGGTGCGCTTGACGACGTCGCCTTCCTTGATCTCGGCGTCCGAGCCGAAGATCACGATGCCGACATTATCGGCCTCGAGGTTGAGCGCCATGCCCTGCACGCCGTTAGCGAACTCGACCATTTCGCCCGCCTGGACGTTGTCGAGGCCGTGGACGCGCGCGATGCCGTCACCGACGCTCAGCACCTGGCCGGTCTCGCTGACCTCTGCCTCAGTACCGAAATTAGCGATCTGGTCCTTGATGACCTTCGAGATTTCTGCGGCGCGGATATCCATTGTCTTAGCCTTCAGCCTTTCATCGCGTGCGCGAGGGAGTTCAAACGGGTCTTGATCGAACTGTCGATCATCTGGGAGCCGATCTTCACGACCAGGCCGCCCAGCAGCGAGGGATCGACCGACAGGTCGACATTGACGTCGCGGCCGACGCGCTCGCGCAGTTGCGCCTTGAGCGCGGTGACCTGCGCGGGGGAAAGCGGATGCGCCGAGACGACCTCGGCACTTGTCTCACCGCGATGGCGCGCGGCGAGCGTGCGGAAGTCGCGGACGATGTTGGCGAGCGTGGCGAGGCGACGATTCTGCGCCAGCACGCCGAGAAAGTCGGCGGTGAGCGAATCGAGCTTCATTGTCTTGGCCACCGCAGCGACCGCTTTGATCGCATCGTTGCGGCCAACCAGCGGGCTGCTGGTGAGTGCTGCGAACTCGGGCGAATCGGCCAGGGCCTGCTTCACCGTGGAAAGGCTCGATTCGACCTTGTCGATCGCGCCTTTCTCACGCGCCAGTTCGAACAGCGCGGTCGCATAGCGCCCGCTTAAACTTGCCTGAATACCGCTGGAATTCTCCACGGACGCGTGCTTCCTCTTGGAATCTCGAAATGGCCCCATGCGAAAAAGGGGCGCGCCGAATGAACCGGCAGCCCCTGCTTGGGTTGGCGGGCGCGTAGCAAAGGGGGGCGATGGTTTCAACCCGCGTGACGCACTGCGGCGTGATCGGCGGCCTTGCGAGCCTGTTGCTTCGATGCGAAACCGTAACGGACTTTTGCTTTCCTTGGGCATTTTGGTGAGGGGAATTGTGCGAATGCGGCGCTTTAGGCGGTATGCAATCCTGTGCGCGGCAGCGGCGGCGGGAATCGCTGCCGGACCGGCCTTTGGCGAGGCGGTTCAGATGACCGGCAAGTTCGCACCGCCCTATCGCGACGCGGCGATGCTCGATTCGCTGGGCATCGACCGGTTCAATGGGCGCGACGGGCGCCAGCTGGAAATGGCGATCGAACGCGCGCTCTCGCAGCCCGATGTCGACGGGCGGCCGCATTTCGACCTGATCGCAGCGTTCGGCGGCGGGCAGGAGCCTGAAGGGGTGCTGAGCGGCGCGGTGACGAGCGGCGTGCAGGACAATAGCTATAAGGAGAAGCAGAAGCGCTGCGTCGAGCGCGAAGGCGGCAAGGAGCACGGCAAGTGCCTGCGCGAGGCCGAGGTCGAGGTCCATTGCACCCGCCGCGTCGTGAATGTGAGCGCCGACCTTCGGCTGGTGCGCACCGCCGACGGGCGCGTCGTCTATACGACGGGCAAGCCCAGGCGCGACGAGATCAGCTGGTGTCGCGGTGATGAGCCGTCACGTACGGTGGAGGAAACCGTGCGCGGGATGGTCGAAGGCATCGCGGGCGAGGTGCGCCGCGACATCGCGCCGGTGGTCGAGACCTACAGCATCCGCTTCCGCGAGAGCACCAAGGGGCTGCCCAAGGAACTCAACCGCCCGTTCAAGGATATCGTCAGGCAGACGCAGCGCGACCTGCGTGGGGCGTGTGCGGCGTGGGCGACGATGGATGCACAGGCGCCCAATCACCCCTCGATCACCTTCGACCTGGGCCTGTGCGCCGAAGCGGAGGGCGAGTATCGCCGCGCGCTGGACCTGTATCGCCGGGCAGCGCCGCTGATCGGCGGGCGAAGCAATGAAGCGGTCACCGGCTATGAGCGGATCGATCGCCTGATTGCGGCGCAGGCGGATGATGCGGCGCGCCGGCGGCGATGATTATATCGGGGCGTTTGAGATTTTGGGGGGAAGGGCGTGATGTTATCGAGTTGGATAGCCGCTGTGGCGCTGGCTGCCGGAAGTGCATCCTCTGATGCCCGACCGAGCGCGTTTCGCGTGGGGTCCATCGCGTTCAACCTTCCCGTTCCCGAGGGCTTCTGCCTTCCTGAAGGCAAGGATGCGGCCGCCGCTCAGCTGATCGCCGCATCGGATCGCGACAATGTGACTCATCTGAGCTTGCTTCAATGCGACGAGAAGCGGCGCTGGCTCGACTATTTCCTGATCAAGACGCCGACGGTCGCGCTGATGGCGACCATGACCAATGACGAGTTTCAGCGGGCGGTGGAACCGGATCTGGCCAAGGGATTCAACTCGGAGGAGATCGTCGCCAGCGCATCGAAAGATGTGAGCGAGACGTTTCAGTCGAAGGTCGATCTGAAGGGGCAGATTGTCTACCTCGGCAAGGATGAAGCCTGTCTGTATCTGGGCGGTGTCTTCGATGTGGCCACGACGGGCGGGGTCGATTACACGCTGGCGATGGCGCAATGCATGACCGTCGTGGCGGGAAAGATGCTCAGCATCTATCGCTATGGCGACGGCAACGATCGCAAGGCCATCGAGGCGTTGATGCCGTCTACCAAGACTCTGGCGAAGGCAATCCGCCCGACACCGTCCCAATAGCAAACGGGCGGCCCGTTGGGGCCGCCCGTTGTTGTCTTAGCGTGCGCCGCTGCGCTGGCCGCCGCCGGCGGGGCGGGGCGCCCACTTCTTCTTCTTGGGGCCGTAGAAGCGGGGCTGGTCGCCCTGCGGACGCTGGCCGTTGCCGTTCTGGCCACCCTCACGACCGCCGAAGCTGGCGCCAAGCGTCTGGCGCTGGCCCTCGGGGCGAGCCGGGCGTTGGCCTTCCGGACGCGCCTGACGCTCACCCTGAGGACGCTGACCATTTTCGGCGCCACGCTGCTCACCCTGGCGACGGTCGCCAGCGGGGTTGCCGCGCGGGCCGCGCTGGCTCTGCGAATTGTGGCGGTGATGCGCGTTGCGATCCGCCATGGTGCGGCCGTTGCGGCCGTTCATCTCGTCGCGGCTGATCGGGATCGGACCGCGCGCCGACTTGATCCGTGCGGATTCGGCCATGAAGTCCTCGGGCAGCGGAACGACGGTGAGCTTCTGACGCGTCAGCCGCTCGATGTCGCGCAGGTACGTCCGCTCGTCATCGGCGCAGAAGCTGATGGCGACGCCGTCATTGCCGGCACGCGCGGTGCGGCCGATGCGGTGGACATACTGTTCCGGCACGTTGGGCAGCTCGAAGTTGAAGACATGGCTGACGCCCGACACGTCGATGCCGCGCGCGGCGATGTCGGTGGCGACGAGCAGCTTGACCTTGCCCGAGCGGAACTCGCCCAGCGCACGCTCGCGCTGCGGCTGGCTCTTGTTGCCGTGGATCGCGTTGGCGGCGATACCGCTGGCGGCGAGCAGCTTCACGACGCGGTCGGCACCATGCT
>CAZBYE010000311.1:0-3739 GCA_964496045.1 uncultured Stakelama sp.
GCGCGATCCTGACCAATGTCGAGGGTTGTTGCGTGGTCATCTCCGAGGATTTCGGCTGGGACGACGAGGTGTTCCTGTCGTTCCTGCCGCTGAGCCACGCTTATGAGCATAGCGGCGGCCAGCATTTCCCGATCGGACTGGGCGCGCAAATCTATTATTCCGAAGGCCTCGACAAGCTCGCCTCGAATATCGAGGAGGTACGCCCGACGCTGATGGTGGTGGTTCCGCGCCTGTTCGAGGTGCTGCGCACGCGGATCACCAAGCAGGTCGAGAAACAGGGCAAGTTCGCCAATTACCTGCTCGACCGCGCGGTTTCGATCGGCGGCAAGAAGGCGGCGGGCAACAGCTCGGTGCTCGACCTGCCGATGAACCTGTTCCTCGGCCGGACCTTGAGGCCCAAGCTGGCCAAGAAGTTCGGCGGGCGGATCAAGGCGATGGTCTCGGGCGGGGCGCCGCTCAATCCCGAGGTCGGGGTGTTCTTCGAGAGCCTCGGCATCACCTTCCTGCAAGGGTACGGCCAGACCGAGGCGGCGCCGGTGATCAGCTGCAACCGGCCCAAAGCTGGCCTCAAGCACGACACCGTCGGGCCGCCGCTGGAGGGGGTCGAGGTCCGGATCGCCGAGGACGGCGAGATTCTGGTGCGCGGCGAGCTGGTGATGCACGGATATTGGCGCAACGAGGTGGAGACCGTCCGCGTCCTCAAGGACGGCTGGCTGCACACCGGCGACATCGGCATGATCGACGAGAAGGGCCGGATCAAGATCACCGACCGCAAGAAGGACATCATCGTCAACGATAAGGGCGACAATGTCGCGCCGCAGAAGGTCGAGGGGATGCTGACCCTGCAGCCCGAGATCATGCAGGCGATGATCGCCGGCGACCGCAAGCCGTACATGACCGCGGTGATCGTCCCTGACCCCGAATGGACGCAGGAATGGTGCGCGAAGAACGCGGCGAAGTGCGACCTTAAGGCGCTGCGCGAGGACCATGACTATCGCGCCGCGGTGGGCGCCGCGGTCGAGCGGGTGAATAAGGACCTGTCGGTGATCGAGCGCATCCGCCGCTTCATTCTGGCGGACGAGCCGTTCAGCATCGAGAATGAGCAGCTGACGCCCAGCCTGAAGATCCGCCGGCACGTGCTGAAGCAGGCTTATGGCGAGCGGCTGGACGCCCTGTACAAAAGTTGATCGGTTTGACCTTCCCCCGGCGTTGAGCCGGGGGCGGTTTCTTCCGCCGACCGGCGCAGCGGAAGCCGGGCCGGACCCGCGATGACGGCCGTGGGGTGAGGGGCTAGCGCTTGCCCGCTTGCGAGGATCCGGCGGGCTTTTCTTCCGGCAGCACGACCAGCGACCAGTCCTTTTGCGGCGCGAGATATTTCGCGGCCAGCGCCTGGATATCCTGCGGCGTGGTCGCGCCATAATCTCGGGCGAGCGATGCGATCGCAGCGTAGCGTTTCGGATCGGCGGTGCCGCCTTCGGTCTGCTGCATCCAGAACGGATTGCCGGTCGAGCGCCGCATCATCATCTGTGCGGTCGGCACCAGCGCGCGGCGCAGTTCATCGACCTCGATCGGCTTGGCAATAAGGTCCGCCGCGATTTCGCGCGCGACGCGGAAGAACAATTCGGTCTTTTCGGGCGGGATCAGCGTGATCGCCATGACCCGTCCGCCGCCCGGCTGGCCGACCGGCGACTGGCTGATGACCATCGGCGAATAGCTGGCACCCTCCGCCGAGCGAATGCGGTCAAGGATGCGGTCGCGCATCACTGCGGCGAGGATTTCGAGCTTGCGGCCCTCGGCGATGTTGTCCGATCCGCCGCCGGCTTGCCAGGCGATCACGGCTGCTGCCTGATCCGGCTGGCCGCTATGCGTGAGCGTCACGGGCGCCGCAGCGTGCGCCGGGAAGCGGGTTTCCGGCGCGAGAACGGGAGCAGGCTTGCGCGGCTTCATCGCGCCGAAGGTCATGCGCGCCGCCTCGATTGCCTTCTCGACGTCGATATCGCCGAAGATCTGCACCTCGATCGGACCGCTGGCGAGCAGCGGTGCCCAGAAGGCGCGGAAATCCTTGGCGTTGAGCTTCTCGATGCCCTTGAGGTCGGGCCTCCCCCAGCGCGGATCGCCGGCGTGGAGCAGCCGTTCGAGATCGCGGCCGATCACTGCGTCGGGCGATGAGGAGCTTGCCGCATAGCCGGAGATCGCGACAGCGCGTGCACGTGCGACGGGATTGGGGTCCCAGGCCGGCGACTGGAGCTTTGCCGCCATCAGTTTGAGCTGGTCCTCCAGATCCTCTTTGCGGGTCTGGCCGGCAAGCGCGAAGGCGTCGTCGCCGATCCCGAAGGAAAGGCCGATCTGACGGTCGCCGGTGAGCTTGTCGAGCTCCTCTTGCCCCAGCACGCCGCCGGGGGTGTCGATGCCGCTGGCGACCAGCGCAAGGTCGGCCGCCCAGGCGGGATTGGGCCGACCGGTCCGGATCGCCTGCATCCCGCGCCCGAAGCGCACATTGACATAGACGCGGCCGACCTCGCCGGGGTTCTGGAACACCACCAGATTGACGCCGTTCGCGAAGCGAACTTCCTCGATCTTGGGATCGGGCACCGGGACCGACCGCGCGACGATCTTGCCCGGTGGGCCGAGCGGAGGGAGGTCGGCGAAGGTGACGTTGCGCGCGGCGCTGCGCGTGCCGGCGAGGCCTGAGACGTCGGCCTTGAGCACCGCGGCGAGCTTGTCCTGGACATTGGCATCGGGTGCGCGGGTGTTGATGATCGCGCGCGTTGTGACTCCCTGAAGGACCCGCTGGGTCGAAGCGAGTACGCGGTCCGGGGTGAACATCCTGGCGTCGATCGCGCCCTGAAGAATGTTGAAGCTTTCCTGCTCGCTCGTCGTGACCTCGTTGATATCGACCGCCTCGACCAGATTGTCGGCGCGGCGCGACCCGGCCGTCACGGGCGCGGTTGCGATCGCATTGCGCATGTCCGAGGTGACTTCCGCCAGCTCGCGGTCGATTTCCGCCTGGGTCGCGGGTGTGGTGAGCGCGTCGGCGATGATCGCGCGCACTTCCTTGACTGCGCTCTCCCAATCCTCACCGATGGGCAGCACCTCGATACTGGTGGCGTTGGCGCTGCGGACGTCGTCGGAAAGGCTGGCCGACCCCGCTGCAAAGCTCGCGCCGCGACGTGCGCGGGTTTCCAGGCGGCGGTTGATGATCCGCAACGCGATGAAGTCGACCATCCGCTCCTGATTGAACTTCACCGTATCCTGGAACACCGTCCACGGGCGCAGCACCGTCAGCGTGACGAGCGGCGGCAGAGTCGGTTCGACCAGCGCTGCGCTGGTCGGTTTGGACGGGTCGGGCTTGCCGAAATCGGGGGTCACGGGATTGGGGCCAACGCCCTTCCACCCCGCGAAGTGCTTGGCGATCTGGCGTTCGAACATCGCGGGGTCGAAGTCACCGACGATGACCAGGGTCGCGCGCTCTGGTCGGTACCAGCGCTGGTGGAACGCGCGGACACTGTCCGCGGTCGCGCCGTTCAACGTCGCGGTCGTGCCGATCACCGGGCGATCGGCGAGAAGCTGGCCAGCGTAGAACAGCTCGCGCTGGGCATCCTGAAACCGCTGTTGCGGACGCAGATATTCGCGTTGTTCGGCAAGCACGACCGGTCGTTCAAGGTTGAGCATGGCCGGTGTGATGCTGGGCGCCGCCATCATGTCGGCGAGGATCATCATCGACTGGTCGAGACTGGTC
>CAZBYE010000312.1:0-3730 GCA_964496045.1 uncultured Stakelama sp.
CCACCGCGCTTCCCGCGGGCCTCTGCGTTCCCGCGCGCAGCGACGCGCCGGCCCATCCGCGTCCTGCGCGCCGCGGGTGTCCCGATCGCACTCGCCACGCACTGCAATCCCGGCACCTCGCCGATGGCGTCGATCCTGCTCGCGGCCAACATGGGCGCGACCTTCTTCCGCCTGACCGTCACCGAATGCCTGCGCGGCATCACCGTCAACGGCGCACGGGCGCTCGGCCTCCAGACCGGCACGCTCGAACCCGGCAGGCCCGCGGACCTCGCCATCTGGAACGTCACCGACCTTGCCGAGCTGGTTTACCGCATCGGCGCCAACCCCCTTCATACCCGGATTTACGCAGGCAAATGATCATCCCCGGCAACACCCCGCTCGCCACCTGGAACGCCATCTATCGCGGCGAGGCGGCCCAACTCGACCCGTCGTGCCATGACAAGATTCAGGCCAGCGCCGATGCCGTGGAGGCGATCCTCGCCCGGCATGAACCGGTCTACGGCATCAACACCGGCTTCGGGAAACTCGCCTCGGTCCGGATCGGCGACGAAGACCTTGAGACGCTTCAGCGCAACATCGTGCTCAGCCACGCCGCCGGCGTCGGCGCCCCGATGCCCGCCCCGGTCGTCCGGCTGATGATCGCGTTGAAGCTCGCCAGCCTTGCACAGGGGCATAGCGGCGTTCGCCCCGCGACGATCGCGATGCTGCAGGACATGCTCGATCGCGGCATCACCCCGATCATCCCGTCGCAGGGCTCGGTCGGCGCCAGCGGCGACCTCGCCCCGCTCGCCCATCTTGCCGCCGCGATGATCGGTACCGGCGATGTGCTGGTCGACGGCGTCGCCCGTCCCGCGCGCGACGTGCTCACTCCCCTTACCCTCGGCCCCAAGGAGGGCCTCGCCCTCCTCAACGGTACCCAGTTCAGCACCGCCTACGCGCTCGCCGCGCTGTTCGAGACCGACCGGCTGTTCCGTGCCGCGCTCGTCACCGGCGCGCTGTCGACCGAGGCGGCCAAAGGCTCCGACACCCCGTTCGACCCGCGCATCCACAGCGTCCGCGGCCATCGCGGCCAGATCGAGGTCGCCGACGCCCTCGCCGGCCTCATGTCCAGCTCCGCAATCCGCGCTTCGCACCGCGAGGGCGACGAGCGCGTGCAGGATCCCTATTGCCTGCGCTGCCAGCCGCAGGTGATGGGCGCCTGCCTCGACCTGATCCGCCAGGCCGCCGCCACCCTCGCGATCGAGGCCAACGGCGTCACCGACAATCCGCTGATCTTCCCCGATACCGGCGAAGCCCTGTCCGGCGGCAATTTCCATGCCGAGCCGGTCGCCTTCGCCGCCGACATGCTCGCGATGGCGCTGTGCGAGATCGGCAGCCTGTCCGAGCGCCGCATCGCGATGCTGGTCGATCCGGCGCTGTCGGGCCTGCCCGCCTTCCTCACTCCGCGTCCCGGCCTCAATTCGGGCTTCATGATCCCGCAGGTCACCGCCGCCGCGCTGGTGAGCGAGAACAAGCAGCGCGCTTACCCCGCCAGCGTCGATTCGATCCCGACCAGCGCCAATCAGGAGGACCATGTTTCGATGGCCGGCCATGGCGCCCGCCGCCTGATGGACATGGCCGCGAACCTTTCCAATGTGCTGGGCATCGAATATCTCGCCGCTGCGCAAGGCTGCGACTTCCACGCCCCGCTCACCTCCAGCGAACCGCTCGAAGCAGCCCGTGCGCTGCTCCGCGCACAAGTCCCGCAGCTAGAGGATGACCGCCACTTCGCCCCCGACATGGCAGCGGCGACCGTGCTCGTCTCCAGCGGGATGCTCGGCCTGTACCTTCCGGGGGTCGAGCGATGATCCATGTCGAACAGGGTGGCGGCCCGCTGATCGTCAGCATCCCCCATGCCGGCATCGAGATTCCGGAGGGCATCCACGGCCTCGTCTCGCCCGATCTCGCCCGCCACGACGCCGATCTGTATGTCGACCATCTCTACGCCTTTGCGCGCGATCTCGACGCGACGATCGTCCGCACCAGCGTCTCGCGCACGGTGATCGACGTGAACCGCGATCCGTCGGGCCACACCCTGTATCCCGGTCAGTTCACCACCGGCCTCTGCCCGATCCAGACCTTTGATGGCGAACCGCTCTACGAACCCGGCGCGCTGCCCGACGAGGGCGAGGTCGCCCGCCGACGTACCGCGTGGTTCGATCCCTATCACACCGCGCTCGCCATCCAGATCGAGCGGCTGCGTGCGCTTCACCCGGCGATCGTCGTCTATGACGCCCACTCGATCCGCAGCGTCGTGCCCAAGCTGTTCGACGGCGAACTGCCCAATTTCAACATCGGCACCAATGACGGCACCTCCTGCGCACCCGCACTGACGCAGGCGGTCGAGGCGATCTGCGACGCCAGCCCGTACCGCCGCGTCACCAATGGCCGGTTCAAGGGCGGCTGGATCACCCGCCACTACGCCCGGCCGGACGAAGGCGTCCACACGATCCAGATGGAGCTCGCGATGCGAACCTATCTGATCGAAACCCCCAACCACTGGCCCCCGCCCTGGCATGAGGACACGGCGCAAGCCTGCCGGCAAGTCCTCCGCCCGATCCTCTCCGCAGCCATCGATTTCGCGAAAGCTCAAGCATGACCAACCGCATCGACAACAGCCGTCACATCAAGGCCCCCACCGGCACCGATCTCAGCGCCAAGAGCTGGCTCACCGAAGCCCCGCTGCGCATGCTGATGAACAATCTCGACGCCGAGGTTGCCGAAGCGCCGGAATCGCTCGTCGTCTATGGCGGCATCGGCCGCGCCGCGCGCGACTGGCAGAGCTATGACCGTATCGTCGACGCACTGCGCAAGCTCGATGCCGACCAGACCCTGCTCGTCCAGTCGGGCAAGCCTGTCGGCGTGTTCCGTACCCATCCCGACGCTCCGCGCGTGCTGATCGCCAACTCCAACCTCGTGCCGCACTGGGCGACCTGGGAGCATTTCAACGAGCTCGATCGCAAGGGGCTGGCGATGTACGGCCAGATGACCGCGGGTTCGTGGATCTATATCGGCACCCAGGGCATCGTTCAGGGCACCTACGAGACCTTCGTCGAGGCCGGCCGCCAGCATTATGGCGGCGACCTTTCGGGCAAATGGGTCCTCACCGCCGGTCTAGGCGGCATGGGCGGCGCGCAGCCGCTCGCCGCGACGATGGCGGGCGCCTCGTGCCTCGCGGTCGAGTGCCAGCCGAGCCGGATCGAGATGCGGCTCAAGACCCGCTACCTCGATCGCGCTGCCAACAGCATCGACGAAGCGCTTGAAATCATTCGTACCTCGGACAAGCCGGTTTCGGTCGGCCTGCTCGGCAACGCCGCCGAAGTGCTGCCCGAACTCGTCCGCCGCGGCATCCGCCCCGACATCGTTACCGATCAGACCAGCGCGCACGATCCCATCAACGGCTACCTCCCCGCCGGCTGGACGCTCGACGAATGGTTCACCAAGCGTGAGAGCGCTCCGCACGAGGTCGAGAAGGCCGCGCGCGCCTCGATGGCCACCCACGTCCGCGCGATGCTCGACTTCCACGACATGGGCATCCCGACGCTCGATTACGGCAACAACATCCGTCAGGTCGCCAAGGACGAGGGCGTCGAGAACGCCTTCGCCTTCCCCGGCTTCGTCCCGGCCTATATCCGTCCGCTGTTCTGCCGCGGCATCGGCCCGTTCCGCTGGGCCGCGCTGTCGGGCAATC
>CAZBYE010000313.1:0-3671 GCA_964496045.1 uncultured Stakelama sp.
GGTGGAACGTGCCCGCCCCCCGCACGACCGGGACAAGAAGGAAGCGGTTCGCGACTTCGTAGCTGACCATCTGAGCCGCAGCGCGGATCGCCGAGTAGAAAGGGTATTTCGAGTTGGACGACCAGCCCGCGAGGATGATGCCGTAGACGCCGAGCGACGAGGCGGCGAGGATGTAGAGCAGGCCGAGGTTGATGTTCGACAGCACCACACCCGCCTGGAACGGGATCACCGCCCACACGATCAGCGCGACGGTGAAGGTGATGATCGGACCGAGCAGGAACAGGCCCTTGCTCGCGCTCGACGGGATGATGGTTTCCTGAAGGAAGACCTTGAGACCGTCGGCGAAGGACTGAAGCAGGCCGAGCGGGCCGACGACGTTCGGACCGCGACGCAGCGCGATCGCCGCCCAAATCTTGCGATCGGCATAGATGATCATCGCCACCGCCAGCATCAGCGGCAGCGCGATCAGCAGGATGCCCGCGATCGTCGCGACGAACCACGCCCATTCGAAGGGCAGGCCGACAATGTTCTGGAAGAAAGCGGTCATGCGGCAGTTCCTGCGCCGGTCTGCGATGGTGCCAACTTGCCCCAGATCGCGAGAAGTACGTGAACGATTGCGCCATTGGCCGCCAGATAGAGGCCCTCAAGCACCGACTGGTACAGGCCCTTCAGCAACGTGAGCCGAAGGGCATGCTCGCCGGCGGAATCATAGGGCGCGGTGAGCGAAACCGCCTCATAATAGACCATGGTCATCGACCAGCCGAACATGATGATCGCGGCGCCATAGAACAGCGTCGGCGCACGGCACAGCGTGGGCGGAACTGCGATCATTCCGCGGCCTCCGCGAAGTCCTGGCCGTGGATCAGTTCGGCCGAGCAACGCTGCATCGTCGGCGAGGCGCGGCAGATGGCGTTGGTGAGGTAGAAGTCGGCGATCGGGTAAGCCACTTCGCCTTCACCCTTGGTGTCGAGCGCCGGCGGGTTCCAGTCGAAGCTGGCGAGACCTTCCGCGCCCAGTGCGGGGGTATCGGCGGCCATCGCGGCGCGAAGCTGCTCGAAATTGTCGAACGGCAGCGTCTTGCCGAGCTTTTCCGACAGCGCGCGCAGGATCGTCCAGTCCTCACGCGCATCGCCCGGCGCAAACACAGCCTTGTCGCCGCGCTGCACGCGCCCTTCGAGATTGACGTAGGTCCCGGCCTTTTCGGCATAGGTGGCGCCGGGCAGGATCACGTCCGCCGCATGGGCGCCCTTGTCGCCATGATGGCCGATATAGACGTTGAAGCTGTTGGCGAACTTGGAGAAATCGACCTCGTCGGCGCCGAGGAAGAAGGTGAGCTTGGGCTCCGCCGCGACGATGTCGGCGATGCCGCCCTTCATCGCGAAGCCGAGCATCAGCCCGCCCATGCGACTCGCCGCCATGTGCAGCACGTTGAAGCCGTTCCAGCCCTCGCGAACCAGGTTGAGCTTCTTTGCCAGCGCAAGCGCGGCGCCATGGCCGTTCTTGAGCGCGGCGCCGCCGACGACGACCATCGGGCGCTGGGCGTCCTTGAACGCATCGGCCGCGGCCTTGGGCAGTTTGCCGAGCAGGCCGAGATCGTTGCCGAGCCATTCGACCTTGTAGGTCAGGTCGGTTTCGGGGCCGATCGCGAAGACCTTCGCGCCCTTCTTGATGGCTTTCCGGACGCGCGTATTCACCAGCGGCGCTTCCCAGCGCAGGTTGGTGCCGACGAGCAGGACGACGTCAGCCTCTTCGACACCCGCGATGGTGGTGTTGAAGTTGACCGCGGCCATATTGCTAGCGTCATAGGCCATGCCGGTCTGGCGGCCTTCGAGCAGGTCCGAACCGAACGACTTGACCAGCGCCTTGGCAGCAAAAATCGTTTCGCAATCAAGCAGATCGCCATGGATCGCGGCGACCTTGTCCCCTGCCCCGGCTGCGGCGACCGCAATCGCCGAAAAGGCTTCGTCCCACGTGGCTTCGACCAGCTTGCCGTCGCGGCGGACAAAGGGCTTGTCGAGGCGGCGGAAGCCGAGGCCGTCGACATGGTGGCGCGTCTTGTCGTGCGCCCATTCCTCGTTCACGTCTTCGTTGATCCGCGGCAACGCCCGCAGCACGCCGCGACCGCGGCTGTCGATGCGGATGTTGGTGCCGACGGCATCCATCACGTCGATCGCGAGGGTCTCTTTGAGCTCCCACGGCCGCGCCTCGAAGGCATAAGGCTTCGAGGTCAGCGCGCCGACCGGGCAGAGATCGACGACGTTGCCCGACAGCTCCGAGGTGACCGCCTTCTCCAGATAGGAGGTGATCTGCATATTCTCGCCGCGATAGATCGCGCCGATTTCCTCGACCCCGGCGACTTCCTCGGCGAAGCGCACGCAGCGGGTGCACTGGATGCAGCGGGTCATCACCGTCTTGACGATGGGACCCATATACTTCTCGGTCACCGCGCGCTTGTTCTCGGTGTAGCGGCTATGGCCACGCCCGTACGCGATCGACTGATCCTGCAGGTCGCACTCGCCGCCCTGATCGCAGATCGGGCAGTCGAGCGGGTGGTTGATCAGCAGGAACTCCATCACGCCTTCGCGCGCGGCCTTGACCATCGCGCTGTCGGTGCGGATTTCCTGATTGTCGGCGGCGGGGAGCGCGCACGACGCCTGGGGCTTAGGCGGCCCCGGCTTCACCTCGACCAGACACATACGGCAATTGCCGGCGATGCTCAGCCGCTCATGATAGCAGAAGCGCGGGATTTCCTTGCCGGCAGCCTCACACGCCTGCAGCACGGTGGCGCCTGCGGGGACTTCGACTTCGATCCCGTCTACGGTTACTTTGGGCATAGTTGCTATCAGCTTCTCGTAGCCACCGCGGTCGCGGCATGGATGCTGCGGAAGGCCGCAGTGGCGAGCATGGCGCGAAGGCCATCGGCGGTGACTTCGACGCGCTGGGTCTTCAGGCAGGCCGCCATCGCGGGCTGAAGCGCGTCCGCTGCGGCCTTTTCGGCGTCGCTCGCGACATCGGTCGCGAACAGCCGGGCGACATCGTCCGGAACCGAACGCACGACGCACATCGCGCCGCTATCGGTCGACGAATAGGTCGATGCTGCCGGCTTGGCCGCGGCCTTGGCCAGTTCGCGGTTCACGGACAGGCCGTCGCGCTCGACCAGCCGCTCGGCCATTGCCCCCGCGAACAGCAGGCGGCTGGCGCGCAGGCGGGTATAGCCACGGAAGCTGGGGCAATTGCGGTTCGCCTCGACCAACTGGTCCATCGCGCGGCGATATCCCGACGAACGGAAGTCGCTCGCCAGCGTCGTGCGCGCCTTGTCGGTGCTGGCGTCAGCGACGCAACCGCCGAACTGCTGGATCGCGCGCAGGCCCTCGGGCGTCGAGGGTTCGCGCTTGAAGCTGCGCGGCATGTGGTCGTCGATGCGGTCAGACCGCTGCGGCACGGTGCCGGGCGGGTCGGACAAGGGCGGCTGGGTCTGGGGCTGTGCCTGCTGAAACGCGAGCATAAGCGAAAGTGCGATGCCAATCATTCTGCTGCCTCCTGCATTGGGGCGATACCGCCGCCCTGCTTCTCCAAAATCCGCCGCTCCATCTCCGGACGGAAGTGCTTGATCAGGCCCTGGATCGGCCATGCCGCCGCGTCGCCGAGCGCGCAGATGGTGTGGCCTTCGA
>CAZBYE010000314.1:0-3652 GCA_964496045.1 uncultured Stakelama sp.
GGAACGACTGGGGAATCGAAGCGCTGACCCGCGCAGAAGAAGGCCTCACCTGCAAAACTGCGGTTCACATCTGTTACGGTTACGGCATCAAGGCCAACACCGACTGGAAGGAATCGCTCGGCGCCGAATGGCGACAGTACGAGCAGATTTTCCCGGCCATCGACAAGAGCCCGATCCAGCAGGTCGCCATCGAGTGCCGTAACTCGCATGTGCCGCTGGAGCTGCTTGCGCTGCTCAAGGGCAAAATCGTGCAGGCCGGCGTGATCGACGTCGCCAGCGACATTGTCGAGACGCCGGACGATGTGGTGAAGACCATCGAGGCTGTGATGAAGTTCGTCCCGAAGGAAAACATCGTCGCGACCACGAACTGCGGCATGGCGCCGATGCGCCGCGACATCGCGGAAGCCAAGCTGCGCGCGCTCGGCGCGGGCGCGAAGCTGGCGCGGCAGAAACTGGGGTAATTTTTACAGACTTGGCATCGACAGCGGAGATGGTCTCATGACGATCGTGTATCGGCCCGCCCAGACGCAAGATCTCGAGCGGGCCGATGCGCTGGTGGTCGGCAGCATCAACGATCTGACCGGGCGGCACGGATTTGGCGCGATTGCCAGCCCCCACCCGCCCCACTTTCAGATGTTCTCGCTGCGAGACGATCCCGCCGGCCTGTGGGTCGCCGAAGACAACAATGACATCGTCGGCTTTGCCTGGAGCTGGGTGTGCGGCGATCTGTGGTTTCTCGCCCAGTTGTTTGTCTCGCCTGACCGTCAGGGCGCCGGCATCGGCGATGAACTGATCAGACGCACCTTCGCGCACGCGCAGGCCGCCGGTGCGACGCGCAGGGCGCTGATCACGTTCAGCTTCAACACGGTGTCGCAAGGTCTCTATATCCGGCATGGCCTGCTCCCGGGATTTCCGATCTACATGATGTCGGTTGCCCGGATCGTCTGATGGGCCGGCTGCAGGGCGATCAGCCGGTCTGCGTTCCGCTGGAGCAGACCGACGCCCAGATGCGGGCGCTCGCGGAGATTGATATCGCGGCGCTCGGCGTCTCACGCCAAAAGCATCACCGGTTTCTCATGAGCGACAGCGCGACGCGCGGCGTGACCCTTCACGACGGGGACAGGTGCCTCGGCTACGCCTATGTCAGCGCGAGCGGTCATGTCGGCCCTCTCGCGGTGACCAGGCCTGAAAGCCTCGGCCCCGCCTTCAGAGCCGCGCTGAACCTCGCGCTTGAGGGCGGCTCGCCGCAGGTTTCGGCGTTTATCCCCGGTACCGCCGACGCATGTCTTCAGATTGCCACCGAAAGCCGGATGCGCATCACATTGCCCATGGTCCTGATGGCAACGCGAAATGTCGGCGACTGGGCTCGGTATATGCCGCGCAATCCAGGCTTCATGTGACTATCCGCGCGCCAGATCCAGCAACTGATCCTTTTCAGGAGTTGGCGGCCGCGCGCGCCCCGCGCCCCGTCGGCTGCGATATGTAACCAGCGCGATGGTGATCCATGTCGCGTGGAAGATCAGCCCGGCAAACAGCACAAGCTGGCCGGGGATCGGCCCGACGGTTGCCCGCGCGAACAGTTCGTGCAGCGAGGCGACAGGCTCCGGATGGATCAGAAGCTTTCCGAGATAGGCGGTGACCTGGATCGCGAAAATCCAGCAGTAGTTGTTGCGAAGCCGGCGTCCGATCGCTTCGACGTAGCTGATGTGCAGGTTGGGCGCCTTGTAATCCTGATAGAGAATCTCGTTCCAGCCGTTCGCGGTCTGGACGCCCTCGCCCCTGAGAATGGGCCCGAAGAACTGGACTTCAAGCACATGCGCCCGCATGCGCCAGAAATCGAAGAAGCGGTAACGCCGCGCTTCGATGAACAGGAACGTGGCGACCAGAAGCCCCACCAGCACCAGCGGCAGAGGCGACGCATGCTCGCTGCTGAACGTCAGGGACAGCGCAATGCCGGTGGTCAGGACCGCCCAATTAGTGGTGGCATCGAGCCTCGTGCGCCAGACCGTGCTGCGGTAAAGTTCGCCGCGATACAGATGTGACAGCGCGGTGATATCGGAGGAGTCGAACGCGCGTTTGTTTTCGATCATGCTGCCGGTCATGGTCCCGATCCTCCACATCCAGATCATCGATGATCGCAGATTATGAGGTCGGCGGGTGAGGTTCCAGCGTGTTCGGTCGTTGCAGCGCACTACGCCGCGCGATCCCGCCTTCTCCCTCTCCCCGCCTGCGGGGAGAGGTCAAACGAGTCTACGCCGCCCCGTCCTTGATCGGCGGCAGATACGACAGTCCCGTGTCCCACGGAAAGAAGATCCAGGTGTCCTGCGAGACTTCCGTGATGAAGGTATCGACCAGCGGTTTGCCCATGGGCTTGGCGTAGACCGCAGCGATATGCGCCTGCGGCACCAGATCGCGCACGATGCGCGCGGTCTTGCCGGTGTCGACCAGATCCTCGACCACCAGCAGCCCCTTGCCGGTGCCGCCGCCGAGCCGCGACACCGCGTCGGAAATGCCCTTGAGGACGGTCGGCTCGCTCACCTGCGAGGTGTGGCTGTAGCTCGACACGCACAGCGTATCGATGACGCGGATGCCGAGTTCGCGCGCGATCACCGCCGCTGGCACAAGGCCGCCGCGCGTGACTGCGATCATGGCTTCAAACGGCCCCGCCCCGCTCAGCCGCCATGCCAGCGCCCGCGCATCGCGGTGAAACTGGTCCCACGACACCGGGAACGGTTTGCGCGCGCCCTCGTCACTCATCGTCGATCTCCCCTCCACCTCTCCCGTGGGGAGAGGTCGGATTGCGAAGCAATCCGGGTGAGGGCGTACGCTCTCTCGACAAATCGAGCCCCCTCACCCCAACCCTCTCCCCGCCGGGGAGAGGGAGTGCGCTCTCGGACCTGACGGCTCCCGCCATCACAACGCGATCTTACGAAACAGCGACGTCGCATTGGCGGTCGCCACCAGCTTGTCATCCTGAAACAGCTCGCCGGCAAGATGGAAGATCTCCTTGCCGCGCATCGTCACACGTCCAAAGCCCTTGAGCTTGCCGATCTTCGCCGGACGATGAAACTGGACATTGAGCGCGAGCGTCGGCGCGAACTCTCCGACGTTCATCATGGTTGCGGACGCGAGCCCCATGCAATCGTCCAGCATCGCGGACAGGAAACCGCCCTGCACGATGCCGATGGGATTAGCGAACTCCGGCTTGCCGTCGAACCCCAGTTCCACGGTATGCGCATCGAGATCGTAAGCGATGATTTCAAGGCCCAGCGTCTTGGCGCATTCCGGCGGCGGAAGCTTCCCCGCGGCGATGGCCTCGAAAAATCGCTCGCTCATATTTTGGCGACCTTGAGGTTTGCCAGCATGGCTTCGACGTCCGTCATCGCCGCGCGCAGCTTGGCCTCATCGCGCGAGCGCACAACGACATTGGTGTTCGGCTTGCCGTTCTCGTCGAGGAACGGATAGCTGCCGATGCTGGTATCGGGATGCGCTTCCTGGATGGCGCGCAGCGGCGTGCCGATGTCGCCTTCCCGCGCATTGGCCCGCACCGCCTCGGACAGCATCCGCACCCCGGACCTCAGCTTCGGCGCCACGATATCCATCATCGCCTGCATGATCGAGGGCACCCCGGCCATCACGATGACATTGCCGA
>CAZBYE010000315.1:0-3605 GCA_964496045.1 uncultured Stakelama sp.
CCGGGTCTCCGCTTCAGGAGACCGCATAAGGGAGACGGGTCGCCCCGGTCTCCCTTTTTCTTTGCTCCCTCCCACCGAAATCGTCGCGGTTCCGTCATCAAACCGGGCCACGGCGAAACCGAGGAGAGTGCAGATGTTCGCAAGAACGCAAAGACTGATGCTGCGGCCCGGCTGGATCGAGGATGCGCCCGAGCTCGCCCGCGCGATCGGTCATCACGCGGTGGTCCGTAACCTCGGCCGCGCGCCCTGGCCCTATGCGCTGGGCGACGCACAGGCGTTTCTGTCCGGCGCGCGTGGCCCGACCGACACCAGCTTCCTGATCTGCGCGCTGGACGATGGCATCAGCCGGATCGTTGGCGGCGTTGGCTTCGGTCCCTATGACGGCGAGCCCTATGAGATGGGCTATTGGATCACCCCCGATGCCTGGGGCCGCGGCTATGCGACCGAAGCGGGCGAAGCGGTGATCGCGATCGCACGGGCGCTGCGCATCCCCCGGCTTGCCGCGGGCCATTATATCGACAACCCCGCCTCGGGCCGGGTGCTGCGCAAGCTCGGCTTTCGGCCGACCGGTCGCATCGTCCCGCGCTTCTCACGCGGGCGCGGCGGCGAGGTGCAATGCGTCGAATACGAACAAAGCCTGTCGGACAAAGGCCGCAGCGACGATCCCTGCGATCGAATAGCGGCCTGAGCTAACCGGCCGGCGTCGATGGCGCGCTGCGCGGATGCGCGGCGCGCCATTGCGCGGGCCGCTCGAAGCTTCCTCTCCAGATACCGCGCTTCGCCTGCTGCGCGGCCTGCTGTTGGGAGACATAGTCTCCTTCCCGCTCGCCGTCACCGCTTACCGCCCACCCCTGCTCCACCAGCGCTGCGCCGATATCCTCCAAGCCCTTGACCGAGCAGGTCGATACCGCGCGGCCGAAATTGTCGGTGGCGTGCGCCGCGCAAGCCAGTTCGCCCTTTCCCGCCAGCGCAGCAAGCGCCTTCCGCGCCTCGATCCCGCAGCGCCACTCACCGCCTTCGGGCGCGCGACAAGACTGCTGGTACTCCACCGCATCGATCCCCTGCAGCCGTACCGTTCGCGCGCCGATGCGCAGGCTGTCACCGTCGATCACCTGAACGGTGGCACCGTCCGCCACAAGGCGTTCGGGCGGGACACGAAGCTCGGCGACCACGAACATCAGCAGGAACAACAGCGCCAGCACGGCCAGTTGCCGTAACCAGCGCCCCGGCCTCATGCCGCAGGAGCTTCCCGCGCATAGGCAGCCGAAAGCTGGCGATAGGCGCGCGAACTGAACGCCGCAAACGCCACCACCACCCCGATCAGCCCCGCGATCGTAAATACCAGCGCCATCCCGCGCTCCGGCCCGCGGCCATACCAGTCACCGATCGCATCGGCCCCGGCCCCATCGGTCATGAACGGGATGAAGATGAACTGGGTGAGCGGCGCGATCATGAACGCCGTGAGCGGCGAGGCGGCCTGCTCGATCGACTGGGCAAAGCCAAACACCCTGCCCTGCCGCTCGAACGGCACCACCTTCTGCAACGTCGTCTGTTCCGCTGCCTCGGCATAGGGGCCAAGGAACAGCCAGATGAAACAGCCGGCAGCAAGCAATGCGATCGAGGACTGGATCGTGAACACTGCCGCCACCGCCCACACGATCACATTCACCATCAGCAATGTCTTGAGCGGGTTCTTCCCAAGTCCCGTGCGCGAAATCAGGAATCCGCTCAGGATGAAGGCGCAGGACACGAACGCCCAAAGCAGCCCCCACGCCTCGACCTTCATCAGGGACAGGCCATAGGCATCCATCAGCGCCATGAAGACGCCGCCCAGCAGGTTGTTGAAGGCCGCAAAGAAAATCAGCGCAAACAGGCCCGGCACCGCGCCAACGACACGGATCGTGCCCGCAAGATCGACCCGCTTCGGTTCGTCATGCGTGTCCGCCGCAACCTGCTCGTCCACACGAATGAAACTGAGGTGGAGCATCGCCAGCGCGGACAACGCGATCGCGAATCCCAGCGTGGCGACCATTCCGCCCCACGCCACCAGAAACCCGCTGATCGCCGAGGTGGTGAGGAATCCGATCCCCGTCACCATGCCGACCAGACCATTAGCCTTGTCGCGCCGGTCCTCGGGCACCAGCAGCGTCACCAGCGTCGGCAGCGCTATGTTGCGAAGGTTGCCTGCGATGACGCCGAGCATCACTGCGAACAGGAACAGCCACAGCGGCACGGCGGCGATGCGGGCCATGCTCGCTTCGGGCGCGAGCAAATATCCCGCCAGTGCCAGGGCATAGAGCAGCAGCGAGGCGGCGCTCGATACCATCATCACGCGCGTCTTGCGGTGATGATCGACGATGCTGCCGAACCAGATCGCGAAGGCCGCGGTCAGCACCAGATACATGCCCGCGATCATCCCGGTCGCGAACACCGACTTGGTCTCGAGGAACACCCAAAAGGTCACCGCAAACCACACGGTGAAGTTGGTGATGTTCGCGATCAGATTGTTGATCAGCAGATGATGGAAGGGCGTCATGGGGGTCCTCCGGGTGGCACGATGGCGGTTTCCGCGCGCCAGTTCCACCCCGAGGACGGAGCCGGACGTCCGCCGCCATCACGCAACACGCGGCGGACGCCCGACTCCTGGGGTTCAGGGCATTGCCCTAAGGGGTAGCAGCAGCAGCCTCACGCCGGACCGGCGCAGGCGCGCCCTCCCAGCCGCCGCCCAGCGCCTTGAACAGAGCGACTTGTGCTTCCGCCAGCGCGGCGTTGGACTGGGCGAGCGCGCCGCGCGCGCCTGCGCGATCCCGCTCGGCATCGATCCGCTGGAGCAGGCTGTCGCGGCCGGCGTCGAAGCGCAGGATCGCAATCCGCGCCGCGTTGGTCGCCGCCGTGTCCGCACGGCGCAGCGCGACGTTGCGCTCGATCTCGCCCGAATAGCGCGCCAGCGCCTGTTCGACTTCACGCAGTGCGGTCAGTACGGTGCCGTCGAACGCCGCGAGCGAACCCTCGGCGCCGGCTTCGGCCTGACGGATCTGCGCCCGCGCCGCGGTGATGTTCGGGAAGCTCCAGCTGAGCAACGGCCCGAGCGAGAAGTTGAACGACGAACTCTTGCCGAGATTGTCGAGGTTCTGCGAACCGAGCGACACCGATCCCAGCAACCGGATCGAGGGATAGAGCGACGCCGTCGCCACCCCTACTCGCGCGGTATCCGCCGCAAGCGCTCGCTCCGCCTGACGCACATCGGGTCGCCGCGCGAGCAACGCCTGCCCGTCGCCGACCGGAATCAGGTCGGAAACGCCTGGCGGGGTCGCGCACGCGTTCGCCTCATTGTCCAGCTCGGCCGGTGGCTTACCGGTCAGCGTCGCCAACGCGTAGAGCGCCGCGCGCCGCTCGGCCTCGAATGCCGGCACCTGCGCGCGGGCATTCTCGGTCAGCACCCGCGCCTGATCGATGTCGCGCGCGGTGCCGCGCCCGGCCTCGACCAACCGTTGCGTCAGCTCGAAGGTGCGCGTCTGCAACTGCACCGTCTCGCGCGCGACCTGCGCCTGCGCCGCAAAACCGCATGCTGCAAGAATGAAGAACGTGTCCATGACCGTGAACGG
>CAZBYE010000316.1:0-3591 GCA_964496045.1 uncultured Stakelama sp.
TCGGTATCGTTGGGGTTGGTGTAGCCGAACTGCATGAAGTGCGGATCCGGCACCGAATCCATCACCCAGAGGCCCGGCCAGGGCGGTTGTTCGCCGACCTTGATCACGCCCTGGATCGGGCGCGACCCGCTCTTGGCGAACGCACCCATGCTTTTCTCTTCGATGGTCGTCAGGCCGCCCGCGAAATTGCCCGGCGAGACCGAATATTGCCGTACCTCGCGGCAATAATGCTCGGCCTTGGCATAAGCGGCGGCAAGCTCGGTGCGGGCACGATCGTCGGCGGCGCGGGCGAGGATGATATCCTCCAGCCCGATCATCTCGACGATCTCCTCGACGATCGCCGACCCACCGGCATCGACCACCCGGTCGAACAGCCTCCCCACCGCTGGATTGCCGACCAACCCGCTGGTACCGTCCGATCCGCCGCATTCGGCGCCCAATGTCAGGTCGGCAAAGCCCATCGGCACGCGCGGCGTATCGCGACGGATACGATCACGCAGGTCGCGGACAATCGCCTTGCCCTTGTCGGTCGAGGAGCGCGTACCGCCGACATCCTGGATGAAGAAGGACGCCGCCGGGCGTCCGCTTTTCTCGACCGCCTCGGCGATCTTCGCCGGCTGGGTATATTCGCAACCGAGGCCGACCGACAGCACCGCGCCGACATTGGGATGCCGCGCAAGGCTGAGCACCAGCCGGATCGCATATTGATTGTCATAGCAGCCGGGGAAGCCAATGACCTGCACGTCATCCTCGCCCGCGGCGATGGCGTGGGCGACATGCGCAGCGCACTGCACGGTGTAGATGACGAGGACGAGGTTGCGGATTCCCTTGCGCCCGTCGGGCCGCAGCCAGCCGGTCCATTGGCGGTCGAAGACCTCAGTCATAGGTCATATCCCCGGCCGCGCCGGTGACGACGTCGAACCCGCCCGAGCGCTCGTCGAAGCGGCTGGTGCAATTGTGGAGATGCACCCAGTCGCCTGCGCGGATCGCGCTGCCGGCATGCCCGATCGGGATACCGAACTTCACCACCGCCTCCCCTACGGCGATATCCGCAAGCGCTACCTTGTGACCCATCGCAACCGGTTCGTTCAGCGCGATCGCATCGCCGCCCACCACCGTCACCATAGCCTCGCCATCGCCAAGCAATGTCGCGACATTATCGTGCGGGTGGATGCGGAACGCGTTGGTCATGCCGGCCTCACAAGATCCCGTATTTGGCGAAGGCCTGAGTGCTCGACATGCCCGCCTCGATATCCTTGCGCACCTGCTTCTCGCCGCGCGCCTTCTCCAACGCGCGTTCGATCACTTCGGCTTCATGCGCCCGCGGAATGACGACCACGCCGTCGAGGTCGCCGAACACCAGATCACCCGGCTGCACCGAGACCGGACCGACCTCGATCGCACAGCGATAGTCGACCACCTTGGTCCGCACGCCGGAATCCTGCGCGAAGCGGCCGCGGCTGAAGACCGGCCAGTCCTGCGACAATACCTGCGGCGTATCGCGATGATAGCCGTTGACCACCGCCCCGTTGGCGCCCCGGGCTCGCGCGGTCGCGGTGAGGATCTCACCCCAATAGGCGCAGCGCATCTCGCCGCCGCTGGCGAGGTAGACGTCGCCCGGCTCAAGCTGGTCGAGCGCCTCGGTCAGTTTGCCGAAGGGCTGCGCCTGCTCGCCATAAACGTCGATCATCAGCACTGGCATCGCCCGCCCGACCAGCTTCATGCCGGTCAGCATCGGCTGGATCGGCTGGGGCAGGAACTGGTGGACGCAACCCAAAGTGTCGAGGATGTCGCCGACGACAGGCGTGTAGAGCTCGGCACGAAACAGGTCGAAGATCTCGTTATCGGTCATCATGACTCCAGAGTGGATGCAGCGCGCGGACGGCGCAGGATCAGCGCCATCGCCAGCACGGCGAGCGGATAGGCGATTGCGGCGCCGAGGAAGAGGACGGCGTAGTTGCCGCCGGTCGCATCGAGGATCCGGCCCACCGCCATCGCGACGAACATTCCCATGATGCCCGCGGCAAACCCGCCGATCCCGATCACCGAACTGATCCCGCGCGAGGGCACGGTGTCCGACGCAAGCGTGTAGAGATTCGCCGACATGCCCTGATGCCCGGCTGCAGCGAGCGCGATCAGCATCACGGCGGGCCACAGGCTGGAAACGCCGGCGATGAACGCTACGGGAATCGGACACAGCGCCATCAGCAGCATGGTCGCAAGCCGCGCCCGTACCGGTCGCATGCCGCGCCGGATCATCCTCGACGACAGCCAGCCGCCCGCGATGCTGCCCACGTCGGCGATCAGGTAGATCGCCACCAGCGGCCCGATCGATCCCATCATGTCGATGCCGAAGCGATCGTGCAGGAAACCGGGAACCCAGTTGAGATAGAACCACCACACCGGGCTGGTCATCAGCATCCCGACGACATAGGCCCAGGTGCCGCGATAGCGCAGCAGCGACAGCCATTTCACCGGCTCGGCGGGCGCCTCATCGCCGCGCTGGATATAGGCGAGTTCCTCCGCCGACAGGCGCTTCTGGCGCTCGGGCAGTTCGTAGAAGCGAAGCCACAGGACGAGCCAGATCAGGCCGAGGCTGCCCGCGATCAGGAAGGCGGCACGCCAGCCAACCAGCGCAACGATGAACGGCAGCGAGAGCGGCGTGACGATCGCACCGATATTGCTGCCCGCGTTGAAGATGCCGGTGGCGAAGGCGCGTTCCTGAGGCGGAAACCATTCACGCACCGCCTTGATCGAGGCGGGAAAGTTGCCGCCTTCGGTGATGCCGAGCGCGCCACGCGCGATCTTGAAGCCGAGCACCGTAGACATGAGGCCGTGCGCCGCGGCGGCGAGGCTCCAGCCGAACACGGCGATACCGAGCCCCCCGCGCACGCCTATGCGGTCCATCAGCCGGCCACCGAGCAGGTAGCCAAAGGCGTACATCAGCGAGAAGGTGGCGATGATGTCGCCATAGACCGTCTCGGACCAGCCAAACTCGGCATCGAGCGTCGGCTTAAGCAGTCCGAAAATCTGGCGGTCAATGTAACAGATTGTGGTCGAGGCGAAGAGCAGCCCGCAGATTACCCAGCGATAGCGACCGCGTGGCGCCGCCGAATTCGCGGCTGAGGCTGTGATGGTCATTCGTCCGGCATCCTCACGGCGCGCCTTTGCGACGGCTCAATCATTGAATCCTGTATGACAGGTTGATACCGGTTTGCATGGCGAAGGCAAGCGTGATTTTGCTAAGGCATTGGTGCGGCTGCCGTGGGCGGCGGCACGAACACAGGGGAATCGGGTTGGGAACGAAGGCGGACGAAGCGGCAGGCGGCGGCGCGAAGACGAGCGGCCTGGTCGATCACGTCATCGACTATATCTATCGCCACGTCGCCGATGAGCGGCTGCGTCCTGGCGCACGCTTGCCGAGCGAGACGACGATCAGCCTGACGCTCGGCGTCAGCCGCCCTGTCGTGCGCGAGGCGATGCGCACGCTCGCCGCGACGGGCCTCGTCGAGATGGCCGTAGGCAAACGCGCCACGATCGTTCCGGTCGATGGTGAGATGCTGTCGCGCGTGATCGGCAACGCGCTGCTCA
>CAZBYE010000317.1:0-3582 GCA_964496045.1 uncultured Stakelama sp.
AAAAATACAGCGGGAGACCAGCGGCAAGGGCGGCCGTTCCCCCTAGGAATCTCCGACAGTCCGCCTCAGTGGCATAGCCACCAAATGAATGAGCTGTTGCACGAGCTCGGGACCGAACCTGAGCGAGGGTTGTCGCCGGCGGAAGCGTCAGCCCGGCTGAAGCGCTACGGTCCGAACGAGCTGCGCAAAGAAGCAGATGTCCGGCCTATCGTCGTTTTGGTCGCCCAGTTTCGCAGCTTGGTGATTTGGGTCTTGATCGGTGCGGCGGCCGTATCGATTGCCCTGGGCGAAACCGTGGACGGGCTGGCAATCGCCGTCATCGTTCTCTTGAATGCGCTGTTCGGATTCTATCAGGAGTTTCGGGCGGAACGCGCAGCGGCGGCATTGGCGCGTCTTGTAGCGCCGCGCGCGCGCGTCGTCCGTGATGGCCATTCCCTGATGGTTCCGGCGGCGGAAGTCGTCCGCGGCGACATACTCCTGCTGGAGCCCGGCGACATCATCGCTGCGGATGCGCGACTGATCGGAGCTGAGCGATTGCGTGCCGAGGAAGCGCCGTTGACCGGCGAGTCTCAACCGGTCTGGAAAACGGCCGATGTCCGTGCGGCCGAGACGCCACTCGCAGACCGCGCCAATATGGTTTTCCTTGCGACGACAGTGGCCGCAGGCACGGGCCGCGGCGTCGTAGTCGCGACGGGCATGGAGACCGAAGTCGGCCATATCGCGGGGCTTCTGGAAAGCGCCGTCGCCGGTGAGACGCCGCTGCGGAAACGGCTGGACTTGGTAGGCCGCCGGCTGTTGTGGGCCTGCTTCGCCATTGTCGTGGTCGTCTTCTTGCTTGGCCTGCTCCGGTCGATGCCCCTGTTCGAACTGTTCCTAACCTCCGTCAGCCTTGCCGTCGCTGCGATTCCCGAAGGCCTGCCGGCGGTCGTGACGGTGGCGCTCGCACTGGGCACCCAGCGCATGGCGCGTCGCAACGCGCTCGTCAAACACCTGCCGGCGGTGGAAACGCTGGGCTGCGCGCAGGTGATATGCACGGACAAGACGGGTACCCTGACCGTGGGTGAAATGACCGTACGCAAGGTGGTCACCGGCGCCGCCGCCTATGCAGTCACGGGCGAAGGCTATGCCGCGACGGGCGCATTCTTTGCCGACGGACGGGAAGTTCTAGCCGGCCGCGATCCGCTGCTCGGCAAGCTGCTGTGGGCGTCCGTCGCGTGCAACGACGCTGAACTGATTGGGCAAGCAGGTCGTGATGGCATTGTCGGCGACCCGACCGAGGGATCGCTCCTGGTCGCGGCGGCGAAGCATGGCATACGGCGCGAGGCGTTGGAGGCCGAGACTCCGAGGATCGGCGGAGTGCCCTTCGACTCCGACCGAAAGCGGATGACGGTGGTTCGGGCACAGGCCGATCAGGCTCATGCCTTCGCGAAGGGGGCGCCAGAGACGATCCTCGACCGTTGCTCTCACATTCTGACTGAGGGAGGCGCAGAGCCACTTTCCGAAAGCGATCGGGCGCGTATACTGCAAGCCAGCGCGGTCATGGCGACCGACGCGTTGCGCGTGCTTGCCTTCGCCGAGCGGACGCTCGGATCTCTGGCGGATTTCAACGGCAAGCCGATCGGCGCTGACGAAACGGAAAGTGGAATGACCTTGCTCGGCCTGATCGGCCTGCAAGACCCGCCGCGGGCGGAGGCGCGCGACGCGGTTGCCAAGTGCCGACAGGCCGGAATCCGGATCGTGATGATCACGGGTGACCACCCGGACACGGCGCGAGCGATCGCGCGTGAGCTCGGCATTCTGGACCCGGGCGACGCCGTTCTCACCGGTGCCGAACTGGCCCGTCTCGACGACCGCGATCTGACCGAACGCATTCCGCGGACTGCTGTGTTCGCGCGAGTCACCGCCGCGGACAAGCTGCGGATCGTGCGTGCCTGGAAGCGGCGCGATGCCGTGGTCGCCATGACTGGCGACGGGGTCAATGATGCGCCCGCGCTGAAGGAGGCGTCGATCGGCATCGCCATGGGCATCACCGGCACGGAAGTCACCAAGCAATCCGCCGACATCATCATAACTGATGACAACTTCGCATCGATCGCCGCGGCGGTGGAAGAAGGGCGCGGCATATACGACAACATCGCCAAGACGCTGGGCTACCTGCTGGCCGGCAATGCCGCCGAACTCATGGTGATGCTGCTGGCCACCCTGGTCGGGTGGCCGTTGCCGCTGCTTCCGATCCATCTGCTGTGGATCAACGTGGTGACCGACGGTCTGCCGGCCCTCGCGCTCGCCACGGACCCCCCCGATCCCGACGTGCTGTCGCGCCCGCCGCGGAGCCCGCAAGCACAGCTTATTGACGGTGGGTTCCTTAAGACAACCGCGATGATCGGTGGGCTCACCGCGCTCGTCACCTTGGGCGCGTTTGCCTTCGAGCACTACAACAGTGGAAGCCTCGACGAGGCGCGGAATGCCGCCTTCACGGTCCTGGTTTTCAGCGAGCTGTTTCGATCGTTTGGGGCGCGAAGCTCAATTAAGCCCATCTGGCAGCTCGGGCTATTCACCAATCTTCGGTTGCTTATCGTCGTGCTGGTCAGCTTCATCGTGCAGCTCGCGATCCACTACGTTCCGGTCCTGCAATCGATATTCAGTATCCCCCCGATCGGTGTCGGCCAGTGTCTGGCGTGGATCGCGCTGGGCACGATCCCGCTCATTGTCTTGGAGACCAGTAAGGTGTTGAGTGGTGCGCGGGAGAAGGCCGCGCACCCGGCGCCCTATATGGAAGGTCGATCCTAATGCCGAATTTCATGGGTCGAAAGTCATGAATCCGGGAGTACTGTCCTCAAAAGGCGAACCTCCTCGATCTGCGACGTGCATCGTCGCGCGCGGGGATCTGAAGCGGGTGCGTCGCCTCAGTGCAGTCGCGACCGCCCTGGTCGGTGGCTATGCACTCGCGCTGACCGGATGCGCAGGGGTTCCGATCGAGGGCGAACTCCGGGCGCGGCAGGAATTGCAAGCTGTCGGCGCCAGGTACCGGCCGGACGGTCAACGCCCCCCGTTGCCCCGGCTGCGAACCAGCGATCGTCTCAGCACGTATCTTCAATTCGCCGTTCTCAATCAACCGCGGGTCGAAGCCGCATATTACGACTGGGCGGCAGCGGTCCAGCGCATCACCGTCGAACGCTCGTTGCCGGACCCCCGGCTAACCTTCGAGAGCGATATCTCGAACGTCGTGCTTTCGTTGATGCCCGGGTTGATGATGGATTTTCCCGGTCCCGGCAAGCTGAAAGCCGCAGCGGACGTCGCGACGGCCGAAAGCGAGGCAAAATACTTCGCGTTTCAAGCCAGCGTGCTGCAAACCGCCTTCGCGGTGAAGAAGGCCTACTACCAGCTCCATCTGGCGAACGCAAAAATCGCGATCAACCAGGAGACCCTCAAGCTGCTCGCCGACCTGGAGACGATCGCGCGGGCGCAGAACGAGGCAGGGAAGGTCACGTTGCGGACGTGCTGCGGGCGGAGATCGAACAAGAGCGGCTCGCCACGAGCATCAGGAACCTGAAGGATTCACGCAGTCAATTCCTGGCGGAA
>CAZBYE010000318.1:0-3566 GCA_964496045.1 uncultured Stakelama sp.
GTTGCCCAGGTGTCGTCGGTCCCGCTTGGGGTGTGGTTCGGTCTCTGGTACGGTGTGGGCTTGCCGCACGTCATGGTCGGTTTCTTCATCAAGGGGCGCATCGATAAATTCACCGCCAAATTCCCCGACGCGATCGAACTGCTCGTGCGCGGCCTGCGCTCGGGTCTGCCGATCACCGAGACGATCGGCGTCGTCGGCGCGGAGGTCGACGGCCCGGTCGGGGAGGAATTCCGTTCGATCTCGGACAAGATGAAGATCGGCCGCACGCTCGATCAGGCGCTGCAGGAGACCGCCGACCGGCTCGGCACGCCCGAATTCCAGTTCTTCTGCATCACCATCGCGATCCAGCGCGAGACCGGCGGCAACCAGGCCGAAACGCTCGCCAACCTCGCCGACGTGCTGCGCAAGCGCGCGCAGATGAAACTCAAGATCCGCGCCATGTCGTCGGAATCGAAGGCCTCGGCTTATATCATCGGCTCGCTGCCGTTCATCGTCTTCCTGCTGATCTGGTTCATCAGCGGCGAATATATGCAGAAATTCTTCATCGACGAGCGGCTGATGATCGCCGGCGGTGGCGGCATTGTGTGGATGGGCATCGGTGCGCTCATCATGGCCAAGATGATCAGTTTCGAGATTTGATGCGATGAGCAACCCCGACGGACTCACACTTCTTGGCATCGACGTGATCTACGTCGCGACACTGCTCGCGGGCGTGGCAGCGTTTTGCGTGCTCCTCGCAATCTATGCCGCGACCACCGTACGCGATCCGATGGCGAAGCGCGTCAAGGCGCTCAACGAACGCCGCGAACAGCTCAAGGCGGGTATCACGGCATCAACCAGCAAGCGCCGTGCGAAGCTGGTGCGCCAGAACGACACCACCGACCGCCTCCGCTCGCTCCTGTCCTCGCTCAAGGTGCTGCAGGACGAGCAGGTCCAGGTCGCGCAGACCAAGCTGCTCCAGGCGGGCATCCGGTCCAAGGACTATGCCTATGCCGTGATCTTCGGCCGGATGGTGCTGCCGATCGTGATCGGCGGGATCATGCTGTTCCTCGTTTATGGCACCGACATGTTCGCCGACTGGACGCCGATCAAATCCTATGGCCTCGTCGCCGGCAGCTTCATCCTCGCCTACAAGGGCCCGGACATCTATCTCAAGAACAAGATCCAGAAGCGCAGTTCGGCGATCCGCAAAGGCATTCCCGACGCGCTCGATCTGCTGGTGATCTGCGCCGAGGCGGGCCTGACCGTCGACGCCGCCTTCGGCCGCGTCTCGCGGGAGCTGGGCAAGGCCTATCCCGAGCTGGGCGAGGAATTCTCGCTCACCGCGATCGAGCTGGGCTTCCTCACCGACCGCCGCATGGCGTTCGAGAATCTGGCGAAGCGTATCGACCTCGATTCGGTGCGCGGTGTGGTCACGACGATGATCCAGACCGAGAAGTACGGCACCCCGCTCGCCTCTGCCCTCCGCGTGCTGTCGAGCGAGTTCCGCAACGAGCGGATGATGCGCGCCGAGGAAAAGGCCGCGCGCCTGCCCGCGATCATGACCGTTCCGCTGATCCTGTTCATCCTTCCGGTGCTGTTCGTCGTGATCCTTGGCCCCGCGGCCTGTTCGATCAACGATGCGCTGATGAGTGGCTAGGGCGCGACTGGTGTCCGCTTACCGCTGGTCACACCGCCCGCGTTGCAGCTAGGGAAGTTCGATGCCGTTCACCTCTCCCTTCGGCTGGGTCCTGCTCGCCGCGGCGCTCGCGGCGGGTTGGCTGATCGGCGCGGCGACCAGCCCCGCGGTGCGCAAATGGCAGAAGCGCTATCGCGAGCGCGAGGTCATCATCGCCAAATACCGGCGCGAGATGGAGAAGGCGCTGGTCAAGGCGCGTGAGCGCGTCCGCAAGCTCGAACGTGAACGCGCGCCCGGCGAAACCCCGCCCGAAGACTAGATCCCGGTGACCAGTACGGCGCGGTAATTCTCGATCACTTCGGCCAGCGGGCGCCCCTGCGCATCCACCACCAGCGCGCGATGGCGCAGGATCGTCACGGGCGCCGTGCCCTCCCCGTCCCACAGAATCCGCGTCGAAACCGTGCGGCGGCTGGGGCCGAGCGGCAGGATCACGCGTCCGAACGGCACGTCGCCGGTCTCCAGCGCCCCGTTCATCGCAGGCGTCAGCCGGCTCGCGACATACCAGTTCACTGCTTCCGACAGAATCGCTTCGCCGCACATCAGGTGGACGCGGCGATAGCCGAGCCGTTCGCCCTCCGCATTGAGACGACGGCGCGCGGCCGCCTCCCCCGCGACCAGCCGGTCGCGGCGAACCTGCGCATGCACGCGCGGCGCACCGGAAAGCCCCAGCGCCACGCAGCGCTCTTCGAGCACTTCGGTGGCGGTACGGCCATTCAGCAATTCGGCGTTGAGGCGTTCGACAGGATTCATTTCTGGGCGCGGCTTGAGGACCACCGCGCCACCCATCGCCGCCACGTGCGTCAGCCCCCCTTGAGCGCCGCCTGCGCAGCGGCGAGCCGCGCGATGGGCACGCGATAGGGCGAGGCGGAGACATAGTCGAGACCCGTCTGCTCACAGAAGGCGATCGACGCCGGATCGCCGCCATGCTCGCCACAGATGCCGAGCTTGATTCCCGGCCGCGCCTTGCGTCCGCGCTCCGCCGCGATCTCGATCAGCTCGCCGACGCCCTCGACATCGATCGAGACGAACGGGTCGCGGGCATAGATGCCCTTCTCCACATACGTCGTCAGGAACCGGCCGGCATCGTCGCGGCTGACGCCCAGTGTGGTCTGGGTCAGGTCGTTGGTGCCGAAGCTGAAGAACTCGCCGACCTCGGCGATGTCGCCAGCGCGCAGTGCGGCGCGCGGCAGCTCAATCATCGTGCCGACCAGATACTCGATCGTCCGACCCTTCTCGGCGAACACCGCCTGCGCGGCCTTGTCGACCACCGCCTTCATCAGCTCGAGCTCGCGCCTGGTCGCGACCAGCGGGATCATCACCTCGGGCACCGGCGCGGCGCCGGACTTCTCCGCCACCTCGCACGCCGCCTCGAAGATCGCGCGCGCCTGCATCTCGTAGATTTCGGGATAGGTCACGCCCAGGCGGCAACCGCGATGGCCCAGCATCGGGTTGAACTCGTGCAGCTCGGCGGCGCGGCGGCGCAGCGTCTCGACGTCGAGACCCGCAGCCGCCGCAACCTCGGCGAACTCGGACTCCTCGTGCGGCAGGAACTCGTGCAGCGGCGGATCGAGCAGGCGGATGGTGCAGGGCAGCCCGGCCATCACCTCGAAGATCTCGGTGAAGTCCTTGCGCTGTTCGGGCAGCAGCTTGTCGAGCGCTGCGCGGCGGCCCTTCTCGTCTGCCGCCAGGATCATCTGGCGCACCGCGGTGATCCGCGCGGCGTCGAAGAACATATGCTCGGTGCGGCACAGGCCGATGCCCTCGGCGCCGAACTCGCGCGCGGTGCGGCAGTCGAGCGGGGTCTCGGCATTGGTGCGCACCTTGAGGCGGCGGACCTTGTCGGCCCATTCCATCAGGATGCCGAAGTCGCCAGCCAGCTCGGGCTGGA
>CAZBYE010000319.1:0-3554 GCA_964496045.1 uncultured Stakelama sp.
TAATCGGCCCGGCCTTCGAGGCCGACGGTCTCGGAGATGGTGATCTGGACGTGATCGATCCCCTGCGCATTCCACACCGGCTCGAACAGCGAATTGCCGAAGCGCAGCGCGAGGATGTTCTGGACGGTTTCCTTGCCGAGATAGTGATCGATACGGAACGTGCGGTGTTCGGGGAAGACCGATGCCACGGCGTCGTTGATCTCGCGGCTGGAGGGCAGGTCGGTGCCGAGCGGCTTTTCGAGGCCGATGCGGACGTTGCTGCCGGCGAGCCCGGCAGAGGCGAGGCCCTTAATCGTCGGCTCGAAGAATTTCGGTGCCGTCGACAGGAAGATGGCGAGACCCTTAGAGATGTCGCCGAGCTTTTCCGCGAGCGCGGCATAGCCACCGAGGTCCGACGCATCGAGCGTCTGGTACTGCAGCCGGCCGAGGAATGCGGCGATCGCGTCCGCATTCTTGCGGTCCTCGGGCAGATAGGTATCGAGCGCCTTCGCAGCGAAGTCGCGAAACTCGCTGTCTGACAGCGTTGACCGCGCGGTGCCCGTGATCGTCAAATCAGTGGGGAGCAAACCATCGGCGTGGAGGCCGTAGAGCGACGGTATCAGCATCCGCTGCGACAGATCCCCCGTCGCTCCGAACAGCAGCAGTTTGCCGAATGGCTGTCGCATCGATCCTCCCAAACGCGTTGCGCGCCCGCCCTAGCAGCGGATTTCCGGGTTGCGAAGCGCCTTGCGCTTTATCGGGCTAAAGTAAGAGGCCGGATCGGCCTAAAGCACCAATCCGGCGGTCTGATCGAACCCGGCCATGATGTTCAGGTTCTGAACCGCCGCGCCGCCGGCGCCCTTGCCGAGGTTGTCGAGCGTAGCGATCAGCCGTGCCTGACCGCGCTCGGCATTGCCGAATACGCGGATGGTCAGGCGATCGGTGCCGGCGTCATCCTCGACCCGCACCAGCGACACGTCGTCGCCGGGCAGCACCCGCACGATCGGTGAGTCGCGATAGGCGTCGGCGAGGACCTGCTCGATCTGTGCCGGCGCTGGCTTGCGCGGAAGCATCTGGAGCGGCAGCGGCACTTCGATCAGCATCCCGCGATAGGACCGCGCCACGGCGGGCTGAAAGATCGGGGCGTGATCGATACGTGCGTGCTTCTGCATTTCGGGCAGGTGCTTGTGCTCGAGATTGAGGCCGTAGGCACGGTAACCGGTCGGCTCGCTGCCATCCTCGAACTCGGCGATCATCGACTTGCCGCCGCCCGAATAGCCCGACGCGCCGCCGGCGGTGAGCACCCAATCGGGTGGGATCAGACCCGCGCGCACCAGCGGACGGACGAGCGCAAGGAAGCCGGTAGGCCAGCAGCCAGGGTTGCTGACATAGCGCGCCTCGGCGATCGCAGCGGCCTGCGCCGGCTCCAACTCGGCAAAACCATAGGTCCAGCCATCGGCGACTCGGTGTGCGCTCGATGCGTCGATGACGCGCGTGGTGTCGTTCGCGATCAGCTCGACCGCCTCGCGCGCTGCGTCGTCGGGCAGACAGAGAATGACGAAATCGGCGCTGTTGAGCGCTTCGGCGCGCTTGCCGGCGTCCTTGCGGTCGGCGTCGTCCAGCGTGATCAGCGTGATCTCACTGCGCGTCGCCAGCCGCTCACGGATTTCTAGACCGGTGGTGCCGGCGGCACCGTCGATAAAGACGCTGACGCTCATGCCGCCGCCTTCAGTTGCGCTGCATCGACATAGCCGACCAGCCCCGAACCCGGCGCACTGCCCCAGGCATTGCCCGCGGACAGTTCGAGCACCTCGAACACTTCGCCCTCGCCAAGCTGTGCGAGAACCTCCGCATCGGCGTCTTTGCCGGCGCGAAGGGAAACAGCATTAGTCACGACATAAATGACGGGTGCGGCATAATGGGGCGCAAATACACGGTCGGCGAGGCGCACATCGGCCAGGTCCCGACGCGCCGCATCGGTGCGCGGGTCGATACGCACCGAGCGGCCCGTCAGCGCGAATCGGCTACGCGTGATGCTTGACTGGCTGTCCGGCGTGGCTGTCGCCGGTAACGAATTGCCCGAATTCTGCAAGAAACTCCGCCCCTTCAGGTGTACGTGCGACGAAGATGTTCCGCTTGTCGGTTTCGTCGCGCTGACGGCGCAGATAGCCGAGGGCACCCAGTCTGTTCAAGGCGCGCGTCACAACGGGCTTGGAGACGTTGAGCGCCTTCGCCAGCCCACGCACCGTATGCGGGCCTGAATCGAGGTAGACGAGCAGCATCAGCGCCATCTGCCGGTTGGTGAGATCGGGTTCGCCTGACCGGACATAATCGATCAGCGTATTCTTCCAGTTATATAGCGACTGGTCGCTCATGGCGTTCATCGCATGGCACTCATTTTAGTTACAGGCCCGCAAGGAGCCGGGCTTTCCGGGGCATTAACGCCCCGAAGGCTTGCTGGTTTCAGTGCTGCGCCGAAATGTTCCGGATATGTGACATTCCCTGTTGAAAACTGCGCCGCCTGCGCATGACAGCACTGCTATGATGCCACTCCCGGATGGCCGGCGGGTCGGCTGGATGATGCCGGACTTCCAAATAGAGCGTCCCTGGGCGGTTGATCGCGGCGCAGACCTCCCCTATGTCGCCGCTTTCCTGCGAAAGACCGACATGCTGTTCACCTTCCTCCTCGTCGTCCATGCCATCATCGCCTCGCTACTCGTGGTGGTGATCCTGATGCAGAAGTCCGAAGGCGGCGGCCTGACCACGGGCGGAAGCCCGTCCGGGCTGATGTCGGCGCGGGGTGCGGCGAATTTCCTGACCCGCGCCACCGCGATCCTGGCGACGCTGTTCATCGCGATGAGCATCGCGCTTGCTGCACTCGCCGCGACTCAGGGGGCGGGGACGATCGACACCAGCCGTATCGTCACGCCCGCGCAGACCGCACCGGCACCCGGCACTGGCTCGGCTCCGGTGAGCCAGCCGGCTACTGCGCCGGTGACTCCGGCCGATAACAGCGCGGTTCCGCTCGCTAAGTAAGCGGGCTTTCAACGCAACTTTTTTTGGCAGCGTCCGGAGTCGGGCGCTTGCCCTCACTCGTGCATAAAGGCTAGTCGGTGACTCCCATGACGCGGTATATTTTCATCACCGGCGGCGTGGTCTCCTCGCTTGGCAAGGGCCTGATGGCGGCAAGCCTCGCCGCGCTTCTTCAGGCGCGCGGCTACACGGTCCGCATCCGGAAGTTCGATCCCTATCTCAACGTCGATCCGGGCACGATGAGTCCGTATCAGCACGGCGAAGTCTATGTGACTGACGACGGTGCGGAAACCGACCTCGACCTTGGCCATTACGAGCGCTTTACCGGGGTTGCTTCGCGCCAGTCGGACAACATCACCTCGGGCCGGATCTACAAGACGATCATCGAGCGTGAGCGCCGCGGCGACTATCTCGGCGCGACGGTGCAGGTGATCCCGCACGTCACCGATGCGATCAAGGATTTCGCGCAGGCCGAAACCGAAGGCCTCGATTTCGTGCTGTGCGAGATCGGCGGCACCGTCGGCGACATTGAATCGCTGCCG
>CAZBYE010000320.1:0-3519 GCA_964496045.1 uncultured Stakelama sp.
CCTCGACGCGTTCCGGCGTCATCCGCGCGGCGCTGACGATGACGAACGGTCCCGAAACCCGGTTGCTCCATTCGTGAAGCAATCGTGCAGCGACCTCCTTGCCGGTGCCCGGCCCGCCGGTGATCATCACCCGGCTGCCCGTCGCCGCCACGCGCTTCAGCGTCGCGCGCACTCCGTTGATCGAGCCGGAGGTGCCGGTGAGGTCGGTCTCGCGCCCCACGCTCGCGCGCAGCGACGCAACCTCGCGCCGCAGCCGTTCGGTCTCGGTCGCGCGTTCGACCAGCAGCAACAGCCGCTCGGCCTCGAACGGCTTTTCGATAAAGTCGCTCGCGCCGCGCCGGATCGCCGCCACCGCGGTGTCGAGATTGCCGTGGCCGGAGATCACCAGCACCGGGATCGACGGATCGCGGCGCTTGATCTCGTCGAGCAGTTCCAGCCCGTCGAGGCGCGATCCCTGAAGCCACACGTCGAGCAGCACCAGGCTCGGCCGCCGATCCGCGATCGCTTCGAGCGCCGAATCGCTGTCCGCGGCGCCGCGCGTCTCATAGCCCTCGTCCTCGAGCACGCCCGCGACCAGTTCGCGAATGTCGCGCTCATCGTCGACGACCAGAATGTCCAAGCTCATACGCCTTACCCGTTCTTGCTTCTGGTGAGACCCGCGGGCAACGCGCCACCGGGTTCTTCACCGCCATCATCCCCACCGGTTCCGGCCATCCGCTCCAGCGTCGCCGTGTCGAAGCACAGCGTCACGCGCGCGCCGCCGCCGGGGCGGTCGGCAAAGGTCATCGTCCCGAAATGCTCCTCGACGATCTTCTTGACGATCGCGAGGCCAAGGCCGGTGCCGCGGCTGCGCGTCGTCATATAGGGCTCGACGATCCGCTCGCGCTCGGCGGGCAGGCCGATGCCGTTGTCGTCGACGTCGATCAGCAGCTGTCCCGGCTCACCCGCGCGGATCGTCATCGCGACCTCGCCGCGCTCGCCATCGTCACGGGTTTCGACCGCCTCGACCGCCTCAGTGGCGTTCTTGACCAGATTGGTCAGCGCCTGCCCCAGCTGGCGCCGATCGCACACCAAAGCCGGCACCGGATCGGGATGCGTCATGGTGAAGCGGATTTCCGGCTTCGCCACTTCGTGCAGGAACATCGTCTGCCGGGCGATGTCGAGCAGCGATTCCTCGCGGAACACGGGCTTCGGCATTCGCGCGAAGGACGAGAATTCGTCCACCATCCGCCGCAGGTCGCCGACCTGGCGCACGATCGTGTCGGTCAGCTTGGCAAAGGTGCCGTCCTCGGCATCGACCTGCTTGCCGTACCGGCGCTGGAGCCGTTCGGCGGCGAGCTGGATCGGGGTCAGCGGGTTCTTGATCTCGTGCGCGATGCGCCGGGCGACGTCGGACCATGCTGCGCGCCGCTGATCGAGCAGCTGCTGGGTGATATCGTCGAAGGTCAGCACCTGTCCGCCCTCGTCGCGGGTGACCTTCACCGCCAGCGTTCGCGCCTCGCCGCCGCTGGCGAGCTGGACGATGTCCTCGCGCGCCTCGCCGTCGAGCAAGCCCTCCAGCTCGGGAGCAACGTCGCCGAGCAGTCGCCCGACCGGCGCCTCGCCCGGATTGAGCAGGACCATCGCCGAGCTGTTGATCACCCGGATGCGCTGGTCCGCGTCGATCGACACCACGCCTGCGGTGACGCCGGACATCACCGCCTCGATCAGCGCGCGCCGGCTTTCGGACTCTGCGTTGGCGGTGACCAACGCATTGGTCTGTTCCTGCAGACGGTCGGTCATCCGGTTGAAGGCGGTCCCGAGGATGCCGAGCTCGTCGTCGGATTTGCGCGTCGGCACGCGGGTGCCGAGATCGCCCTCGGCGACGTCGCGCGCGGCCTTCACCAGATCGCCCACGGGGCGGATGAGGCGGTCGGCGATTTCCAGAGCGACCCACACCGCGAGGCCGACGATCAGCAGCGACAATACCAGCAGCGCGATGTTGAACTGCAGCTGCAGGCTGCGCGAACGTTCGGTCAGCGAGGTATAGTCCCGCACCACCGATTCCGCGCGCGCCTTGCGCTCGAGCAGCGCAGGATCGACAACCCGCGCGGCGTAGAGATAGGTGCCCGGGTTGTTGGGGAAGCGCGTCAGCGCGCGGATCCGGCCCCCGGCATCCTCCACCACGACCGATTTCTTCCCGGCCTTCAACTCGTTGATGGCCCGGGCGCTGACCTGCTCTTCGATCAGGCGCTCATACGGGTTGAGGATGGCCAGCGTCTGCAATTCACCCGATTCGGCCTGCCGGACGATCGCAGCCTCGGAAAGCTCGCGCTGGGTGGTCTGAACCAGCAGCGTGTTGATGAACTCCTGACTGTCGATCGGGACCTCGGTCAGGCGGAGCGCGAGATCGATTGCCATCGCTTCGGTGTTGGCGCCGACGCGTTGTCCAAGATCCTCAAAACTGCCCTGTGCGATGGCTGAGGCATTCTCCAGCATCGATCGCGCGCGATCCGAATACCAGAACTCGACGCCGTACTGGAACAGCAGCGACGCGACGATCGACACGAAGATCGTCGGCACGCTCGCCAGGATCGAGAAGATCGCAACCAGCCGCACATGCAGTCGCGCGCGGCCGCCCAGCGGAGATCGCGCCGCACGCCGCATCGCGATGCGGCGGCCGACGAGCACGATCAGGGCGACGAGCGGAACCAGATTCGCCACCAGCAACAGCGCCACCAGCGGCGGGGTCAGCAGGCGCTGTGATCCGGTATTGCCGCTGATGACCAGATAGGTGGTCAGCATCATGCCAACCGCAATCCCGAATACGATCAGCTCGAGGATGGGTGTGACGTTGAACCGCCGCGCGGTCGGTAAAGGTTCGGCAATCGGCTCGGCGACAGCGGTCATCGTTGCATGGCTACAACATACCCGTTGCCTTGAAAACACACTTCTTCGATCAAATCGCCGCTAGGCTGTGTCATCCTGTCGCGACCCGCCGACATCGATGCCCAACGTATCCAGCCGCTTGCGCAGCGTGTTGCGGTTGATCCCCAGCGCCCGCGCCGCGCGCAGCTGGTTATGGCCATGGCGTGCCAGCATCGCCTCGATCAGGGGACGTTCGACCTCGCCGATGATGCGGTCATAGAGCGTGCCGTCCTCCAGCACCCTGGGTTCCTCGATCGCGATCCGCTGAAGCCGGGCGAGCACGGCGCCCTCAATCCCCGCATCGCGCGCCGCGGGCAGCAACGCTGCAACCTCGCCCAGCATCGTTCTTACCGCCGCCGCGTCGATCCATTCGTCGCGGTGGAGCGCGGCCATGCGCCGCATGAGGTTCTCCAGCTCGCGGACATTGCCCGGCCAGTCATGGGCCTCGAGCGTCGCGATGGCGTCGTCCCCGATTGCCTTGCGCGGCAGGACGTCCTCGACGGCCCGGTCTTGAACGCGACGGGCGAGCAGTTTGCTGTCCTGCCCCCGTTCGTGCAGCGCAGTCCACCCGATCCGGAACACTGTCAGGCGGTCGATCTGATCCTCGCGGAA
>CAZBYE010000321.1:0-3508 GCA_964496045.1 uncultured Stakelama sp.
CAGGAAGGCGATCACCGAGCCGGAGAAGGTGATCGCGCCGATCGCGACGCCCAGGCCCAGTTCGATGCGGCTGACCGGGAGGATCAGGCCGGCGAACTTCGAGGTTTCGGGAAACACAATCCCGAATGCCTGCGGATTGAGATAGGCCGCGACCCCGACCAGTACGGCAGCGAGGCCGACAAGGCTGTGAAAGCCTGCGACCAGCTGTGGCATATCGGTCATCTTGATCTTACGTGCGACGATCCAGCCAAAGCCGCCGCCGATGGCGATTGCGCCGAGGATCTCGGGCAATGACGCGATCTCGTGCGTGACCAGTGTGGTCACCACCGCGATCAGCATACCGATCATGCCGAAGCGGTTGCCGCGCCGGCTGGTCGCCGGCGAGGACAGGCCGCGCAACGCGACGATGAAACAGACGCCTGCGATCAGATAGGCGAGCGCAACCCAGGGGTTGACGGGAGCAGCCTCATGCATCGGCTCAGCCCTTCTTCTTGTACATGGCGAGCATGCGCTGGGTGACGGCGAAGCCGCCGAAGATGTTCACGCTGGCCAGCGCGACCGCGATCAGCCCCAGCCATTTGGCGGTTTCGCTCCCGGCCGCGGCCGAAGCGATCAGCGCGCCGACGATGATCACCGAGGAGATGGCGTTAGTGACCGCCATCAGCGGCGTGTGCAGCGCCGGCGTGACCGACCACACGACATAATAGCCGACGAAGCACGCCAGCACGAAGATCGACAGGATCGAGATGAAGTCCACTGGAAGATCCCTAGTTTATGGGTCGATTATTGACGACTTGTCGTGTCAGCGGGCGAACTGCCTGAAAAGTCAAAGTTGTGTCATCGATTGAAACAATTTGATACTTTGACTGGTACAAACCCGTTTCGAATGGAAGCTTGTCAATTCGATCGGGACCTAACTGCATCCCGCAGCCGCGATAAGTATCTTGTGGTTTGACAATACAAAGCACAACTTTCCGGCTGGAAAGCGCTTCTCCTTGCGTTGCGATAACAAGCTTGGCCAAAAGAGTGCCTTCGGCTGCATCGAATTTATCAAATGAAACTGGCTCGAAAAGCTTGCTTACCGGACCAATTCTCGAAGGAGGGCGGTTTAGCATCTTCGGGTCAAAACCAACAAACCAGCCTTCAAACCTATTGTCTCGATCTTGATCCAGTAAGCACAAGAACTTCGATTTTCGTTCGTTTGGAGATTTGATCGCTGAAAGAAAGCAGGCGATGCTCAAGTTCGATCTCGCCAATGCCGCTTCGGCCCCGGCGTTTACGAGAGCTTCGCCTGTCGCTGCGCGGGCATCCGCGACTAGTCTCAAAGGTTGCTCAGAAAAAATGCGCGCCGAGACAATCGGGTCATTTCTCGGAATCGCGATGGTGCCGGACGCCTGCTCGTCAGGAACGATGACATTGGCGAAATGGTAGAGAGATGTGGCAGGGTCGGATTTGGCAGAGGCGGATCCTGCGATGCAAACGGCAAGCGCGAGGATGCAGCGCAAAGCCGTCACCCGAGCAGCCTCTCGTTCACCACCTTGCCATCGCGGGTCAGGCGGATCGCATCGCCGATTTCCTCGTCGAGCACGGGCTTGCCCGCTTCCTTGTCCCAGAAGGCGGAAAGGAAGTTGTAGAGGTTGCGCGCGAACAGTGCCGAGGTGTCGGAGGCGAGGCGTGAGGGCACGTTCCTGTGCCCGACGATCTTCACCCCGTGCTTCTCGACCACTTCGCCCGCGACTGCGCCCTCGACATTGCCGCCGCTCTCGACCGCGAGGTCGACGATGACGCTGCCCGGCCGCATCGACGCGATTTGCGCGTCGCTGATCAGGCGCGGGGCGGGGCGCCCCGGGATCAGCGCGGTGGTGATGACGATGTCCTGCTTGGCGATGTGCGACGAGACGAGTTCAGCCTGTGCAGCCTTGTACTCGTCGCTCATCTCGGTGGCGTAGCCACCCGATCCTTCGCCTTCGATGCCGGCGACATTCTCGACGAAGATCGGCTTGGCGCCGAGCGAGAGGATCTGCTCCCTCGTCGCCGAGCGCACGTCAGTGGCCGAGACCTGCGCGCCGAGACGGCGGGCGGTGGCGATCGCCTGAAGCCCGGCGACGCCGACGCCCATCACGAACACCTTGGCGGCCGGAATGGTGCCGGCCGCGGTCATCATCATCGGGAAGGCGCGGCCATATTCGCCGGCCGCGTCGAGCACCGCTTTGTAGCCGGACAGGTTCGACTGCGAGGAGAGGATGTCCATCGACTGCGCGCGGGTGATGCGCGGCATGAACTCCATCGCCAGCGCCTCAATCCCGAGCGCGGCATAGGCATCGACACGAGCGCGTTCGCCGAACGGGTTGAGGCCTGCAGCCAGCCATGCACCGGGTTTGATACCGTTCAGGCTCGCCGGGTCCGGCCCGGCCACACCGAGCACGATATCGGCATCCGCGAGCACGTCCGCGCGCGATCCGATCTTCGCGCCAGCGGCGGAAAAAGCGTTGTCATCAAGGGAAGCGGTGTCACCCGCCCCGCGTTCGACCGCCACTTCGGCGCCGAGCGAGACGAACTTCTTGACCGTTTCCGGCGTCGCAGAGACACGCCGCTCACCGGCGGCGGTCTCCTTGAGGACCGCGATCTTCACGTCAGGAAGCGATCAACCAGATGACAATGGCGGCGAGAATGACGGTGATGACCGTACCGATCTTCATCATCCGCATGAACCCGCCATAGGTGTTCTCATGTGCCTTCATGTCGGCGCTCTGTGCCATGCGTAGCTTCCCCTCTGACGCGTTGTTGGCAGCTTCATTAGACGGGGTGTCCCCGCCCCTCAAGCCCCACGGGCTTTCGGAGGCTTAAGTGGGTCTTTACCCAATGCCGTTATCCCGAGTGACCGATTTAGGGACAACAGGGACAGAAAATGACGCGCAACGGCCAGCGCCTCCTGATGCTGATCGACGACGAACCGGCCCAGCGGCGGCTGGTGACGGCGATCGCTGCGCGCCGCGGCTGGCGGACGGTGTCCGCGAGTGACGGCGAGACCGCACTGGCGACGTTGGGTACGCCCGACGGCATGGCGCTGGACGCGATCGTGCTCGATCACTGGGCGCCCGATTTCGATGCGGCAGGGCTGATCGCCGAACTGCGCACCAATCGCCCGATGCTCCCGATCCTGCTGCTCACCGCGAATGGATCGGTTGCCGCCGCGGTCAGCGCAATGCGCGCCGGGGCCACCGATTTCCTGGTCAAGCCGCTCGCGCCCGAGCGGCTACTCGCCGCGCTCGACACCGCGGTCGGTGCCAAGGTTGGGGGCGAACTGCGCCCGCTCACCGAGAAGATGGGTGCGAATCTGGCCTTCGACGAGATCGTCGGCTCGGCGCCCCAGTTCCGTGCGGCGCTCGCGATCGCAGCCAAGGCGGCGCGTGCGCGCGTCCCCGTGTTGATTGAGGGCGAGAGCGGCGTCGGCAAGGAAGTCGTTGCCGAGGCGATCCACGCCGCGTCGCCGCGCCATGCCAAGCCG
>CAZBYE010000322.1:0-3492 GCA_964496045.1 uncultured Stakelama sp.
ATGCGGGCGCGTCGCCCAGCTTCTTCCGGCCGGCGCCGGGCAACCCCTTCACCGCCGGCAACGGCGATCCCTATGTCTTCGCGCTCGGCCTGCACACTCCGTCCCGCGGGTCCTTCGCCCCCGACGGCCGCCTGATCATTGCCGATATCGGCCAGTTCGCGCGCCACGAAATCAATCTCATCCGCACCGACCAGCCCGGCCTTAACTTCGGCTGGCCCTATTTCGAGGGGAGTCGTCAGCATACGGATCACGGCAATCCGCCCGCCGGCATCACCCCGCCCGTCACCGAATATGAGAACGGCACCGGCCCGCGTCGGGGGGGCAGCGTGACCGGCGGCAATGTCTATCGTGGCCCGGTCGCCTCGCTCACTGGTTCCTATGTCTTCGGCGACGGTGAAAACGGCAATATCTGGAGCGTCCCCTACGCGTCACTGGCCGCGGGCAGCACGCTGGCGTCGAGCAACTATGAGCGCCGCAACGAGGACTTCAAGCCCGATGCCGGGGAGATCAACCACATCATGTCGTTCGGTGAGGATGCGGCGGGCAACCTGTTCATCGTCGACTCGGACGGCGAGATCTTCATGGTGACGCCCGGCTAAGGGTTGCGGGGTGCGCGGCCAGCCGCTTTAACGTGCGCATGCTCCGCGCCCTCACCCCGCTCGCCCTGATCCTTGCCCTCCCCGCCGTCGCCCAGAACGGCGTCGAGCAGAAGATGGCAACCACCGTGAAGACGGAGACCGAGCGCCACGTCGCGTTGCTGGAGAAGCTGGTCAACCAGAATAGCGGCTCGCTCAACATCGACGGCGTGACCAAGGTGGGCGCCATGGTCCGCGCCGAGCTGGAGCCGCTCGGCTTCAAGGTCGAGTGGGTCGACATGAAGGAAACCGGCCGCGCCGGGCACCTGATCGCGACGCACACGGGCAATGGCAAGGGCAAGCGCCTGTTGCTGATCGGCCATCTCGACACGGTGTTCGAGCCGGAATCGCCCTTCCAGAAATTCGTCCGCAATGGCGACCGTGCCAGCGGCCCGGGAATCGGCGACGACAAGGGCGGGATCGTCGTGATCATCGCGGCGCTGCGCGCGATGCAGGCCGCCGGCACGCTTAAGGGTGCGGACATCAAGATCGTGCTGACCGGGGACGAGGAACGCACCGGCAAGCCGCTGGAGGTGGCGCGGCGCGATCTGGTCGCTGCGGGCAAATGGGCCGACGTCGCGCTGGAATATGAGAATCTCGCGCGCGACAATGGCGGCGACATGGGCACGATTGCCCGGCGCAGCTCGGCAAGCTGGACTCTGACCACGACCGGCAAGACCGGTCATAGCAGCGGCGTGTTCGGCGCCTCGCTCGGTTATGGCGCGGCGTATGAGCTGGTGCGCATCCTCGACGAGTTCCGCCGCACGCTGCCTGAGCAAAACCTGACCTTCAACATCGGCACGATGGCGGCGGGGACGCCGGCGACGCTGGCGCCGAACAACTATCAGGTCAGCGCCAGCGGCAAGACCAACATCGTTGCGGAGCAGGCCGTCGCGCGCGGCGACCTGCGCGCGCTCACCCCCGAGCAGGAGGCGAAGACCCGCTCCGCGATGCAGGCGATCGTCACGAAGAGCCTGCCCGGCACGCGTGCGAAGATCGAGTTCGAGGAGTCCTATCCGCCGATGGCGCCGACCGCGGGCAATCGCGCGCTGCTCGCCAAGCTCAACACGGTCAACCGCGACATGAAGCTCCCCCAGATGACCGAGATGGACCCGGCCAAGCGCGGCGCAGCCGACAGCGCGTTCGTCGCAGCGGACGTCGATACGCTGGCTGGCCTCGGCGTCGCCGGCGGCGGTGCGCATGCCGAGGGCGAATGGATCGACTTGACCTCGATCCCGCTTCAGGCGCTGCGCAACGCGGTGTTTCTGACCCGGCTCAGCCGCGAGGTGCGCTAGGGGATCAGCAACGTCGCGCCGATCGTCTCGCCCGCCTCGATCGCGCGGTGGGCGGCGGCGGCGTCCTCCAGCGCAAACCGTTGCCCGATCTCGACGCTCAGCACCCCGCTTGCGACCAGTTCGAACACGCGCGCCACCCCCGCGGCGCGTTCCTCGGGGCTCGCATAATAATCATACAGCGTCGGCCGGGTAACGAACAGAGATCCGTTGCGGCTCAGCACGCCCAAATTGACCCCCTCAACGGGGCCACCCGCGTTACCAAAGCTGACGATCAGTCCGCGCCGCGCCGCCGATTTGAGCGACGCCTCCCAGGTCGATCCGCCAACGCCGTCGAACACCACGGGCACACCTTCACCGCCGGTAATCTCGCGCACCCGCTCGGCGATATCCTCGCGTTTATATTCGATGACGTAATCGGCCCCGAGCGCCCGCGCACGCTCCGCCTTATCGGGCGAACCAACGGTAGCGATCACCGTCACCCCCAGATGCTTGAGCCACTGCACCAGCAATTGCCCGGTCCCGCCCGCTGCGGCATGGACCAGCACCGTCATCCCCGCCTGGACCTTCGCCACGCGTTCGACCAGATACTCGGCAGTACAGCCCTTCAGCATCACCGCCGCCGCGACCTCGTCCGAAATCGTGTCGGGCAGCTTCGACAGGATCTCCGTGGGCACGTTGCGTTCGCTCGCATAGGCGCCGAGCCCCGGCCCATAGGTCGCGACCCGATCGCCCACTGCAAACGCCGTGACGCCCTGTCCCACCGCCTCGATCACCCCGGCCGCCTCGCTGCCGAGGCCGCTCGGCAGCGGCACAGAATACAGGCCTGAGCGGTGATAGGTGTCGATGAAGTTGAGCCCAGCGGCGGTGTGTCGCACGCTGACCTCGCCCGGCCCGGGCGGCGGCAGGTCGCGGGTGACCCATTGAATCACCTCGGGTCCGCCGGTCTTCTCGATCACCGCCACACGCGCCATACACTCGCCTCCAGTTTCAGGTTGCAACCCGTCGACTGCACCGCCATCTAATCCACCATACCCGATCTTGGAAAATCCGGAGGCGAGCATGCGGAGCTATCTCAAGCAGTATATTGGTGGCGCTTGGGTCGAAAGCGAGGGGGGTACACGCCACGACGTGATCAATCCCGCGACCGAAACCCCCGTCGCTGAAATAACCCTGGGGTCGGAGGCGGATGCCGACAAGGCGGTCGCTGCGGCAAAGGCCGCGTTTGAGAGCTTTTCGCGCACCAGCGTCGAGGAGCGGATCGCGCTGCTCGAGGCGATCCTTGCCGAATACAAGAACCGCGCCGGCGACCTCGCCGAAGCGATCGCCGCGGAGATGGGCGCACCGATCAGCCTCGCCAAGACTGCACAGGTCGGCAGCGGCATCGGCCACCTGATGTCGACGATCAACGCGCTCAGGAATTTCGAGTTCAGCGAGCAGATCGGCACCAGCCTCGTCGTGCACGAGCCGATCGGCGTCGTCGCGCTGATCACCCCGTGGAACTGGCCGCTCAACCAGATCGTCGCCAAGGTCGCACCCGCGCTCGCCGCCGGCAACACGATGGT
>CAZBYE010000323.1:0-3470 GCA_964496045.1 uncultured Stakelama sp.
GTCACCGCCGCCGCCACCGCCAAAGCCGCCGCCGCCGAAGCCGCCGCGGTCGCCATAGCTGCTGCCGCCTTCATCGCCGCCGAAACCGTCGCGCTTGTCTCTGCCGCGCCCGCCGCGATCCCCGCGGCGCCCTCGATCAAAACTCATTGCCCTGTTCGTCTTCCCGGTCGCCCAACTCTATTTCGAAAGCCATACGCCGGACGAGGACGCAGACATTCCGGCGCTCCAAAGACACGCCCATGGAATCGGGTCATAGCCCAGTACGGCACAGGACGCGAACAAATTCGTCGCGATTTCGGTGCTGTTCCAACAGATACTTGCGTATGTGTCGCAGGATCGGCACAGCGGAGGTCTATGGACATCGCTGCATTGATCGCCGACCCGGCCGCCTGGGCCGCCCTTATCACCCTGATCGTGATGGAGGTGGTACTGGGAATCGACAACCTCATCTTCATCTCGATTCTGACCAACAAGCTGCCCGAGCACCAGCAGCAGAAGGCGCGCCGAATCGGCATCGGCCTGGCGCTGGTGATGCGAATCCTGCTGCTTTCGATGATCTGGGTCATCGTGTCGCTGACCACGCCGGTGTTCGACCTGGGGCTTCAGGGCGCAACCGGCGCGCATGGCGCACCGAGTTTCGAGACCGCCTTCTCGTGGCGCGACCTGATCCTGATCGCGGGCGGCCTGTTCCTGCTGTGGAAGGCCACCAAGGAAATCCACCACACGCTCGATCCTGTGCCGAGCGACGACGAGATTCTCGACAAGAAGAAGGTGGTGGGGCTGAATTTCGGTTCGGCGATCTTCCAGATCATCCTGCTCGACATGGTCTTCTCGGTCGATTCGATCCTGACCGCCGTTGGCATGACCGACGAGATCGCGATCATGGTCACCGCGGTTCTGGTCACCGTCGGCGTGATGCTGGTCGCGGCGGATCCGCTCGCGAATTTCATCAAGCACAACCCCACGGTGGTGATGCTCGCGCTCGGCTTCCTGCTGATGATCGGCGCGGTGCTGATCGCCGACGGCTTCGGCGTTCATGTGCCCAAGGGCTATATCTATGCCGCGATGGCCTTCTCCGCGCTGGTCGAATCGCTCAACATGATCGCGCGTCGGTCGAAGTTGAAGCGAGAGGGTAAGCCTCCTGTATAAGCTTGGCATTGAGCGTTCAGGTGTAAACGGCTAGGCGGACGCATGGCCGTTTTCCTGCACGAAGAAGATATTCCCGAAGGGCTGTTCGCCCCCGGCGCCGACATCGCCGTCGATACCGAGACGATGGGGCTGATCACACCGCGTGATCGGCTCTGCGTCGTCCAGCTTTCCGACGGGGGCGAGGACGAACATCTCGTCCGTTTTGGACCGGGCAGCGATTACGCCGCGCCGAATTTGCGCGCGCTGCTCGCCGATACGTCGCGCGTGAAACTCTATCATTTCGGGCGTTTCGACCTCGCAGCGATCCGCCACTATCTCGGCGTCACCGCGGCGCCGGTCTATTGCACCAAGATCGCTTCGCGGCTGGTGCGCACCTATACCGACCGGCACGGCCTCAAGGATCTGGTGCGCGAGCTGCTGGGGCAGGAAATCTCCAAACAGCAGCAATCGTCCGACTGGGGCGGCCCGGTGCTCAGCGACGCGCAGAAGGATTATGCCGCCTCCGACGTGCGCTATCTTCACGCGATGCGCGAGGAGCTCGACCGCCGCCTGGCGCGTGAGGGGCGGACCGCGCTCGCTCAGGCATGCTTCGACTTCCTTCCCCATCGCGCCGAACTCGACCTCGCCGGCTGGCCTGAGGTCGATATCTTTGCGCATATCTGAGGCAAACCATGTCTGAGATCGCCCTCCAGGAACGCTCGCGCCGCAAGCATTGGGCGCGCCCGGGGGGAAGCCACGACCATATCGTCCGCACCTTGCTGATGATCCTGCCGGCCGGGATCGGTGTGCTCGGCGCCTTTCTGGTGATGGCGCCCCTGTTCATGGGGGGCGACGTGTCGTTCGTGCTCGACAAGAATAAGGTCGACGTTGCGAGTGAACGGCTGCGCATCCAGTCGGCGCGCTATCGCGGCGCGGATGCCAAGGGGCAGCCTTTCGTTCTGACTGCCGGATCGGCGGTCCAGAAGAGTTCGGCAGAGCCGATCGTGCAGCTGAACAATCTCGCCGCCGGTATCCGCCTGACCGATGGCCCCGCCGAAGTGCGTGCCGAACGCGGCCGCTACGACATGGAAACCGAGCGAGTCGCGATCGATGGCCCGATCACGTTTCGCAGCTCCGACGGATACCAGCTCGACACGCGCGATTCGACCATGGATCTCAAGACCCGGAAACTGACCGGGACCGGCCAGATCGACGGGCGTACCCCGCTCGGCGTGTTCAGCGGCAACAGCATGACCGCCGATCTCGATAAGCGAACTGTCCGGATCGAGGGCAATGCCCGCTTGCGGATCGATCCCAAGCGCGCAAATAGGTGAACATGGCCCGTCCGTTCCTTATCGCGTCGATCGCAGCGATCGCCACCACCGCCGTGATCGGTACCGCGGCGCTGGGGCAGACGCGCCATGATTCGAACGCGCCAATCGATTTCGCTGCGCAGAGCATCGAACTGCAGGACAAGGCGAATCGCGCGATCCTGTCCGGTGGCGTGAAAATCACCCAGGCCAGCATGACGCTGACCGCGGCGCGCGTGACGGTGAGCTATACCGGCCAGGTCATCGACGGATCGCCCTCGGTCTCGCGCTTCGATGCCGCGGGCGGGGTCACGGTCACGCGGCCCGACCAGACCGCGCGCGCGCAATATGGCGTGTACGACATCAACAAGCGCACGATCACCATGCTGGGCAATGTCACGCTGACGCAGGGCAGCAACCGGGTGAGCGGTGGACGGCTGACGATGAATCTCGACACGGGTCGCGCGTCGATCGACGGCTCGGGCGTCGGCACGACCAAGACGCCCGACGGCAGTGTGACTCAGTCGGGCGGGCGCGTTACGGGCCGTTTCACCGTCCCCAAGCGCGATTGATCACAGGCGGGGCTTTACTCCGCCACCTTCCTTCCTAACTTCCCCAAAGTTCGCCATGCATAAAACTTGCCAAGTGACTGCGCGGCAAGGAATCGCTAAGCATCGCGTGCGATCAGGATAGGGCGTCATGGCAGATATCGAAACGCTGGAACCGGTAGCCGCAGAAGCGGGCAGCCCGCCCACCTCGGGGCTGGCCGTCGTCTCGATCGCCAAATCCTATGACAAGCGCGTCGTGCTGTCCGACGTGTCGCTCTCGGTTGGAAAGGGCGAGGTTGTCGGCCTGCTCGGCCCCAACGGCGCAGGCAAGACGACCTGCTTCTATTCGGTGATGGGGCTGGTGAAGCCCGATGCCGGCCGCATCATGCTCGACGGGGTCGATATCACCCCGTTGCCCATGTACCGCCGCGCGATCCTGGGTTTGGGCTATCTGCCTCAGGAAACCTCGATTTTCCGCGGCCTG
>CAZBYE010000324.1:0-3426 GCA_964496045.1 uncultured Stakelama sp.
CGTCGATGGGAAAGCCCATGCCCAGAGTCCCGCCGCGCGCGTCGTGGAAGTCGCCGGCGGGATGCCGTTCGAGCGGTTCGTCCAGACGCGAATCTTCGATCCGCTTCCGATGCGGTCGAGCTACTGGACCGTTCCCGAATCGGAGATTGGCCGATTCGCGACCAACTATCTTTGGGCGGGCGACAATCGCCTCCCGTTCGATCCGGCGAAGGGGTCGGCCTATGCCGTGCCGCCGTCCTTTCCCTATGGCGGCGCCGGCCTCGTCATGTCGGCACGCGACTATGATCGCTTTCTGCACATGCTGCTCAACGAAGGCACGCTCGACGGCGCGCGGGTGATGAAACCCGAAACGGTGCGGCTCGCCATGTCGAACCTGCTGCCAGCGGGTGTGGTGTTCGATCGCGCACCGGGTGGCAGCGGCGGCGATACCGCCCCGAAAATGGGCTTCGGCGCGGGCGGTTCGGTCTATCTGGAGGGCATTCCGGGCGGGCCGGGCAAGGGCACCTATGGCTGGGGCGGCGCCGCGGGAACGGTGGCGTGGGTCGATCCGGCGAACAAGGTTCGTGCGACGGCGATGGTCAATTATTTCCCCAGCGACAAATGGCCGCTGCGCGCCGACACGGTCAAAGCCGTCTATGCGGACCTCGCCCGCTGATGCGCGCTGATGTGGGATTTACCGGTGCGCTACTCGATCGTGCCGACCGCGAACGCAATAATCCCGAAGCGCTGGCCGCGGCGCTCGGCGACTGGCGTGCGCGACTCCTCAAGCTCGATGGGCTTGAGCCTGAGATCGACGGCGAGGGGCAACTGGTCTGGGTAGCCCTCGCCGACCTGCCCGAGGGAAGCGAGCCGCTGTTCCTCGGCTATATCGGCGGCAAGCCGCATTTCGTGCCGCTGGCAATGGGCGAACGGCACGGCGTCGCGCGTTCACCTGCCTTGTTCCAGATGCTCGGGCTGATGCCCGCCGATCAGGCCGGCCTCTATGCCTGCGCGCGCAGCCTCGTCGACTGGCACCAGCGCCACGGCTATTGCCCGGCTTGTGGTAGCGCTACCGAGGTCTTCCGCGGCGGCTGGGCGCGCCGCTGCGCCGCCTGCGCCGCCGAGCATTTCCCGCGCACCGATCCGGTGGTGATCATGCTCGCCGAATATGAGGGTCGCGCGCTGCTCGGCCGGCAGGCGGCATGGCCCGCGGGGCGCTATTCGGCGCTCGCCGGCTTCGTCGAGGTCGGCGAATCGATCGAGGAAGCGGTCGCGCGCGAGACGCTCGAGGAAGCCGGCGTCGCTGTGGGCGATGTTCGCTATGTTGCGAGCCAGCCCTGGCCGTTTCCCTCCTCGCTGATGATCGCCTGCATCGCGCAGGCCGAGGGCGATTCGATCACGCTCGACACCGACGAGCTCGAGGATGCGATCTGGGTGACGCGCGACGAGGTGCGTGCGGCGCTCGACGGGCATCCCGACGCCCGATTCGGTGCGCCGCCGCCCTATGCGATCGCCCACACGCTGCTGCGCGCCTGGCTGGGCGACTAGCCCGCCTGAATGAGCTCGATCGTCTCGCTCTCGCCGACGCCGAAATAAGGGATGCTCGCGGCATAGAGCGCCAGTCCCGCGAGGATCAGGAAGGTGAGGATGATGCCGATCACCCGCCCCGGCTTCCACCCGTCCATGCCGAAGGGATGGAGGATTCGCGCGACGACGAACAGCGCCGCGGCGCCCCACAGCCAGTCGACCGTGCCCACCGCCAGTTCGATCAGCGCGATCAGGATCAGCACGAGCGGCGCATATTCGGCGAAGTTGAGCTGCGCGCGCATCCGCGCGGTCAGCCGTTCATTGCCGCCATCGCCGATCGAGATCTTCTCCGACCGCCGCACCATCCCGACGCGCATGGCGAGCCACAGGTTGAGGATTGCACACGCAGCGGTGGTGGCGAGCGCCACGGGCAGGATGATCGCGTCCATCGGTCTTGGTTTCCCCTTTTGAGCGTTCCCCGCTGCCACGCCGCGCGCTGCCTTGCAACTTGGACGGAAATCGGTATAGGCGCTCGCTCGCTTTGCGACAGGCCTGACCGGCGGTCCGGCGGGTGCCGGGACCACGGCGCTTGCCCGTTCGCCATGCCAGGCGTATCGCGATCAAGTTTCTGACGACACGAATCCAAGAAGGTTGCCGAAATGGCCGTCCCCAAGAGAAAAGTTTCGCCGAGCCGCCGCGGCATGCGCCGGTCGCACGACGCGCTGAAGGTCGAAGCATTCCAGGAATGCTCGAACTGCGGTGAACTCAAGCGCCCGCACGTCCTCTGCGGCGCCTGCGGCCACTATAATGGCCGCGAGATCGTCTCGGTCGAGGGCTGAACTCGAAGAACGGGGGCCGCCAGCCATGACCTCAAGCGCGCGGATCGCTGTCGATGCGATGGGCGGCGACGAGGGGTTGGCGGTTATGCTCGCCGGAGTCGCGCGTGCGCGGCACCGGTTCGAGGGCATGCGCTTCCTGCTGGTGGGCGACGAGGCCGCGATTCGCGAGGGCCTGAAGTCGCACCCCAATCTCACTGCCGCGTCGGAAATCGTCCATGCGCCGGAGATCGTCACTGCTGACGAGAAACCGAGCCAGGCGATTCGCCGTGCGAAGGTGACATCGATGGGGGTCGCCATCGATCTGGTGAAAAAGGGAGAGGCCGCCGCCGCCGTGTCGTCGGGTAATACCGGCGCGCTGATGGCGATGTCGAAGCTTGCCCTGCGCACCATGCCCGGGATCGACCGCCCTGCGCTCGCCGCGCGGATGCCGACATTGGGCGCGAACGACGTCGTGATGCTTGATCTTGGCGCCAATACTGAGGTCGATAGCCGCAATCTCGTCCAGTTCGCGGTGATGGGCGCTGCCTATGCGCGCACCGTGCTGGACCTCAAGGCGCCGCGCGTCGCGCTGCTCAACATCGGCACCGAGGAGCTCAAGGGCACGGACATTATTCGCGACGCCGCGCAGCAACTGCGCGCCGCGACTCACCTGCCATTGAGCTTCACCGGCTTCATCGAGGGCAACGCCCTGTCGCGCGGTAATGTCGACGTGATTGTGTGCGACGGCTTTGCCGGCAATATCGCACTCAAGACGGTCGAGGGCACGGCGCGCTTCGTCGCAGACCTGCTCCGCCGCGCCTTCTCCAGCTCGATCCGCTCCAAGATCGGCTTCCTGATCTCGCGCCCGGCGACCGAGCTGTTGCGTCATCACCTGGATCCCAACAACCACAATGGCGCAGTGTTCCTGGGCCTCAACGGCATCGTCGTGAAGAGCCATGGCAGCGCCAACGAGTTGGGCGTCGATACCGCGATCGGGGTTGCGGCGAAGATGGTGCGTGACGATCTCACACGACGGATCGCTGAGGATCTGGGTAATTTCGAGGCCCAAGCTGCATGAATGAGTTGGTGCGCCGCGCCGTGA
>CAZBYE010000325.1:0-3406 GCA_964496045.1 uncultured Stakelama sp.
TCGCTTGAAGGAAAGCTCGAGTCCGATCGAAAAGAGCAGCAGGCTGATGCCGAACTCGGCGAACGGTTCGATCGAATGGGGGTCGGTGATGGTGAGGTAGTAGAGCCAGGGAAACTGCGGAACCAGCTGGCCCAAGCCGGCCGGACCGACCAGCATCCCGACCAGAATGAAGCCGATCACCGGGCTGACGCGGAAACGCGCAAAGGCGGGGATAACCAACCCCGCGGCGCCCAGGATGACGAGGGTATCGCTGAAGGTGTGGTTGGTCAGATCAAGCGCCATGCCTCACTCTTAACCGGGCGCAACGATTTGTCATGGGTGGGGCGGCTCGTTTTTTCGGGTTGGGTCGATATCGAGGCCGTGGCGGCTCAGCGTTGCTCCAGTGCCTGTAGTGTCTTGGCCAGTTTTTCGTTTGACGGGTTGAGCGTCAGGGAACGCCGATAGGCCACGATTGCGGCGGGAACATCGCCTGTCAGGGAATGGAGATAGCCGATATTCTCGGCGGCATCCGCGCTGGCCGGGTACAGGGAAGCGGCAAGCGTAAAGATCGCCAGTGCCTGTTGGGGCCGAGCGGATTTGAGCGTCCGGTAGCCCCAATTGCTCAACTCCCTCTCAGGGAAGGCGATCGCCGGATGAGCGCGACGTAACTCGGCCGCGATGCTTCCCAGTTGATCGAACCCGCGCTTCTGTGCCGCAGCGCGCAGCTGAGTGACCGGGGGCAACTGGAAGCCCCGCACGTAATTCGCTGCGATGCGATCGAGGAGCAACTCGGGCGAGGCACCCTGCAGGTTGCTGAGCACGACCACCGCCACATTATCGTCGGGGTAGATCGCGAATGCGCCGCGATTTCCGCCAGACAGACCGACCCAGCGGTTCGCGGTACGACTGTCCGTCGCCCAACCGAGCGCGCGCTGCGTCCTGGTGCCATCGGCAAGGATTGCGGGCGACCACATCACAGGCAGCGACGCGCGCTCGACCAAGCGGCCGTCGAGCAACGCAACGATCCAGCGCGCCATGTCGCCCGCGGTCCCCTCCATCCCGGCGGCGGTGCGTATTATCGGTGAGAACTCGACGTCCGCGCGCTCCAGCGTGCCGGGACTGTTCAGCGTGGGACGGCTGAAACGATAGGATTTCGCCTTGCCCGGCGCCCAGTCGCGGATGTCGCCAAAGCCGGTGTGGCGCATACCAGCCGGACCGAACTGGCGGGCGCGGAAATAGGCGGTGAAGGGCTGCCCGGCGAGCCGGTCGATGATGCGGCCGAGCAGGACATAGTTGGTCTGGTTGTAGCTGCTGCGCGAGCCGGGGGCCGACACGAGGGGTAGTGCGGTGACGGCGGTCCAGGCCGCTTCTTCTCCGCCCTTGCCGATCAGATCTCCGGTATCCGGGTCGACGATGTCCGGAAGGCCAGAGCTGTGGGTCAGCAGCTGGTGCACCGTGATCGCACGCCATTCGGCTGGAAGATCCGAAAGATAGCGGGAAATCGGCGCTGCAAGGTCGAGCTTTCCAGAAGTCACCAGCTGCATCGCGGCGACGCCGGTGAACGCCTTGGTCATCGAATTGAACGGGAAGATCGTGTCGGGCGTGACCCGCGCGCCGCTCTCGATGTCGGCAATACCCCACGCGCCTTCGAATACCAGACGGCCATCGCGCACCACCGCAACCTGAAGCCCGGGAATGCGGCTGTCCCGCATTTCCTCAAGCAGGATCTCGGTCGTCGCGCGGTTGGCGACGGTAACCGGAGGCTGCGATGCGGCGGCGGGAGATGCGATCGTCACCGCTAGCGCGGCGATCAGAATGAAGCCGATCACCGGGCTGACGCGGAAACGGGCGAAAGCAGGGATGACCAACCCCGCGGCGCCCAGGATGACGAGCGTGTCGCTGAAGGTGTGGTTGGTCAGATCAAGTGCCATGGACCTACTCTAGCCGGTGGTACGGCGAATTGTCATTGGCCGGATGATACGAATTGGCGCTGAACCGACTCCAAAAGTGTGCGAGACCAGACATTGTCGCGGTTCCCGTTCGTCAGATAGACGATGGTCCAGCGATCAGGTGAGTCCGGCCTGAACAGAATGCGCACGCGCAGCTTGGCGCCGCCATCATGACCAACCTCGCGCCAGCTTCCGCTCTCGCCATATTCCCATGCGCTGGCGAAGATGCCGGTATTGCCGTTCGCGAAGGCATAGGGACGCCACAGTTGATCAAGCTTCGACTGCCGTACGAAGAACCCATTGGCAACAGCGTCCAGAAACCGTGCCAGGTCGCCCGCGGTCGCGTGAACGTCACTGAAAGTGCGGGCATAGTCCGGCCACGCGATCCGCTGATCCGGGACAAGCGCGCCACCCTCATTGTGATAGCTCGCGACCAGACGGTTTGCCGGTACATCCGCCTGATCCAGCCAGACATTCCGAAGCTTGAGCCGGTCAATTAGCCTCTGCCGCACCAAATCCTCGACCGGCTTGCCAGTCACGGCTTCCAGAATCGCGCACAGCACCACAGTGTTGGTGAGGGTGTAGCGGGAGCGCGTACCGGGTGCCTCGACGAGCGGCACATCGCGCAGTTTTTCGAACATCGCGCCGCGGCTGACCGGAAAGGGCTTAGTCAGCTCATTCGGGTCAAAGAAGTCAGGGATCCCGGAAACCTGGCTCAGGAACTGCCGCACGGTCGTGCCCGACCAGGCAGGGGGCATTCCCTTCACGTATCGCGAGGCAGCGGAGTCGAGATCGATCGTCCCGGCTTCAACCTGTTCGAAGACAAGCGTCGCGATGAACAGCTTGCCAACCGAGAAGATCGGGAACACCGTATCCGCGTCGACACCGCCGCCCGCGGTCGTCGAGCGTGTCCCGGCCGAACGCTGGTAGACGACCTTGCCGTTGCGCATGACCACGACGGCCTGAGCCGGAATGCCGTGGGTTGCCCCGTTCGAGGCGATGATGGCGTCGATGTCGCGGTTAAGCGATCCCGCCGATCCAGCGCATGACGCCGTCACGCACAGCGCGATTGATCCAATTCCCGCCCGCAGAAATTTCTTCATGGTTCCAATGCTCCAGAAGGGTTTCATGCGGGCGGGTTTGGTTGTTACTGCCAGCCGGCCATTTCGGTCTCGAGGTTCTGGCGGATCGCCTCAAAGAACTGCTCGGTGGTCATCCAGGGCTGTTCCGGGCCGATCAGCAGCGCGAGATCCTTGGTCATCTTGCCGCTTTCGACGGTCTCGATGCAGACGCGCTCGAGCGTCTCGGCGAACTTCACCACTTCGGGGGTGTCGTCGAACTTGCCGCGGAACTTGAGGCCGCCGGTCCACGCGAAGATCGACGCGATCGGGTTGGTCGACGTCGCCTTGCCCTGCTGATGCTGGCGATAGTGGCGGGTGACGGTGCCATGCGCCGCTTCGGCTTCGACGGTCTTGCCG
>CAZBYE010000326.1:0-3406 GCA_964496045.1 uncultured Stakelama sp.
CGAGCGGGGCGACCGCTTCGCCGAACCCGGCCTGCGCCAGTGCGATCACGTCCATATAGCCTTCGACGGCGATCACCCGTCCGGTCTTGCGTGACGCGGCAGCGGCGCGATCGAGATTGTAGAGCGTGCGGCCCTTGTCGAAGAGCGGGGTCTCGGGGGAGTTCAGATATTTGGGCTCGCCCTCGCCGATGATGCGCCCGCCAAAGCCGATCACGCGTCCGCGCGCGTCCTTGATCGGGATCATCAGCCGGCCACGGAACCGGTCATAGGGTTCCTTGTTCTCGACCTGGATCAGCATCCCCGCCTCGACCAGCATCGGGTCGCCATACGCCTTCAGCGTCTCGCGCAGCCGGGTGCGCGAATCCGGCGAATAGCCGATGCCGAAGGCGCGGGCGGTGTCGGCGGTGATGCGGCGGCGTTCGAGCAGCGCACGCGCCTCCGCGCCGGCGAGACCGTGGAGCTGGTCGACATAGAATTTGGCGGCGTCGGCCATCGCCTCGTGCAGGCCCTTCGCCCGCTCGGCCTTCTCCGCCGCGCGCGGATCGGCCTGCGGCACGTCCATCCCGGCGGCGGCGGCGAGTTCCTTCACCGCATCCATGAAGGGCAGGCCCTGCTGGTCGGTCATCCAGCGGATCGCGTCGCCATGCGCCCCGCAGCCGAAGCAGTGATAGAAGCCCTTGTCGTCGTTGATCGTGAACGACGGCGTCTTCTCGTTATGGAACGGGCAGCACGCCTTCCACTCGCGCCCCGCACGCGTGATCTTCACGCTGCGGCCGATCAGGGCGGACAGCGTGGTGCGCGCGCGCAGCTCGTCGAGAAAGGCGGGCGTCAGCGCCACGTCAGGCGAGCGCCGCCTTCACCAGTCCCGACGCTTTGGCCATGTCGATCTGGGTGGCGTAGCGAGTCTTGAGCGCGGTGATGACCCGGCCCATGTCCTTGATGCTGCTGGCGCCGAGCTCGGTCTTGATCGCCTCAATCGCCGCGCTGATCTCCTCTGCGCTCATCTGCACGGGCAGGAAGCGCTCGATCACCGCGACTTCGGCCTTTTCTTTATCCGCCAGCTCCTGACGGCCGCCCTTTTCGAACATCTCGATCGACTCGCGGCGCTGCTTGATCATCTTTTGCAGCACTTCGACCACCAGCGCGTTGTCGTCGCTGACCGGCGCTTGCATGCGCGCCTCGATATCGCGGTTCTTGATCGTGCTCTGGATCAGGCGGAGGGCGGCGGTGCTTTCCCTGTCGCCGCTCTTCATGGCGGTGATGACGGCGGCCTGGATATCGTCGCGGATCATTTTCTATCTACCCACAGGTGAATCGGAATTATCCGGCCTTAGCCCTCGTGGACGCCCGACGCGAGGGTTGACGAAATAGGGGGAGGGGTCTAGCGGGCAGCGCTTAGCGACATCGCCGGAAAAACTTACAGGAGCGCCCTTCTCTGATGGCCGAAGCCACGCCTATTGCTGTGCCCGAAGGCGCCACCGGAGTCCTTGTTCTTTCAACCGGCGAAGTGATCTGGGGGCGTGGTTTTGGCGCCGAGGGCCATGCCGCGGGGGAAGTCTGATTCCACACCGCGATGACCGGCTATCAGGAGATCATGACCGACCCGTCCTTCGCGGGCCAGATGATCTGCTTCACCTTCCCCCATATCGGCAATGTCGGTGCCAATCCCGACGACGTCGAGGCGGACAATCCCCATGCACTGGGCATGATCGTGCGCGAGGACGTGACCGAGCCGAGCAACTTCCGCAGCGCCGAGCGGCTCGACGACTGGATGAAGAAGCACCAGCGCATCGGTCTTGCCGGGATCGACACCCGCGCGCTGACCCGCCGCATCCGTGGGCAGTGCGCGCCCAACGGCGTGATCGCCCATGCGGCGGACGGAAAGTTTGACATCCCCTGGCTGCTCGAGCGCGCGAAGGCGTGGCCGGGGCTGGAGGGCATGGACCTTGCCATCACCGTCACCACCGAGACGCATTTCGGCTGGGAAGGCGGCGTGTGGCGGCTGGGCTTCGGCTATGGCGAAGAGGGCAAGGAAGACACCCGCCCGCATGTGGTGGCGATCGATTACGGCTCGAAGCACAATATCTTCCGCAATCTGGTTCAGGCCGGCGCCAAGGTGACGGTGCTGCCCGCCACCGCGACCGCCGAACAGGTGCTGAGCTTTGCCCCTGATGGCATTTTCCTGTCGAACGGCCCGGGCGATCCCGCCGCGACCGGCGAGTACGCCGTTCCGGTGATCCGCGAGCTGCTGGAGACCAAGAAGCCGCTGTTCGGCATCTGTCTCGGCCATCAGCTGCTCGGCCTCGCGGTCGGCGCGCAAACGACCAAGATGTTCCAGGGCCATCGCGGCGCCAACCACCCGGTCAAGCGCCTCAGCGACGGCGCGGTCGAGATCACTTCGATGAACCACGGCTTCGCGGTCGACCGTGACACGCTGCCTGCGAACGTGACCGAGACGCATGTCTCGCTGTTCGACGGCAGCAATTGCGGCATCGAGATCGACGGCGGCCGCGCGTTCAGCGTGCAGTACCACCCCGAGGCGTCGCCCGGGCCGCAGGACAGCTTCTACCTGTTCGAGCGGTTTGTGGGGATGTTGCGGTGAGCCTTGGCCGAGCCTTGGTCTGGGCGGGTATTCTCTGGAGTGGCGGTGCGGTTGCGCAGACTGCAAATGATACCGTCCTCTTTCATACGGGCGGCCCTTGCTACAGCGGCATTCTAGATTTTGCGAAGCGGCACGGTTTCAAGGCAGTGCAGGGGCGCGAAGTTGAGCCAAGCAGCGACGAGGAAGGCGAAGAGGTCGTGATGTGCACGATCGGGCCGTGCAACGCCACCTTGCTACTGACCCCCAGGAATGGACGCTCAGTCGAGGCCGAAATTCAGAACTATTTGGCTTCCGATGACGCCCGACGAGACGAGAAATCCGATAGGTTGGACAAGAAACCAGATTGTTTCGCCAAACGAACCGTATTTGAGAAGAACGCCCGCTAATGCCCAAACGCACCGACATCTCCTCCATCCTCGTCATCGGCGCCGGTCCCATCGTGATCGGACAGGCGTGCGAGTTCGACTATTCGGGCACGCAGGCGATCAAGGCGCTCAAGGAAGAGGGCTATCGCATCGTCCTGGTCAATTCGAACCCGGCGACGATCATGACCGATCCTGAGCTGGCCGACGCCACATACGTGGAGCCGATCACCCCCGCCGTGGTCGCCAAGATCATCGAGAAGGAGCGGCCTGACGCCGTCCTGCCGACGATGGGTGGCCAGACCGCGCTCAACACCGCGCTGGCGCTGGCGAATGACGGGACGCTGGAGAAGTTCGGCTGCATCATGATCGGCGCCGATGCCGAGGCGATCGACAAGGCCGAGGACCGCCTGAAGTTCAAGGACGCGATGACCAAGATCGG
>CAZBYE010000327.1:0-3354 GCA_964496045.1 uncultured Stakelama sp.
AGATCGGCTTCACGACGAGCCCGCAATTCGCGCGCTCCTCGCCCTATCCGTCGGACGTCGCCAAGGGCGTCCAGGCGCCGATCTTCCACGTCAACGGCGACGATCCCGAGGCAGTGACCTTCGCCTGCAAGATGGCGATCGAGTTCCGTCAGACCTTCAAGCGCGACATCGTCATCGATATGTGGTGCTATCGTCGCTTCGGCCACAACGAAGGCGACGAGCCCTCGTTCACCCAGCCGCTGATGTACGCCAAGATCAAGGGCCACCCCGGCGTCAGCGACCTCTATGCCAAGCGGCTCGAGGGCGAAGGCGTGATCGACGGCGAGTTCGCGAAGAATCAGGCCGCGACCTTCACCGCACATCTTGAGGACGAGTTCACCGCGGGCGCGAGCTACAAGGCGAACAAGGCCGACTGGTTCGGCGGCCGCTGGCAGGGTCTCAGCGCGCCGATGGACGCGGAGACTGCGCGCCGCAACGTCGAGACCGGCATCGACAAGAAGCTGTTCGACAGCCTGGGCCGCACGCTCACCACCGTTCCCGGCGATCTGACGCCGCACAAGACGCTCAACCGCGTGCTCGACGCCAAGGCGGCGATGTTCAAGTCCGGCGCGAATTTCGACTGGGCGACCGGTGAGGCTCTGGCCTTCGGCGCGCTGCTGTCGGAAGGCTATGGCGTGCGCCTGTCAGGCCAGGATTCGGGCCGCGGCACGTTCAGCCAGCGTCATGCCGTCTGGGTCGACCAGACCGACGAGCACAAGTACGTGCCGCTGAACGAGATTCCGCACGGCCGCTTCGAGGTCCTCGACAGCCCGCTGAGCGAGTATGGCGTGCTCGGTTTCGAATATGGTTATGCGCTCGCCGATCCCAAGACGCTGGTGCTGTGGGAGGCACAGTTCGGCGACTTCGTCAACGGCGCGCAGATCATGATCGACCAGTTCATCTCGTCGGGCGAGGCCAAGTGGCTCCGCGCCAACGGCCTCGTGATGCTGCTGCCGCACGGCTATGAGGGCCAGGGTCCTGAGCACAGCTCGGCGCGCCCCGAGCGCTTCCTGCAATCGTGCGCGGGCGACAATATGCAGGTCGCGAACGTGACCACGCCGGCCAATTACTTCCACCTGCTGCGCCGGCAGATGCACCGCAACTTCCGCAAGCCGCTCGTCATCATGACGCCGAAGTCGCTGCTCCGCCACAAGCTGGCGGTGTCGACCGCGGCCGATTTCCAGGGCGATACGCACTTCAAGCGCATCCTCTCGGACCCGTCGGCACCGGCCGACAAGGATGTGAAGCGCGTCGTGCTGTGCACCGGCAAGGTCGCCTATGACCTGATCGAGGCGCGCGACGCCGCGGGCGACAAGAACACTGCGATCATCCGTATCGAGCAGCTCTATCCCTTCCCCGGCGAACCTCTGGTCGCGCGCCTCGCACGCATGACCAATGTCGAGGAAGTGGTGTGGGCGCAGGAGGAACCGAAGAACAACGGCTACTGGTTCTTCGTCGAACCCTATATCGAAGCGTGCATGGTCGAAGCCGGCATCACACCGCAGCGTCCGCGCTATGCGGGCCGCGCCCCGGCGGCATCGCCCGCCACGGGCCTGATGAAGCGCCACCAGGCCGAGCAGGGCGCACTTGTCGCCGATGCGCTGGGCCATAATGTGCGCAATGAAATCCGCCGCGCACGCAAGACCGAAGACCAAAAGACCGCCGGCAAGGCCGGCGCGTGATCGCCAGGAAGGACTGAACCATGGCCACCGAAATCCTCGTTCCCGTTCTGGGCGAATCCATCACCGAAGCCACCGTGGGCGAATGGCTCAAGCAGCCGGGCGACGCCGTCGCGGCCGATGAGCCTGTTGTGAGTCTCGAGACCGACAAGGTCTCGGTCGAAGTCGGCGCGCCTGTCGCCGGCGTCATGGGCGCCCATGCCGCCAAGGTCGGCGACACCGTCAATGTCGGCGCGCTGATCGGCACGGTCGAAGCCGGCGCGGGCGCCGCCCCGACTGCTGCGCCCGCCGCGGCTCCGGCAGCTGCAGCCCCGGCCGCTGCTCCCGCCGAGCCGGCACAGGATGTCGAGGCAGCCGCGCTCTCGCCGTCGGTCCGCCGCGCGATCCTCGAGCATGGCGTCGATCCGTCGACCGTTCAGGGCACCGGCAAGGACGGCCGCATCACCAAGGAAGACGTGGTCGTCGCCGCTTCGGCCAAGACCGCGGCGCCCGCCGCCGCCGCTCCGGCCGCAGCAGCCGCACCCGCCGCTGCTGCTCCGGCCACGGGCGACCGCAAGGAAGAGCGCGTGCGCATGACGCGCCTGCGCCAGACCGTCGCCCGCCGTCTCAAGGAAGCGCAGAACACCGCTGCCCTGCTCACCACCTTCAACGACGTCGACATGACGGCGGTGATCGAGGCGCGCACCAAGTACAAGGACCTGTTCGAGAAGAAGCACGGCGTCCGTCTCGGCTTCATGGGCTTCTTCGTGAAGGCCGCGACCATGGCCCTCAGGGACATCCCCGCGGTCAACGCCCAGATCGACGGCGAAGAGATCGTCTATCACGACTATGCCGACATCTCGGTCGCGGTGTCCGCGCCGCAGGGCCTGGTCGTCCCCGTGATCCGCGATGCCGACAAGATGTCGGTCGCGCAGGTCGAGCGCACGATCGGCGACTTCGGCAAGCGCGCCAAGGACGGCACGCTCAAGATGGAAGAGATGAAGGGCGGCACCTTCACCATCTCCAACGGCGGCGTGTTCGGCTCGCTGATGTCGACCCCGATCATCAACCCGCCGCAGTCGGCGGTGCTGGGCCTTCATCGCATCGAGGATCGCCCGGTCGTCCGCGACGGCCAGATCGTCATCCGCCCGATGATGTATCTCGCACTGTCGTATGATCACCGCCTGATCGACGGCCGTGAGGCGGTCACCTTCCTCGTCGCGCTCAAGAACGCGATCGAGGACCCGACCCGCCTGCTGATCGACCTGTAAGAACTGACCTATCGTCCCCACATGCGGACGAACGGAGTAGAACATGGCTGAATACGACTTCGACGTCCTCGTGATCGGTTCCGGACCCGGTGGCTATGTCGCCGCGATCCGTGCGGCGCAGCTGGGTCTCAAGACCGCCTGCGCCGAAGGGCGCGAGACGCTGGGCGGCACCTGCCTCAACGTCGGCTGCATCCCGTCCAAGGCGCTGCTCCACGCGTCGGAACTGTACGAGGAAGCCGCCAGCGGCGCCCTCGCCAAGCTCGGCGTCAAGCTCGGCAAGGTCGAGCTCGACCTCGAGGCGATGCACGCCCAGCGCCTCGACGCGGTGAAGGGCCTGACCGGCGGCATCGAATTCCTGTTCAAGAAGAACAAGGTCGAATGGCTCA
>CAZBYE010000328.1:0-3297 GCA_964496045.1 uncultured Stakelama sp.
ACCATGCAGCGCGAGCGGCTGATCGAGCCGGTCAGCTTGCGCAGCGCCTGGGACATCAGGCGGGCCTGAAGGCCGACGTGGCTGTCGCCCATCTCGCCCTCGATCTCCGCACGGGGAACCAGCGCTGCGACCGAGTCGACCACCAGCACGTCGATCGCATTCGAACGCACCAGCGTATCGACGATCTCCAGGGCTTGTTCGCCAGTGTCGGGCTGCGAGACGATCAGTTCGTCGATGTTGACGCCGAGCTTTTTAGCATAGACCGGATCGAGCGCGTGCTCGGCATCGACGAACGCCGCGACGCCACCCGTGCGCTGCGCTTCGGCGATGACGTGCAGCGCCAAGGTGGTCTTGCCCGAGCTTTCGGGGCCATAGACCTCGATCACTCGGCCGCGCGGCAGGCCACCGACGCCCAGCGCGATGTCGAGCCCGAGCGAACCGGTCGAGATCACTTCGACCTGCATCGTCTCTTTCGAGCCGAGCCGCATTGCACTGCCCTTGCCGAACGCGCGGTCGATCTGCGCGAGTGCGGCGTCGAGCGCCTTCTGTTTATCCGAAGAAATCGCCATGTTTCCGTCGATCACCTTGAGGGAAGCTGCCATCCGAAGTCTCCGTCGCTAGAGGCTTTACGCCGTGTCTTCAACAGGCCTGTGGCCCCGTTCCTGATGGTTGCGTATAACATATGTTCCAGTAGAACAAGTGTGGAACGATCTTTTTTTGTTCTCATTTCACAGAGGGCCGCAAATGACCGAACCGACACGCTGCCGCTGGGCGCAGGGCAATCCGCTCGATACCGCCTATCACGATGCCGAATGGGGCGTTCCGGTCCGCGATCCGCGGCTGTTGTGGGAAATGCTGATGCTCGAGGGCTTCCAGGCTGGCCTGTCCTGGTCGACAATCCTGAAGAAGCGCGAAGGCTTCCACGCCGCCTTCGCCGGATGGGATCCCGCAAAGGTCGCCGCGTTCGGCCCGGCGGATGTCGAGCGGCTGATAGGTGATCCCGGGATCGTTCGTGCCCGCGCCAAGATCGAGGCGGCGATCGGTAACGCCCGCGCCTACCTCGCCTTTGCCGAGCGGGGCGAGGATTTCGGCGCCTGGGCATGGGGGCTTGCCGGCGGCACAACCGTGAAGGGCGACGGCAAGACCGTTCCCGCCAAAACTGAGACCTCCGAAGCGATCTCTAAAGCGCTCAAGGCGAAGGGCTTCAAATTTGTAGGGCCGGTGATCGTCTATGCCTGGATGCAGGCGGTCGGGATGGTCAACGACCACGCCAGCGACTGTTTTCGTCGCGATCAGGTGTAGCGATCGTCAGTAGAACAGCGGAGCTCTCAGCGACTTCGTTCCAAACCGTCACCCCGGCCCTGTGCCGGGGTCCACAGCGAAGCGGGGTGGAAAGGAAGCTCTTGCTCAGCCGGCAAGGCCAAGTGGACCCCGGCACAAGGCCGGGGTGACGGAGAACGGGGAGAAGCCGAATGCGGTCTGCTTCGATCGCACTTGACCTCATCCATTTCACGTAACATTTAATGTTGCATGATTCGTGACAGTCGCCTTTCGGGGGTTCTTCACCTGCTGCTCCATCTTGCCGAGAGCAAGGGGCCGGTGCCCTCCGAGACCCTCGCCAAGGCGATGGACACCAACCCCGCGGTGATCCGCCGCACCCTCGCCGGGTTGCGTGAGCGCGGCCATGTACGATCGGAAAAGGGGCATGGTGGCGGCTGGACACTCATCCGCCGTCTCGACGAACTGACCCTTCACGACGTCTATGAGGCGTTGGGGCGCCCTGCCCTGCTCGCGATCGGCAATCGGTCGCAGGCGCCGCAATGTCTGGTCGAACAGGCGGTCAACGCTGCGCTGGACGAGACGTTCGACGCCGCCGAGGCGCTGCTGCTCGAGCGGCTGCGCGGCGTGACGCTCGCCGATCTCGACGCCGATTTCCGTGCCCGCTTCGCCGCGCGCACTACCCCTTGCGAAGAGGTTCCTCCCCATGGCCGCTAGTGGCGAACAGCAATTCCTCGACAAGTTCGCCGACCCGCAAGCGGTCGCCAACTACGCCGAAAACCCGCCGCGTTATGTGCCGGGTTTCTCGGACCTTCACCGCATGACCGGCATTCTGCTCGCCGAGCATGTACCGGACGATGCCCATATCCTCGTGCTGGGCGCAGGCGGTGGGCTTGAGCTCAGGGCATTGGCCGCCGCCTATCCCGGCTGGCGGTTCACCGGAGTAGACCCCGCGCGCGCGATGCTCGATCTCGCCGCGCGCATGCTCGGCCCGAATGCACACCGCGCGAACCTGATTGAGGGCTATATCGATGACGCCCCGCCCGGCCCGTTCGACGGCGCGGTGTGCCTGCTCACGCTCCACTTCCTCGGCGTGGAGGAGCGCACTCGCACCGCCACGGCGATCCGTGAACGTCTGAAGCCCGGCGCCCCCTTGGTTGCCGCGCATGGCAGCTATCCGCAGGATGAAACGCGGGAGCGCTGGCTCGATCGCTATGCCGCCTTCGCCATTGCCTCGGGCGCGGTCCCGGAGCAGGCCTTTGGCGCGCGCGATGCGGTCAGCGCGGCGGTCAACATGCTCTCGCCCGAACAGGATGAGGCGGCGTTGCGCGCTGCAGGGTTTGACGACGTGACGCTCTTCTATGCCGCGTTCACCTGGCGCGGCTGGGTGAGCTACGCCTGACGCTTGCCCTGCCCGTCCGTTCGCGCGATCCTGCGCAGCCATGAGCCATGATCTCTCCGCTTTCATCGCCGCCCTGCCCAAGGCCGAGCTGCATTTGCATATCGAGGGCAGCCTCGAGCCTGAGCTGATGTTCGCGCTGGCGAAGCGGAACAAGGTCGCTATCCCGTTCGACAACGTCGAGGCGGTGCGTGCGGCGTACAGCTTCAACCGCCTGCAGGACTTTCTCGACATCTATTATGCCGGAGCGGACGTGCTGCGCACCGAGCAGGATTTCTATGACCTCGCGGACGCCTATTTCGCCCGGGCCGCCGCAGATGGCGTGATCCATACCGAGATCTTCTTCGATCCGCAGACGCACACCGATCGTGGAATCCCGTTTCAGGTCGCCGCCGACGGGCTGCTTGCGGCGATGCTCGATGCGCAGGGGCGGCACGGCCTCAGCTCGAAGCTGATCCTGTGTTTCCTGCGCCACCTCGATGAGGAGGCGGCGTTCGCGACGCTGAAGGCCGCCGATCCCTGGCTCGACCGGATTGAAGGGGTCGGGCTCGATTCGTCCGAAGTCGGACATCCGCCGGAGAAGTTCGCCCGCGTTTTTGCCGCAGCGGGCTACCTTGGCC
>CAZBYE010000329.1:0-3265 GCA_964496045.1 uncultured Stakelama sp.
GGAAGACCTGGGCAATCAGGCGGCGGCCCCCACCCCGGCACCCCCGCCGTCACGCCTGGGCCAGTCGCCCTTCGTGCAGAAGGACGGCGAATGAACTGGAGCGAACAGGGCGGTTTCATCTGGCTGATCCTGGCGGCAGTGCTGGCGATCGCCGAGCTGATGCTGCCCGGTGTCTATTTGACGTTCATCGCGATGGGTGCCGGGATCACCGGCGTACTCGCGCTTCTGTTCCCCGAACTGGGGCCGATCGGGCAGCTGGTCAGCTTCGCCGCCTGGTCGACCGTGTTCGTGCTGGTCGGCAAGCGCTGGTACGGCGCCAATCCGGTGCCGAGCAGCGACCCCGACCTCAACAACCGCGCCGCACGGATGATCGGCCAGACAGTGACGGTGGTCGAAGCGATCAGCGGCGGCAGTGGCCGGGTGCGTGTGGGTGACGGCGAATGGCCCGCCGAGGGCCCCGACCTCGACGCCGGTGCCAAGGCCCGGATTGCAGGCGTGCGCGGCGGCGTGGTGGTGATCGAGACGGTGAAGGCGATCGAGCCTCCCGCCCCCTGATCGCTGCGCATCGTCGCGACGCCGGAAACATGCTATGATTCGTCCCAGGTGAAGAGTCGTGTCCTCATTTGATGGAGGAACAGCATGCCAACACCGATCGACGAAGCAAAACTCCACAATTTCATCGGCAAGATGCTGGGCGATCTTGGCGGCGCGATGTCGGTGCCGACCGTACGTCTTGGCCTGCGGCTCGGGTTGTTCGAGGCGCTGGCGCAAAGCCCCGCCACCGCCGCTGAACTCGCCGAGCGCGCAGGCGGACTTCACGAACGCTATATCCGCGAATGGGCGCTGGCGCAGACGGCGAACGGCTATGTCGATTTCGATCCCGCGAGCCAGCGCTTCAGCATGTCACCCGAGCAGGCGATGGTCTTCGTGAACCCGGACAGTCCGGTCTATCTGGCAGGAGCGTTCGAGCTGGTCGCGGCGATGATCGAAGCGGAGCCGAAGGTCGAAGCATGTTTCCGCCATGGCACCGGCGTGCGCTGGGGCGATCATGCAGGCTGTCTGTTCTGCGCGACCGGCGCCTTCTTCCGTCCGGGCTATGTCAACAACATCGTTCAGGCCTGGATCCCTGCACTGCAGGGCGTCGAGGCCAGACTGCGCAGCGGCGCAAAGGTCGCCGATATCGGCTGCGGCGTGGGCTTCTCTACGCTGTTGATGGCGGAAGCCTATCCGGAAAGCGCTTTCATCGGCTATGATTTCCACGCGCCATCGATTGAGGAAGCGCGCCGTCATGCCGACGCCCACGGCCTTAGCGACCGCGTGCGCTTTGAGGTTGCGGCGGCAAAGGACGTTGCCGACGACGGCTTCGATCTCGTCACCATGTATGATTGCCTCCACGACATGGGCGATCCGCGCGGGTGCGCCGCGCACATGCGCCGCATCCTGACGCCGGGCGGCACATGGATGATTGTCGAACCGATCGCCGGGGACAGCCCGGAGCAGAACTTCAACCCGGTCGGACGGCTCTACTATAATGCTTCGACGATGATCTGCGTCCCGACGTCATTGGATCAGGAAGTCGGCGAAGGCCTCGGCGCGCAAGCCGGTGAGGCGAGGCTTGCGCAGATCGTTCGCGAGGCCGGGTTCGAACAGGTCCGGCGCGCGACTGAGGGGCCGTTCAATATGGTGCTCGAAGCGGTTTGAACGCTCTGCTGGCAGCAGAGTGTTACGCCGGGGTAGCGCTTCCGGCCTGTCGCGCTAAGGTCTCATTCGAAACCACCCTCCCCGCCCTTCGGAGACCCCATGCGCACCACCCGCCGCCAGTTCCTCGCCACCACCGCCACGCTTGCGTCGATGCCCGCCCTGCCCGCCTTTGCGCGGGGACAAGTCGCGGCGCCCGGCGACACGGCGGCGGAGAAGCTGCTTGCCGCAGCCGCGGAACAGCTGCTTGAAAACACCCCCGAAGGCGCAACCTCACTGGGCATCGACAAGGGGGAGCGCGCGCATCTGCGGTCGCAGCTCGAGGATCGCAGCATCGCGGGCAAAGCGCGGGTCGCGGACGGGCTGCGTAAACGCGTCGCCGAATTGAAGGCGCTCGACCCCAAGGGACTGAGCCCAGTAATGCGCACCAATGTCGATGCGGTGCGCACCGCGTTCGAAAGCGGCATCGACGGGATGGCCTTTCCCTATGGCGACGTCGCGGTCGGCGGGTGGCGCAACTCGCCCTATGTCGTCGTCCAGAATGTCGGCGGCTATCTCGACATCCCGCGCTTTCTCGACACCGAGCACAAGGTCGACAACGCCGCCGATGCGGCAAGCTGGCTGGCGCGCTTCGACCAATATGCCGCCCTGCTCGACGGCGAAACCGAGCGGCTCAAAATCGCCTATGACAAGGGCGTCGTCGCCCCTGACTTCCTGCTCGACAAGTGTCTGAAACAGATCGCGCTGACCCGCGGCACCGACGCCGGCAAGTGGGAGCTGGTGACGAGCTACGCCACCAAGCGTGCTGTCACCGGCGATCAGGCAGCCGAAGCCGCGAAGATCGCCGCGGGCAAGATCGCGCCGGCACTCGATCGACAGATCGCGGAACTGAAGCGCCACCGCGCCAGGGCGACCTCGGACGCGGGGGTGTGGAAGTTCCCCGACGGGGAGGCCTATTACACCTGGGCGCTGCGCGCTGGCACGACCACGACGATGACCCCGGACGAGGTCCACCGCACCGGTCAGGAGGAGTTGAAGGCGCTTCAGGCCGAGATGGACGTGATCCTGAAGAAGCAGGGCTTCAGCAAGGGCACCGTCGGCGCGCGGATGACCGAGCTGGGCAAGGACCCGCGCTTCCTGTTCCCCGATAACGACGCCGGCCGCGCCGAGATCCTCAAGTTCATGACCAACCGGATCATGGACATGCGCAGCCGGATGCCGCGGGCCTTCCACACGCTCGTCCCCGGCAATGTCGAGGTCAAGCGCCTCCCGCTGGCCGAGGAGCCGGGCGCGCCGGGCGCCTATGGCGGCGCAGGATCGATCGACGGGACGGTGCCGGGCAAGGTGTGGCTAAACCTGCGCACCACCGCGCTGCATTCGCGCTTCAGTCTGCCCACCCTCGCCTATCACGAGGGCATTCCGGGTCACGTCTGGCAGGGCGAATATACGTTCAAGCTCCCGCTGGTCCGCTCGTTGCTGTCGTTCAACGCCTATACCGAAGGTTGGGCGCTGTACGCCGAACAGCTCGGTGCCGAACTCGGCGCCTATGACGAGGATCCGATCGGCC
>CAZBYE010000330.1:0-3256 GCA_964496045.1 uncultured Stakelama sp.
TCATCGCCATGTCCATGATCTTGCAGATCTTCTGCGCGTGCCGCTCCGACAGCGACCCGCCGAACACGGTAAAGTCCTGGCTGAACACAAAAACGAGGCGGCCGTTGATCGTGCCGCTGCCGGTGACCACGCCGTCGCCCGGCACGATCTGATCCGGCATTCCGAAATCGACGCAGTTGTGCTCGACATACATATCGAGCTCTTCGAACGACCCCTCGTCGAGCAGAACCTCGACCCGCTCGCGCGCGGTCAGCTTGCCCTTGGCATGCTGCGCGTCGATGCGCTTCTGTCCGCCGCCCAGCCGCGCCGCGGCACGCCGCCGTTCAAGTTCCCCGATCGTCGAAGACATGCATCACTCCTTGGCTCGCGTCCCTGCACAGGACACGCCGCCCCATGCAATTGCAATGTTGCGAAGTTGCATCGTTCATATCTGCAGATATTGTGGAGTCATGGAACAGCCCCGCCGCCGCCTCTTTGCCGGAACCCGCGTTCGCGACCTGCGTAAGCAACTCGGGCTGCCCCAAGCGGCGATGGCCGCGCGGCTCGGCGTCTCGGTCAGCTACCTGTCGCAGATCGAGAATGAAGAACGCCCGCTCACCCCGCCGGTGCTGATCGCGCTTACCCGCGAATTTCCGCAGACCTGGGCGGACATTGGCGCCGACGATGGCGTCGCCGATCTCGTCCGCGCGATCGAGGCCGGCACCGATTCCAGCATCCCCGCGGCGATAATCGACGAGGCCGCGGTCCAGCGCGGGGTCGAGAAGCACCCCGCCCTCACCCACCGCATGGTCGCGCTGCACGAGGCGTGGCGGCGCAGTCAGGCGCAGCTGCGCGTCCTCGACGACAAGGTCGACAGCGGCGCGGGGGCCGCCAGCTCGCTCCCGTGGGAGGAGGTGCGCGACTGGTATCAGGCTGAGGGCAATTATATCGACGTACTCGACCGCGCCGCCGAAGCGCTGGTCGAGGAACTCGACGACCCGCGCGGAATCGAGGCGCGGCTGCGCGGCTGGCACGGCGTGAAGATCGAGGAAGCGCGCGATGACGACACCCGCCTCTCGCGCTTCGCCGCCGACAGCCGCCGCCTCGTCATCAGCGGGGTGCTTCCGCCCGAAAGCCGCGCCTTCCTGCTCGCCCACCGGCTTGCGGTACTGGAGTTCGGGAATGAGATGCGGACGGTGAGCGAGGGCAGCGGACTCGCCTCCCCCGCCGCGCGCGAGCTGCTGTCGCTCGGCCTCGCCAATTATGCCGCGGGCGCGCTGCTGATGCCGTACAACCGCTTCCGCGACGCCGCGCGGACGGTCCGCCACGACATCGATCGCCTGCGTCAACGCTTTGGCACCAGCTTCGAACAGACCTGTCACCGCCTCTCGACGCTGCAGTGGCCTGGCGCGCAGGGGATCCCCTTCTTCTTCTGCCGCGTCGATATGGCAGGCAACATCACCAAGCGTCACTCCGCAACCCGGCTCGAATTCGCGCGCTTCGGCGGCGCCTGCCCCCTTTGGGTGGTGCATGAGGCGGTGGCGATCCCCGACCGCGTCCTCGTCCAGCTTGCCGAGATGCCCGACGGCGCACGCTACGTCTCGATGGCCAAGGGACTGGTCAAACCATCCGCCAGCTATGCCCGCCCGCCGCGCCGCTACGCCGTCGCTTTGGGGTGTGAAGAAATCCACGCGCCTGACTTCGTCTATGCCGACGGCCTGCGCACGGGCGGGGTCGCAACGCCGATCGGCACCAGCTGTCGCATCTGCCCGCGCAGCGACTGCGACCAGCGCGCCTTCCCCCCCGCGGCGACCGAGATCCGCATCGACCCCGACGTCCGCGCCCCGGTGCCGTACGAATTCTGACGACGCCCTCGACGCCGCGCTGCCAGCACGGCAGAACCATGCACCTGAACCGGAAGGGAGTGCGGAATGACCGACACGGACTCGGCGCTGGTACGATACTCGCGCGGCGCGATCCTGCTTCACTGGCTGATCGCCGCGCTGCTGATCTTCAATCTCGCCTATGGACTTCTTCACGACAGCCTGCCGCGCGACTGGCGGATCATGCCGATCCACAAGGCGATCGGCATCACGGTACTCGTCCTGACGCTTGCCCGGATCGGCTGGCGACTCACCCACCCCGCCCCGCGCCTGCCCGCGCATATGGCAAGCTGGGAACGGACCGCCGCGCGTGTCTCGCACTTCCTGCTCTATGCCTTTATGCTGGCGATCCCGCTGTCAGGCTGGGCGATGGCGTCCGGGCCGAACCCGCGACCGCTGACCTGGTTCGGGCTGTTCGACATTCCCTATCTGCCGGTATCGGAGGCGATGTCCGACTTCGGGCACGAGGCGCACGAGATCCTCGGCTATGCCGCGATCGCGCTGCTGCTCGTCCATATCGGGGCGGCATTCCGCCACCACTATCTGATCCGCGACGAAGTGATGGCGCGGATGACGCCCGGGGTACGGGTCCCCGCCCCACGCGGCTGACGATCGAAAGGTTCGGCGAGCGTGGCTCGCCGGACCCTATTCCTCGCCCATCCGCAGCGCGGCGATAAAGGCTTCCTGCGGGATGCTGACCGAGCCGTACTCGCGCATCTTGGCCTTGCCCTTCTTCTGCTTGTCCAGAAGCTTGCGCTTGCGGGTCGCGTCGCCGCCATAGCATTTTGCGGTCACGTCCTTGCGCATCGCGCTGATCGTCTCGCGCGCGATCACCTTGCCGCCGATCGCCGCCTGAATCGGAATCTTGAACAGGTGGCGCGGGATCAGTTCCTTGAGCCGCTCTACCATGCCGCGGCCGCGCACCTCGGCGGTGGCGCGGTGGACGATCATGCTCAGCGCATCGACGGGCTCCTCGTTGACGAGGATGCCCATCTTGACGAGGTCGCCCTCGCGATAGCCAATCTGCTCATAGTCGAAGCTGGCATAGCCCTTCGACAGTGACTTCAGCCGGTCGTAGAAGTCGAACACCACCTCGTTCAGCGGCAGCTCGTACGTCGCCTGCGCGCGTCCGCCGACATAGGTCAGGTTCTTCTGGATACCGCGCCGGTCCTGGCACAGCTTCAGGATCGAGCCGAGATATTCGTCGGGGACATAGATCACAGCCTGGATCCACGGCTCGGCGATGCTCTCGATCTTGTTCGGCTCGGGCATGTCGGCGGGATTGTGCAGCTCGATATGCCCGCCGCCATGGGTCAGCTCGATTTTATAGACCACCGACGGCGCGGTCGTGATCAGGTCGAGGTCATATTCGCGAGTAAGCCGCCCCTGGATGA
>CAZBYE010000331.1:0-3253 GCA_964496045.1 uncultured Stakelama sp.
TTTTCGGGTTCAGGGCCGCACTCGGCCTGGGCGAACCGGAGATGTGGGCAGCGGCGGAGCAGGGGCTGGTCGAGCGCGTGCGTGCCTATGAAGAAATGCTGCTGCGTGAGGCGCTTCAAGCCGCGAACGGCCGTGCCGGGCGTGCGATGGAATTGCTGCGCGTTCCCCGCAAGACGCTGTACGACAAGATGAACCGCGCGGGAATTACGCCTTCGACCTATCGGACGGGTAGCCCTCGCAATCGCTCGGATTGATCGCCGAGCAGGAGAGGGGGCGTCGCCGTTCCCGCCTCGGACCGGGATTTGCGCTGCGCTATTGCCTGTCAGGGTCTCCGATCCCTGCATGCTGCTATCAGAATCGGGATATTATTTTCGTATCAGACATCGATTGCGATGAGCCATTCTTTCTCGAATTGGAATTAATGCAATTAAAATCAATGATTTAATTGCAGAACTTTCTTCTATTGCAATCGCCGCCCATTGCGACGAATGTTCTAATTAGAGAATGTGGTGGGCCGGACACAAAATGGCTTAACCGCGCCGCGCAATATGTGCCGGGGTCATAGGGGAGTTTTCCATGTTGAATCAGAAGCTTCGGTTCGCAGTGCTCCTCCTCGCGAGCGGGACTGCGCAGCCGCTCTGGGCGCAGAGCGAGCCCGCCGCGCAGGCACGGACTTATGACGTCGTGATCGCCAATGGCCGCGTGATGGACCCCGAAAGCGGGCGCGATGAAATTGCGAATGTCGGGATCAATGGCCGGGGCATCGCAATCATTACCACCGCGAAGCTGAAAGGGCGCCGTATCATCGATGCGACCAACCTGGTGGTCGCGCCCGGTTTCGTCGATCTCCACGCCCATGGGCAGAACCCCAAGGGGGAATATTACCAGGTCCTCGACGGCGTCACGACCGCGATCGATGCGGAGGGCGGAGCAATGCCGATCGCGCCCTTCATCGCCGCGCTTTCAGGCAAGGCGCTGGTCAATTTCGGCGCGACGGCATCGCACCAGTGCGCGCGGCGGGAAGTGATCGCCAATGCGCCGTGTCAGGGCCATGGCGCAATCAATCCGGATGGCGGGGCGGCGAGCGACCGCCGCGCCTATACCGCGCCCGCCACGCCCGAGCAGCAGCGCGCGATCGTCGCCGCGCTCGATCGCGAGGTAGCGGCCGGCGCGCTCGGCTATGGCCTTGGCATCGAATATACGCCGGGTGCAGGGCGCAGCGAGATCTACGACATTTTCAAGGCCGCGGCGGTGACGCGCGCGCCCGTCTTCGTCCATGTTCGCAGCCGCCCGCTCGATCCGGCGCCGGGCGTGCCGATCGCGGTGGTGCAGGAAGTGATCGCCAACGCAGCGGTAACCGGCGCCGCGCTCCAGATCGTCCACCTCCATTCGACCGGCTTGCGCGACACGCCGACCCTGATCGACATGGTGAAGCGTGCGCGCCAGCGCGGGCTGGACATCACCTCCGAAGCCTATCCCTACACCGCGGGCAGCACGCATATCGGATCCGAATTCTTCCGCGATGGCTGGCAGGAGCGTTCGGGCATCAGCTTTGGCGATCTGCAATGGCCTGCGACCGGCGAGCGGCTGACCCGGGAAAGCTTCGAACGCTATCGTCGCGAGCAACCCAATTCCGCGGTCGTGGTGCACATGATCCCGGAGAATGTGGTCGACACGATCATCGCAGAACCCGAAATCTCGATCGCGTCGGACGGAATGCCCTGGGTCACGTCGGGCGAGCATCCGCGCGGCGCCGGCACCTATGGCCGTGTGCTCGGCCGCTATGTCCGCGAGCGCAAGACGCTGGGGCTGATGACGGCGCTGCGCAAGATGGCGCTGATGCCTGCGCAGCGGCTGGAGGCTGTCTCGCCACAAATGGCGAAGAAGGGCAGGGTGAAGGTCGGCGCCGACGCGGACATCACCATCTTTGATCCCGCCACCGTGGCAGACGTCGCAACCTTCGAGAAGCCGATGCAGGCGTCGGTTGGCATCCGCCATGTACTGGTCAGCGGGCAGCCGGTCGTGCGCGATGGCAAGTTGGTCGAGAAGGTCTTTCCGGGTGAGGCAATCACGGGAAAGCGGCCATGACCCGCAGCGCCAGAATGCGATTGCTTTGGGCGGAACTGCGGGCAACAAGCTGGCAACCTTAGGAGATTGATATGCGCGGTACCCTTGCGTTGCTGTTGGCCTTGCCACTTGTTCAGGCAAACGCTCCGGGACCCGTACCAGCGCCGCCTGTGCAAGCGCAGACCCAAGACGCGGCGTTACTTCAGTTTCTGGATCGGGCGTTCGATGAGCAGATTCGCCTGAGCCCTGAGGCGCAGACGCAATTGGGGTTCAAGACGGACTATGACCGGCTGGACGACCGCACCGACGCGGCGGCCATCCGCGGCCGGGATCTGGCTGAGCGACAGCTCAAGGATATGCGCGCCCGGTTCAAGCCGGAACAGCTCGGCGAAAGCGCGCGCGTCAGCTTCCGCCTGTTCGAATATGAGGTCGAGCGCGGCCGCGAGTCGTTCCGGTTTCGCCAGCTGCGCTTCCCGGTATCGACGACGGGTAGTCCCGCCGGCGCCATTCCGGTGCTGCTGATCAACAACCACAAGGTGGACAACGTCGCGGACGCCGAAGCCTATATCGCGCGGCTGCGCGATACCGAGCGCGTGATGCGCGAGGTTGCGGCGACGATGCGCCGGCAGGCGGCCGCAGGGATCGTGCCGAACAAGGTCAATTTCGCCCCCGCGCGCGCCGACGCGCAGAAGGTGATCACGGGCGCGCCGTTCGATACGGGTCCGGATTCGACGCTGATGGCCGACTTCGCCAAGAAGGTCGCGGCGCTGGATGCGCCGGCCGCGACGAAGGAGGCCTTGCTCGGCAAGGCGCGGGCGGCGCTGACCGGGCCGTTCCGCACCGGCTATGGCGTGCTGATCGCGGCGATCGACGAGATCGAACCCAGGTCCAAGGGCAATTTCGGGGCGTGGAATCTGCCTGATGGCGCGGCTTATTATGCCGACCGCCTCAAAGCGTCGACCACCACGAACCTGACCGCCGACCAGATTCACGAGCTTGGCCTGAAACAGGTTGCCGCGATCCGGATCGAGATGGAGGGGATCAAGCGCGAGGTCGGTTTCGAGGGAACGCTGGCGCAGTTCTTCGACCACATCCGCACCGATCCGAAGCTCAAATATGCGAACACCGAAGCCGGGCGCGAGGAGTATCTTCGCGATGCGCGCGCAGTGGTCGCATCCGCGATGGC
>CAZBYE010000332.1:0-3250 GCA_964496045.1 uncultured Stakelama sp.
GTACTGGTCCGCCTGCGCGAGCATGAGGCGGCGGAGGTCGAGCCCTATGATAGCGACGTCTATCAGCGCGAGGCGGCGTTGCTGACTGAATGGTATTGCCCGGCGGTCGGACTCGATGTCGATATCGATGGCTATGTCGCGGCGTGGGACGCGGTGCTCGCCCCTGCGCTCGACGGCGCACCGGTCACGGTATTGCGCGACTATCATGCAGAGAATCTGATGCTGATCGAGGGCAGCGAGACCTTTGGCCTGCTCGACTTTCAGGACGCGCTGGCGGGGCATCCGGCATACGATCTCGTCTCGCTGCTGCAGGACGCGCGCCGCGACGTACACCCCGATCTGGAGGCTGCTTTGCTGGACCGGTATCGGCGGATCACCGGCGCGGATGAACGTTTCTTCGACGCCTATCATGTGCTGGGCGCGCAGCGGAATGCGAAGATCATTGGCATCTTCACCCGCTTGTGGAGGCGCGACGGCAAGCCGCGTTACCCCGGTCTGTGCCCGCGTGTCTGGGGTTATCTCGATCGCGATCTCAAGCATCCCGCGCTGGCGCCGGTCGCGGCCTGGTTCGATGCCAATATTCCTGCGCATCTGCGTGGCGACCCGATGGTGGTGACCGCGTGACCACGAAGAAGACGCTCTCGATCCGGCCCGTGCCGCGTGCACTCGTGCCCGAGACCGCGATGGTAATGGCCGCGGGTTTGGGGAAGCGCATGCGCCCGCTCACCGCGACGCGCCCGAAGCCGCTGATCGAGGTGGCAGGCAAACCGCTGATCGATCACGCATTCGACCGTCTTCGCAGCGCCGGGGTGAAGCGCGCAGTGGTCAATGTCCATTATCTCGCTGACGCGCTGGAGGCGCATGTCACCCACCGGGTGAAGGATATCGAGGTCGTCGTTTCCGACGAGCGTAAGCAGTTGATGGAGACCGGCGGCGGGCTGGTGCAGGCGCGCGACCTGCTGGGCGACGCGCCGTTCGTGTGTGTCAACAGCGACAATCTGTGGATCGACGGACCGATCGACGCGATCCGTCAGCTCGCTGCGGCATGGGACGATGAGCGGATGGACGCGCTGCTGCTGCTCGTTCCGCTCGCCCGCGCGCATTGCCATCCCGGCAATGGCGACTTCCATATCGATCCCTTCGGCAAGATCGTCGGCCGCCGCAAACCAGGCAGGCTCGCGCCCTTCGTCTATACCGGTGTCCAGATCCTTTCGCCGCGGGTGATACGCGACTGGCCAGAGGGCGCGTTCTCGACCAATTTGTTCTGGGAACGTGCGATCGCGGCGGGCCGCGCCTATGGCGTGGTGCATCAGGGCCTGTGGTTCGACGTCGGATCGCCGCCCGCCATTGCCGCGACAGAGGCTGTGCTGGCGAATGGGTGAGGGGCGCGGCCTCCACCTCTACTCCATCCCGCCACACCGGGCCTTTGCCGATGCACTCGCGCAGGGACTGATCCGACGCTTCGGTGGCGATCCGCTGCGGCTGGCACGCGGGATCGTTCTGGTGCCGACCAACCGCGCGAAGAAGGCGATCACCGACGCATTCGTCCGCGCGAGTGGAGGCGGGCTGCTGCTCCCACGGCTGGTCGCGGTCGGTGATCCCGAGCTGGACGAGTCGGCAGGGCCGTTTCTTGATCCAGCGGATGACGAGGATCCGATCCTGCCCGCGGTCGATCCGCTGCAGCGTCGGCTGATCTTCGCCCGGCTGGTGCAGGCCGGGCAGCCGGGGATCGATGCGGCTGAGGCGGTGCGACTGGCGGGTGACCTCGGCCGCACGCTCGATCAGCTCCTCGTCGAAGAGATCGACCCGCGGCGGATGCGCGACGTGGATGTGGGCGAACTGTCGGAACATTGGCAGCGCTCGCTCGACCTGTTCGAGATCGCTCTGAGTAAATGGCCGCAAGAGCTTGCAAGGCTTGGCCGGATCGATCTGGCCGAGCGCCGCAACCAGCTACTCGGGCGGGTCGCCGGACGCTGGCGGAACGATCCGCCTGACCGTTTCATTTGCGCGGCGGGCATCACCACCTCTGCTCCGGCAATCGCGCGGTTGTTGCGCGTCGTGGCGGGGCTGCCCGGTAGCATGGTTGTATTTCCGGGCGTCGATCTGGCGATGGGTGACGCGGAATGGGCGATGCTGGGGCCGTTCGACGCCGACCCGGTTACGGGCCGGCGCAAGCGTTCGCTCGAGACGCATCCACAATTCCATTTGAAGTTGCTGATCGACCGGATGGGCGTTCAGCGCGCTGAGATCGAGCCGTGGCGAGTCGCGACCGAGCTGGACGCGCCACCCGCGCGCAGCAAGGCGATCGCGAGCGCGATGATGCCCGCCGAGCTGACCCGGGGCTGGAGCGATCTGCCCGCGGCTGAGCGCCGGCTGGCCGAGGTCCGTGGCCTTGAAGTCGCCACCCCGGCCGATGAGGCACAGGCGATCGCTCTGGCGTTGCGCGAAGCGTTGGAGACCGAAGGGCGGACCGCAGCGCTGGTGACGCCCGACCGCGCATTGGCAAAGCGTGTTGCGGCGCATTGCGCACGCTGGGGGCTTACGATCGACGATTCGGCGGGCGTTGCGCTCGCCAGCCTGCCGCCGGGCACGTTGCTGCTCGCGCTCGCTGAGGCGGGCGCGCAAGGCTTTGCGCCGCTCGCGCTGCTGGCGTTGCTCAAGCACCCGCTGGTCGCAGCGGGCGACGACCGGTTGGCGTGGCTGGAAGGGGCGAGGGCGCTCGATCTGGCACTGCGCGGCCCGCGGCCGGCGGCGGGGCTGGCGGGGATCGAAGCGCATCTCGCAAATGACGAAGGCTATGACGCGCATATCCGCCGATCGGCGCTGGGCTGGTGGCGGGAAGTCGCGCCGTCGCTGGCGCCGCTGGAAGCGCTTTATGCTGGCGGTGCCGCCCCGCTGACCGGGTTGCTGGCACAACTGCGCGAGACCGCGACGGTGCTGTGCGGTGACGGACTATGGTCGCGTGCCGACGGGCGCGCGGCGGCGGCGTTGCTCGACGATCTGGAACGGGTGGCGGCGCATGGCCCGGCGCTGGTCGAGCCAGAGAGCCTCGCCGCGATGTTGCGCACGCTGATGGACGAGGTCGCGGTGCGGCCACCCCAAGGCGGGCATCCCCGGCTCGCCATCTACGGTTTGATTGAGGCGCGGCTGCAGACCGCCGACCTGCTGGTGCTTGGCGGGCTGAACGAGGGTGTCTGGCCGGGCCTGCCCGCGCCCGATCCGTGGCTCGCCCCGCGCATTCGCTCTGAGC
>CAZBYE010000333.1:0-3234 GCA_964496045.1 uncultured Stakelama sp.
CGCTCGGCGGCGTCGCCTTTCGCCGCGGCCAGTCGGTCGCCTATCGTCCCCGCGGTGTTGGCGGCAACGCCTGCCTCTCGGGCCGCGTCGTCACCGACGCCTTCCGTCCCAACGCCACCCAGCGCAAGCTGGTGCGCCGCCACGCCGACCTTGAAGTCACCGCGTGCCGCCCCTGGGCGACCGAGGAGCAGTTCGACCTGCTTCGCAAATATCTGTCGAGCCGGCACCCCGGCGGCGGCATGACCGCGATGGACGAGAGCGACTATTCGGACATGGTCGAGCAGTCTCCGGTCGGGACCTATGTGATCGAGTATCGCGAGCCAGCCGAGCGCGGCGGGGCGCTGGTCGGGGCGTGCATCACCGACCATCAGGCCGACGGGCTGTCGATGATCTACAGCTTCTTCGACGCCGACAATGCCGATCGCCCGGGTCTGGGCAACCTGATCATCATGGATCACATCCTCCGCGCCCGCAGCGCCGGGCTGCCCTATGTCTATCTGGGCTATTGGGTGAAGGGCAGCGCGCGGATGGCGTACAAGACCCGCTATCAGCCGCTCGAAGTCCTCGGCCCCAATGGCTGGCGCCCGTTCAACGAGGACGACGTCGCACCGTCTGCCCCGGCACAGGTCCGCGAGCTGGCCTGAAGCTCAGGCATCGTTGCCGAGGCGGCCAACATGGAGGTCGACCTCCATTTCCTCGCCACCCTGCCCCAGCCGCGATCCCGCGATCGACGCGGCACCCGGCGCATCCAGCCCCACCGCGACCCGCACATAGCGTTCGTCGGGGCCGATGCCAGCCGAGGGATCGAACCCCACCCAGCCGAGATCGGGCACCCACGCTTCGGCCCAGCCATGCGGCGCACAGGCATCGTCCGCGCCCTGCCGATATCCCGAGACATAACGCGCAGGCACCCCGATCGCGCGCGCGCCGGCGATGAAGATGTGGGCGAGATCGCGCGAGCTCGGCTGCGGCTCCGCGAAGGCCTGAGCCGCCGATAGTCCGGCGTCGGGAAGGTCGGGCACATCGGGAAAGCGCGTCGCCAGCGCGATGTTCCAGCGATGCAGGCAATCGAGCGGCCCGCTGCATGCCCCGCGCGCCTCCTCTGCAAAGGCGCTCAGGGCGTCGCTGGTCGCGGTCCGCGGCGTCTCGCGCAGGAACAGCCCCTCGGGCAACGGTTCGTAGCTGCCGCGCACCACGCCGTTGGACTCGGTCGTCAGCACCTGTCCCGCCACGGTGATATCGATGCTCTCCAGCGGCCCTTCGGCGTAGAGCATCGTCACCTTGTTGCCGAACCCGTCGAGCGTGTCACGCAGCCGAACGTCGCAATCGACATCGACCCGCCAGGTCAGCACGGTCTGATCGACGGTGTCGCTGGGGGTCAGCCGCAGCATCTGGACGAGACGCGACTGCGGCTCGGTGAAGCGATACTGGGTGTGATGCTCGATCGCGAGGCGCATGACGGTCGTTAGATGAAACGAAACTGGCGCGCGATGGATGCATCGAGCAGCGCATTTTCGTGGATGAACGCCTCCAGATATTCGTGGAGCCCGCTGACCATCACCTCGTGGCTGCGGGTCTTCTGCATCCGTGCGATGCGGCCGCGCGCCATCCGGTCAGCCTCACCCTGAAGCCCGGTTCGCTTGGCGAGCGCGTTGAGCAGTTCGACCACCTCCTCGACGCAAGATGCCAGGCTGCGCGGCAGTTCGGCATGACAGACCAGCAGGTCGATCACATTCACCGGCTGCAGCCCTTCATTGTAGAGCCAGCGATAGGCAGTGACCGCCGACACGGTCTGGAGGATCGTCGTCCACTGATCGCGGTCGACCACACCGCCCACCTGCTCGCCCTCGGGCAGCAGCAGATGATATTTGACGTCGAGCAGCCGCGCGGTGTTGTCCGCACGCTCGATCGCGGCGCCGAGCTGGATCAGCAACGTCGCCTCGTTGCGCATCATCCGGTGGATCGCACCCTCGAACCCGCGCGCCTCGGCCATCACGCCTTCGACGAGATTGAGCGTCGCCGCCGACCCGCCGGGGCTGGAGCGGTTGGCGAACAGCAGCCACAGCCGGTTGATCGCGGTCCACGCCTCCCGCGTCAAAGCCGTCCGCACCGCCCGCGCATTATTGCGCGCCTGTTCGAGGCAGCGGACAATCGAACCGGGATGCGTCATGTCGAGCGTCAGATAGCGCGCCACCGGCTGCTGGCTCACCGACTGGCCGGTCGCCGCAAACCCGTCGGCGTTGTAAGTGACGCTGAGCGCGCTCGCCCAGGCCGCCTCGCCCGCGGGCCGCGCCGAGAGCGCGTCGAGCCGCACGGTCGCCTCGACCAGCCGCGCCGTGAAATCGGCCCGCTCGACATAACGGCCAAGCCAGTAGAGCGCCGACGCGGTGCGCGAGAGCATCCGCATCAGCCGAGCACCTGAGTCTGGGTCTGGGTATCCCCCTCGGGCAGCAACACGAAGCTGTCCTTGGTCCCGCCGCCCTGACTGGAATTGACCACCAGCGAGCCTTCCTTGAGCGCGACGCGGGTGAGACCGCCCGGCACGACGCGCACCCCGTCCGATCCGGTCAGCACGAACGGCCGGAAGTCGACATGGCGCGGCGCGAGGCCGGTCTCGGTGACGGTGGGCACGGTCGACAGCGCCAGCGTCGGCTGCGCGATATAGCGGTGCGGCTCGGCCTTGAGCGCGCCGCGGAACGCCTCAATCTCGGCCTTGGTCGCGGTCGGCCCGACCAGCATGCCATAGCCGCCCGAACCATCGACCAGCTTCACGACAACCTCGTCGAGGTGATCGAGCACATATTTGAGCGCCTGCGGCTCGCGGCAGCGCCATGTTTCGACATTGGGCAGCTTCGCTTCGCTGCCCGAGTAGAATTTCACGATCTCCGGCATGTAGCTGTAGATCGCCTTGTCGTCGGCGATGCCGTTGCCGGGCGCGTTGAGCAGCGCGACATTGCCGGCGGCATAGGCCGCGATCAGGCCGGGCACGCCGAGCATCGAATCCGGGCGGAACACCAGGGGATCGAGATAATCGTCGTCGATCCGCCGGTAGATCACGTCAACCTTCACCCGGCCGGCGATGGTGCGCATCCAGACGATATCGTCGTCGACCACCAGATCGGCTGCCTCGACCAGCTCGATGCCCATCGAATCCGCGAGGAAGCTGTGTTCGTAATAAGCGGAGTTGTAATGGCCCGGCGTCAGCACGACGCAGACCGGGTTCTGGCCCGATCC
>CAZBYE010000334.1:0-3230 GCA_964496045.1 uncultured Stakelama sp.
GCTTGACCCGACAGGTCAGCCGGAATGGATCCCCGCCTTCGCGGGGATGACGAATGAGAGGACGGGGATGACAATTGAGCGGGAAGGGAAGGCGGCCAGGAGGGAGCGCGTGAAAAAAGCGAGCGGGCGGGCCTCTCAGTTCCCGATCACGCCGCCCATGCCGAGGCGCTTGCCGCGGGTGATGATGACGCGGTCGCCGAGTTTGGCCTGCGCGAAGATCAGCTTGGCGAAGGGCAACGGCACGCCGATGCAGCCATGCGTCGCGGCACCCATCTCGACTTCCGATGCGTGGATCGCGACGCCGTCATTGGTCAGGCGCATCATGTACGGCATCGGCGCGCCGTAGAGATTGGAGATGTGGTGCACCTTCTTCTGCGTGATCTTGTGCACGCCGAGCGGGGTCGGCTTCTCGTCCGCGCCATAGAGGATCGCAGTCGCGCCGATCTCATACCCGTCGCGGAACACCGACATCGTCTCCGCCTCGAGATCGATGGTGATCGTCAGCGGGCCGTCGGCAGGAACATCGTCGGTGTTCCAATAATATTCGCCGAAGCGGATCGGGCCGGGGATGTCGAGGATGCGCTTGACCACCAGCCCCGGTTCGGCCGCGGGCTCGACAGGCTTGGGCGCGGGCGGCGGTGCAGCGGGCTTGGGCGCGGCAGCCGCGGGTTTGGCAGGTGCGGCAGCGGGCGAGTTGCCGGGGACGAGCGCCGCAGCCCCCATCGCAGCGGCCACACCGCCGACGAGAAGCCCCGTCCTGATCGCCCAACCACTCCAACGCACGTGCCGACTCCCTGCAAAACGTCCCACCATGATCCGCTATTCGAGCCGCCGGGGCCACCCCCGATTTCCCGGCGTTCCATGCTGGCACAGGCCCGGGGGGCGTTAACTCCCGCCCGCGCCCCCTTTCAAATGGCGCGCGATCGGCCTAGCCATTCGCCATTGCCCGGACGGCTTCACAGGCGGCCTTGCCGCACCCAGATAGGGGAAGGAGCCGCCGGACCACGCGCTGTTGAGGATCACGAGAATGTCCACCTATGCCGATCGCCTGAACGCATTGCGGGCGCAGCTCAAGCGCGAGCAGCTCGACGGGTTCGTCGTGCCGCTGACCGACGAGCATATGAGCGAATATGTCGGCGGCTATGCGCAGCGCCTCGGCTGGCTGACCGGGTTTCAGGGCAGCGCGGGCAGCGCGGTGGTGCTGCCCGAGGCCGCGGCGATCTTCACCGACGGCCGCTACACGCTTCAGGTGCGCCAGCAGGTCGACGGCAGTCATTGGGACTATGTCCCCGTGCCGCAGGTGAGCATCGCCAGCTGGCTGGGCGAGCATGCGCCGCAGGGCGGGCGGATCGGCTATGATCCCTGGCTGCACACGCGCGGCTGGGTCGAGGAAGCGCGCAAGGCGCTGGCCGAGAAGGGCGCCGAGCTGGTCGCGGTCGAGCGCAACCCGATCGATGCGGTGTGGGACGACCGGCCCCTCCCCTCTGACGCGCGGCTCAGCGTGCAGGGCGACGACACCGCAGGGCAGACCAGCGCCGCCAAGCGCGCCGGAATCGCCGACTGGCTGAGCGAGCGCAAGGCGGATGCCGTGGTGCTCTCCGCACTCGATTCGATCGCCTGGGCGTTTAACGTGCGCGGCACCGATGTCAGCCACACGCCGGTCGCGCTCGCCTATGCGATCGTCAATTCGGACGGCACCGCCGACCTGTTCGTCGCGAAGGACAAGGTCGGCGACGACGTTTCCAAGCATCTGGGCAATGCGGTGCGCGTGCATGACCGCAGCGCCTTTGCCCCGGCACTGGCGCAGTTCGCGGGCAAGCGCGTCGCGGCCGATCCTGCGGGATCGGTGGCGGCGATCTTCGACGCGCTCGATGCGGGCGGTGCGAAGATTCTGGCGGTGCGCGATCCCGTGGTGCTGGCCAAGGCGATCAAGAACGACGCCGAGATTTCGGGACACCGCGCGGCACAGGCGCGCGACGGCGCCGCGCTGACGCGGTTCCTCAAATGGGCCGAGGCCGAGATGCCCAAGGGCGGCGTGACCGAGATTTCGGCGGCCAACCGCCTGCAGGCGTTCCGCGAGGAAACCGGGCTGCTCAAGGACCTGTCGTTCGACACGATTTCCGCCACCGGCCCCAATGGCGCGATCCCGCACTATAAGGTGACCGAGGAATCGAGCCTGCCGATCGAGAACGGTCAGCTCTATCTGGTCGATTCGGGCGGGCAATATGCCGACGGCACCACCGACGTGACGCGGGTGCTCCCGATCGGCGAGCCGACGCTGGAGATGCGCGACCGCTTCACCCGCGTGCTCAAGGGCCATATCGCGATCGCCACCGCGATCTTCCCCGCAGGCACCACCGGCGGCCAGATCGACAGCTTTGCACGGCGGCCGCTGTGGGAAGTCGGCTGCGACTATGGTCATGGCACCGGCCATGGCGTCGGCGCATACCTGTCGGTCCATGAAGGGCCGCAGCGCATCGCAGCGCCCAATTATCCGGGCGGCGGCCCCGCCGAACCGCTGCGCGCGGGCATGTTCCTCTCGAACGAGCCGGGCTATTACAAGTCGGGCGAGTTCGGCATCCGCATCGAGAATCTGGTGCTGGTGATCGACAAGGACATTCCCGGCGCCGAATCGCCGATGCTCGGCTTCGAGACGCTGACCTTCGCCCCGATCGAGCGCGGCCTGATCGAGCCGGGCCTGCTGACCGAGGACGAGCGCCGCTGGCTCGATGCGTACCATGCCAAAGTGCTGGAAGTGCTGGGACCGCAGCTCTCGCCCGAGGAGCGGGTGTGGCTCGAGGCCAAGTGCCGGCCGATCACGGCACGCTAACCCGCACGGACCAATTCGTCACCCCGGCCTTGTGCCGGGGTCCACCGGGAGGCGGGCCGTGGGAAAGAGACTCAAGGGCAGCGGGTGAGGCACCGTGGACCCCGGCACAAGGCCGGGGAAGGATCAGTCCGCGTCCCGCTTCGCTTCGATTAGTTCGCGATCTTGCTCTGCTGTCCCACGCGCCTGCGCCTTGCGCTTGCGCAGATTCTCGCGGAGCGCTGCGGCGAGGCGGGCCTTCTTCTCGGCATCGTTCATGACGCAATGCGATAAACCCGGCGTGTTCGCCTTGACAAGCGGCTGACCCTGCGCAAAAGGGCCGCTCCCGCGCGGGCCCCGCCCGCCGAGTGCTGCCGTAGCTCAGTGGTAGAGCGCATCCTTGGTAAGGCTGAGGTCGTGAGTT
>CAZBYE010000335.1:0-3221 GCA_964496045.1 uncultured Stakelama sp.
CGCCGACGCTGTTCTCGCCCGCCAGCACGCAGCTCGGATATTTCCAGGTGATCGCGCTGCCGGTCTCGACCTGGGTCCAGCTGACCTTGGAGTTCCTGCCCTGGCAGAGCGCGCGCTTGGTGACGAAATTATAGATGCCGCCCTTGCCCTCGGCGTCGCCGGGGTACCAGTTCTGCACGGTCGAATATTTGATCTCGGCATCGTCGAGCGCGACCAGTTCTACGACCGCGGCGTGAAGCTGGTTCTCGTCGCGCATCGGCGCGGTGCAGCCTTCGAGATACGAGACGTAGCTGCCCTTGTCGGCGATGATCAGCGTGCGTTCGAACTGGCCAGTATTCTCGGCATTGATGCGGAAATAGGTCGACAGCTCCATCGGGCAGCGCACGCCCTCAGGAATGTAGACGAAGGTGCCGTCGGAGAAGACTGCGCAGTTCAAGGCGGCGAAGTAGTTGTCGTGCATCGGCACGACCTTGCCCAGCCACTTCTTCACCAGCTCCGGGTACTCGCGGATCGCCTCGCTGATCGAGCGGAAGATGACGCCGGCGGCTTCGAGCTCGGCGCGGAAAGTGGTGGCGACGCTGACGCTGTCGAACACCGCGTCGACCGCGACCTTTCGCGAGCCTTCGACGCCGGCGAGGACCTTCTGTTCCTCGATCGGGATGCCGAGCTTCTCATAGACGCGCAGGATCTCGGGATCGACCTCGTCGAGCGAGCCGAGCTTCGGTTTGGCCTTGGGCTCGGCGTAATAATAGGCGTCCTGATAGTCGATCGGCGGGATCGACAGCTTGGCCCAGTCGGGCGGGGTCATCGTCAGCCAGTGGCGATAGGCCTTGAGCCGCCACTCGAGCATCCACTCCGGCTCGTTCTTCTTCGCCGAGATGAAGCGGACGGTGTCCTCGGACAGCCCCTTGGGGGCGAATTCCTGCTCGATATCCGAGCTGAAGCCCCATTCGTACTTCTTGTTCGCGGCGGCGAGCGCCTCGGCATTCTTGGTGGCCATCAGGCGGGTTCCGGGTGAGTCGAGAGGGTGGCGAGGGTGACGCCGGCGAGCGTCGAGCGGACCGCGCCGTTGACCGCGTTCCAGTGCGGCTTCACGCGGCAGCTTTCCTCGATGCAGCAGTCGTGGCGGCCTTTGTCCACGCAGGAGGTCAGGGTGATCGGGCCTTCGATCGCTTCGACGATGTCGGCGAGGCTGATTGCGGCGGGCGGGCGGGCAAGGCGGAAGCCGCCACCGGTGCCGCGCGTGGATTCGATCAGGCCGGCGGACGAGAGGCGGCTGACCAGCTTCTGTACCGTGGGCAGGGGCAGGCCGGTCTCGTCGGCCAGCAACGTTGCGTTGAGGCGCCCGCTGACGCCGCAATGGCGCGCAGCGGCTGCGAGCATCACGACGGCATAATCTGTCTGGGCCGAGAGCTTCATGTTTCCTTCGCAGTTGCGAACGGTTCTCAAATCGGAATGATTCGTTCCGATTGGGCAGATGGGCATGTGAACCCTCTGCGTCAACCCGCTTTGACCGCAAGCGCGAGTGTGCAAAAGGCACGCGCGATGCTTTACGACCTGATCCGCCCCGCCCTCTTCCGTCTCGATGCCGAGCGTGCGCACCGGCTGACGATCCGCGCGCTGTCGATTGTCGGCGGTACCGGGGGCGTGCCGAAGGTGCGGCCGGTGACGATCGCGGGGCTGGAATTCCCGAATCCGGTCGGGCTCGCCGCGGGCATGGACAAGGATGGCGAAGCGGTCGCCGGGTTGTTCGGGCTGGGCTTTGGCGCGGTCGAGATCGGATCGCTGACCCCACGACCGCAGGCGGGCAACGCCAAGCCGCGGCTGTTCCGGCTGGTCGAGGATCGCGGCGTGGTGAACCGCATGGGGTTCAACAATGGCGGGATCGACGCGGCGCTGGCGCGGGTGGCGGGCGTCCGCCACGCGGGCATGCTCGGCATCAATGTCGGCGCGAACAAGGATAGCGACGACCGCGTCGCGGATTATGCGCTGGGCGTCCGCAAGGCCGCGCCGCACGCGGATTATGTGACGATCAACGTGAGTTCGCCCAATACGCCCGGGCTGCGCGACCTGCAGTCGCGGCCGGCGCTCGACGAGCTGCTGGCGGCGTCGAGCGAAGCACGGATGGTGGACGGGCGGCGGGTACCGCTGTTCCTGAAGGTCGCGCCCGATCTCGACACCAAGGGACTGGACGATGCAGTGCGCGCGGCGATCGACAATGGCGTTGATGCGCTGATCGTGGGGAATACGACGATCTCGCGGCCCGATACGCTGCGGTCGGCACAGGCCGGTGAGATGGGCGGACTGTCGGGCGCGCCGCTCAAGGCGTTGGCGCGGGCGAAGCTTGTCGAGGCGCTGGCCTCGGGCGGCGGGCAATTGCCGGTGATCGCTGCAGGCGGGATCGACTCGCCGGAGGAGGCGCTGGCGCGGCTGGAGGCCGGGGCGGCGCTGGTGCAGGTCTATTCGGCGCTGGTCTATGAAGGACCGGGGCTGGTGCGGCGTATCCTCAAGGCCCTGTGATACCGTAGCGGCATTGCGCTTGGGCGCAGGACCGTTAGGCTTGCCGCTCAGGGGAGCGCGGGCACGAACTCGCGTCCGGGGAGTTATGGGGACAGGATGCGCAAGCTCGAACGATTCGATAATCTCGTACAGATGTTCTTCACGCGGGCGCGCGAGAAGGGCGATGCACCGTTCCTGTGGGCCAAGGCGGGCGGCAAATGGGAGCCGACGAGCTGGGCCGAAGCCGCGCAGCAGGTCGCGGGACTGGCGGCAGCACTCAGGAAACTGGGGCTGAAGCCGGGCGACCGGGTGATGCTGGTGAGCGAGAACCGGCCGGAATGGTGCATCAGCGACCTGGCGATCATGGCCGCGGGCGGCGTCACCGTGCCCACTTACACCACCAACACCGAGCGCGACCACCAGCACATCATCGACAATTCGGGCGCGTCGATGACGATCGTGTCCAACGCCAAGCTCGCCAAGACACTATTGCCCGCGATTCTGCACACCGCGGGCAGCCATAGCCATGTGGTGATCGGGATCGAGGAGATGCGGATCAGCCAGCCGGGCGCGATCGAGTTCCACGACTGGAAGGCGCTGATCGCGGCGAATCCGGCGGACGTGTCCGCGGCAGCGGCGGAAGCGGACAAGGCAAAGCGCGAGGATCTCGCCTGCATCATCTACACCAGCGGCACCGGCGGCAGCCCGCGCGGGGTGATGCA
>CAZBYE010000336.1:0-3203 GCA_964496045.1 uncultured Stakelama sp.
ACCCGATCCCCACGCCCAACGCGATCGCGATCAGCACCTGCACGTACAGCTGACCATACCACGCCGTCCGGCGCGGATGCGGGTCCGCCGCATAGTCGAGTGCGATCGCCATTCAGTCCTCCCGTCGCGCCCTGTCGGCGTCGATTCTTCATGCCGTTCAGGGCACGCCGGGGTTATCCTTCCAACGCAAGCCGAACTCAAAGATCAGCTTAATGGATTGAAATTAATATATATTCTGGAGGATCAATGGCCAAGGGCATGTGGAAATATGCACATACATCGCCCCGAATGTGTGGTAATCCGCACAAATGAGCGGCGTCACCCGATCGACCCGGAGTCTCGTGCTGCTGGCCATTGCTGGCGCGGTGCTGCTGGCGGTGGTCTCGATCCTCGCCTTTCGTATCGCCCAGCAACAGGCGGTGTCTTCGACCGATCGTACGGCCGCACAGCTGGCGCGCGACAATGCCGGGCTGTTCGCAAGTGAGTTGCAGAAGTTCCGGCTGCTGCCGCTGGTGCTCGCCGAATACCCCGATGTCCGCGCAATGCTGGAGACGCGTGACGAAGCGATTGTCGAGCGGATCAACGCGCGGCTCGAACTGCTTGCCGCCAGCACCGACGCCGCGGCGATCTATGTCCTGACCGCGCAGGGGCGCACGGTCGCAGCGAGCAACTACCGGCTGCCGGCGAGCTTCGTTGGACAGGATTACGGCTTCCGCCCTTATTTCCAGGGCGCGATCCGCGATGGCGACGCCGAACTGTTCGCGCTCGGCACGGTGAGCGGACGTCCGGGCCTCTACCTTGCGCGCCGGATCGGCGATGCCGCACGTCCGCTCGGCGTCATCGTCGTCAAGATCGAGTTCGAGGCGATGCAGGCGGCATGGGCGCGGCAGCAGGGCAAGACGATCGTCACCGACGGGCATGGCGTGGTGATCGTGACCAGCCAGCCGGCATGGCGGTTCGCGACGATCGGCCAGCTCAGCGCGGGCAGCCGCGCGGCGATCCGCGCGACGCGTCAATATGGTAACCTTCCGCTGGCGCCACTGCCGATCAGCATCTCCGACGGCGCGGCGCAGATGGGCGGCGACAGGCCGGACAGCCGTATCGCATCCACCGCCCTTCCACTCGCGGGTGCACAACTGCGCGTCCTTTATCCGCTCGATCCGGCGATGCGCAGCGCCAACGCCAATGCGCGACTGGTGTCGCTGGGGGCGCTCGCGCTGATCGCCGGCGCCCTGCTGTTGCTGTGGCGGACGCGCGAGCGGCGGCTGATCCAGATCGCGGCGCAACGCGCGCTGGAGGGCCAGGTTGTCGAGCGTACCGCCGAACTGCGCGATGCGAATGCCCGGCTGGTCGCCGAAAGCGCCGAGCTGGCGCGCACCGACCAACGCTATCGCGCCGCGCGCGAGGAGCTGGCGCAGGCCAATCGGCTCGGCTCGCTGGGGCAGATCACCGCGGGCGTCGCGCACGAGATCAACCAGCCGGTTGCCGCGATCCGCAGCTTCGCCGAGAATGCGCAGGGCTTCCTCGCCAGGGGCGACGCCGCGCGTACCGAAGGCAACCTGTCACGCATCGTCGAGCTGACCCAGCGGATCGGCACGATCACTGCCGAACTGCGCAACTTCGCGCGGCGGCGCACGCCCGAGACTGGCCCGGTCGATGTCGATGCAGTGATCGAATCGACACTGCTGCTGATCGGCGACCGCGTGCGCGCGCAAGGCGTGGTGCTCGAGCGAACCGGGCCGGCCGGCCTGCACGTCACCGCCGATCGCGTGCGGCTGGAGCAGATATTGATCAACCTGATCCAGAACGCGCTCGACGCGCTTGCGGGACGGGAGGGCGCGGTGATCCGCATCGCCACCCATCGTACGGCTGACGGCATCGAGATCGATGTTGCCGACAACGGACCCGGCGTGCCCCCTGACATTGCCGACGAACTATTCATGCCGTTCGTCACCGGCCGAACCGAAGGCCTCGGCCTCGGTCTGCCGATCGCGCGCAACATCGCGCGCGACTTTGGCGGAGAGCTGAGCCTCATCGACCCGGCGCTGGACGGCGCAGCGTTCCGTCTCTCGCTCCCGGAAGCCGCGCATGGCTGAGCCGCTCGTCCTGTTCGTCGACGACGATGCGGCGATGCGCGAGGCGAATGTCCAGACGCTCGAGCTGGCGGGGATCGCCGTGCGTCCCTTCGCCAGCGCACAGGCGGCCTTGGGCGCGATCCGGCCCGACTTCGACGGTGCAGTCGTCACCGATATCCGCATGCCCGGCATGGACGGCCTTCAATTCTTCGAGCGCATCCGCACGATTGATCCCGAAATCCCCGTGATCCTGATCACCGGCCACGGCGATGTGCCGATGGCGGTGCGCGCGTTGCAGGATGGCGCCTTCGACTTCCTCGCCAAGCCCTTTGCCGCCGGGCACCTCGCCGCGTCCGCAAGCAAAGCGCTCGCGGCGCGCGCGCTGGTACTCGACAATCGTCGCCTGCGTGAAGCTGTAGCGGCCCGGGTCGAGAGTCCGCTGATCGGCGACAGCCCGGCGATGGTCCGGCTGCGCGAGACGCTCGCGCAGGTCGCGCGCGCCGATATCGACGTACTGATCGAGGGGGAGACGGGCACCGGCAAGGAGCTGGTCGCGGCGATGCTCCATCGCGGATCGCCCCGCAGCGCGCGCGCGTTCGTCGCGGTCAGTTGCGCGGCGCTGCCTGAGGCGCATGCTGAGATCGAGTTGCTCGGCCATGCCGCTGATGCGGTGCCCAATGGCCGCTTCGCGCGCACCGGCCGGATTGAGGCATCGAACCGCGGCACTCTGTTCCTCGACGATATCGACGGAATGCCGCTCCCGGTTCAGTCGCGGCTGCTGCGCGTGATCGAGGAGCGTGAGGTGCAACCGCTCGGCGAGCAACGGCCGATCCCGCTCGACCTGCGCGTGATCGCATCGGTCAAGCCGGGGCTGGAGATGCTGATCGAGCAGGGAGCATTTCGCCGCGACCTCTATTTTCGTCTCAACGTGGTGCGGCTGTCGCTGCCGCCACTGCGCGAGCGTCGGGCGGATATCGCACCCTTGTTCTCTGCATTCGTCCACGAGGCGACGGCGCAGACCGGACGGGCCGATTTCCGGATTACCGATGCGGTGCGTCGTCACCTTATCGAGCACGACTGGCCTGGCAATTTTCCCGAGTTCCCCCATTTCGCGTTCCGTGCCGCACC
>CAZBYE010000337.1:0-3199 GCA_964496045.1 uncultured Stakelama sp.
GGCCCATTGTTACCCTATGCACCGCGATCGTCCTTTCCCGCGGTGATCCGATATCCTATAGGTGTTGCATAGACGCCACGGCGCCGTTGCAGTTCGAGACCTAGATGGACACCACCGACTCCCCCCTTGCCTTCCCCGCCGGCTATCGCTCGCCGCGGCCAGCCCCGGTGCCGACCCTGGTCGCCTGGGCGCACGAGCATCTCCTGTCGATGCTGGTGTCGATGGAGATCGCGCCGGGCACGCGCATCGGGATCGATGCCGTCGCGCGCAAGCTCGGCATCTCGCAGACCCCGATCCGCGAGGCGCTGAGCCGGCTCGAGGCCGAGAAGCTCGTCATCAAGGTGCCCAATGTCGGCTATCATGCGAGCGCGCAGATGACGCCCGCCGAGGTCAGCGACCTGTATGTGCTGCGCCAGCTGATCGAGCCCTATGCCGCCGCGCGCGCCGCCGAATCGATGAACGACGACATGCTGCGCCAGCTGTCGGCGATGGAAGAGGAGATGGACCGGATCCAGGCGGAAACCGGCGTCGCCTATGCCCGCTTCGCCGAGGCGGATGCGATGCTGCACAGCCTGGTCGCGACCGGCAGCGGCAACCATCTGATCGCCGAGACGATCGAGCGGCTGCACATGCACCTCCACATCTTCCGCTTCCTGTTCAACACCAATGCGCCCCAGGAAGCAGCGCAGGAGCATGCCGAGATCATCCACGCGCTGCTCGCGCGCGATCCGGCGGCGGCCGAGACGGCGATGCGGGTCCATCTGGAGCGTTCGCGCATCCGCATGGAAGAAGCGTCGGCGCGCATGGCGGGTCGCGTCCCGTCAGAGCCGCGCAGCGGCGGGCCGCGCCGCGAACTATAGTCCGAGTTGCGTTGACCCATTGGGACGAACCAGCGGGAGGACGTGCCTCCCGCTGGTCGTGAGGCCTATTTGAAGCGGATACCCACGCCTGCCATCAGGCGCTGGCGCGACGTATGATCGTTATATTGCGAATAGACATATTGCACGTTCACATAGGCGGGCACCCGGCCTTCAGTGACCGTATACTCCACGCCACCGCCGACCTGATAGCCGTCAGTACGGAAATGGTCATAAAAGGAGCCGCCACCCGGCCCCGCGGTGAAGCGCTTGCGCTGTTCATTGCTGACATAGCCGCCCTTGGCGAATACCAGCGCGCGCGGTGTTACAAGAACGCCCGCCCGAACCGCGGCACCCCATTCCTCGAAGGATTTGTGGCAGGTTGATCCGTTGCTTGCGGAGGTGCAGTTCTCCGTCCAGTCATTGGCGCGCCAGTAGCTGCCCTCCGGGCCGATCACGATCCTGTCACCGATCACACCGTCGACGCCGACCGTGCCGCCATAACCGAGCTTGTCGTTATGGACGCCCTGGGACTGGAAGCGGTCCCCGCCAATATTTCCCTCGATGCGAATGCCGCGAAAGGATGTGGGATTGTCCTGAGCGGAAGTGCCGCCGGAAATCAACGCGGCCGACGCGGCCGCGATAAGCAATATGGTACGCATGTTTACTGTCCTCGTGTTAAGGCGAGGCGTTAACCGTCTGAACTGCAATATGATCCCGCCACGAGCACGGTCTTCGTCAGACTGTGTCCTCAGGGCCACACCGCAGGGAGACGACGACAACTGATCAAATATGGGTCGGTGACCGGCTCGACACGGACGTGCCTCGGCTGCCGGCAAGGATTTCCGACCAACGCAGCCAAGTGCGATCCGGTGGCGCCGTTCGTTGGCGGTCCGGCGACTAACATGCTGAGAGCTGATGGCTCCCCACATGCTCAAGGTGGGGAAATGGATGCCCCGTGAGGATTCGAACCTCAATAGACGGAGTCAGAGTCCGTAGTCTTACCATTAGACGACGGGGCAACGCGGCCCGCGATCTAGGGGGCCGCGCCGGGGCTGTCAACCGACCGCGGGTGTGCTGCTTGCCGCATGGCATTGCCTGCGCTACGCTTTCCCCAAGCACCGAACGGCGGCCCCCCGGGGCCGACGCGACGGCAGAACATAAAAGCGAGTACACACGGCATGGGGGATCAATCGCCCAAGATGCCGTACCGGCAGGACAGACCTGCCCGTTCGGCGCCAACTCCCGGAAAGAATCCCGGGGCGGGACGCGCGCGTTGGCCGGAGGCGCGTCACTTCGCCGCGCTGGATCTCGGCACCAACAATTGCCGGCTGCTGATCGCACGGCCTCAGGGCGATGGATTCGCCGTGGTCGACGCCTTTTCGCGAATCGTCCGGCTGGGCGAAGGTGTGGCGGCGACGGGTCGCCTGAGCGACGCCGCGATCGACCGCACCCTCGCCGCGCTGAAGGTCTGCGCCGATAAGCTGAAGCGCCGTAACGTCGCCCTGGCGCGCTCCGTTGCGACCGAGGCGTGCCGGCGGGCGAGCAACGGCCCCGACTTCATCGCCCGCGCCTATGCCGAAACCGGCATTCATCTCGACGTCATTTCCGCCGAGGAGGAAGCCCGGCTTGCCGTGCTCGGCTGCCATGCGCTGATCGAGCCCGGCGAAGACCCTGCCCTGGTGTTCGACATCGGCGGCGGATCGACCGAGCTCGTGCTGGTCGACACCCGGCCCAAGGTTCCGGTGGTGCTCGACTGGCACAGCGCGCCCTGGGGCGTCGTCTCGCTCACCGAGAGCGCGGGCGGCGGGACCGGCCCTGACGGTCTGGCCGCAGCCTATGCGCGGATGCGCGGGCTCGTCGCCGACAGCTTCGCCGGTTTCGCCGGCCGCCTGCCGACCGGAATGGAGCGGCCGCGGCTGCTCGGCACCAGCGGCACGGTCACCACCCTGGCCAGCGTCCATCTCGGCCTGTCGCATTATGACCGCTCGGCGGTCGACGGGCTGATCGTGCCGTCCGCCTCGATGCGCAGGATCAGCAGCGACCTGTCGCGGATGAGCCTTGCCCAACGCGCCACCATGCCCTGTATCGGCAATGAGCGGGCTGATCTGGTCGTGGCCGGCTGTGCGATCCTCGAGACGATTCTGGATCTCTGGCCGGCCGAACGGCTCGGCGTCGCCGATCGCGGTATCCGCGAAGGCATATTGCGCCGGCTGATCGGTGGGAAAGCCTTATGAGCAAGGATGGTGGCGGGCTTCGGGTCCGGGTCAAGACGGCGCGGCGGCGGACGCCGCAATCGACGCGCTGGCTCGATCGCCAGCTCAACGATCCCTATGTGAAGC
>CAZBYE010000338.1:0-3193 GCA_964496045.1 uncultured Stakelama sp.
GGTTCTCGGGCCTGTCTCCCAGTCGCACGATAGGACGCTGCTGGAGCTGGAGTTCGGCCGAATCCTCGATCGTGACGATGCGCTCGGCACCGTCGATATAGGCCGACATCGCATTGAGCAGGGTCGTCTTGCCGGAGCCGGTACCGCCCGAAATCAGCACGTTACGCCGCGCCGCGACGATCGCCGCCAGCACCTGCGCGATGTCCTCCGGGATACTGCCCAATTCGGTCAGCCGCTCCATCGTGATCGGGGTCTTGGCGAACTTGCGGATCGACATCAGCGGACCGTCGACCGCCAGCGGCGGCACCACCGCGTTGACGCGCGATCCGTCGGCCAGTCGCGCATCGACATAGGGCGCGGATTCGTCGATCCGGCGCCCCACCGCCGAAACGATCTTCTGGATGATCCGGAGCAGATGCCGGTCGTCCTTGAAGCGGACCCGGGTCTCCTCCAGCTTCCCGCCGCGTTCGACGAACACGGTCTGCGGGCCGTTGATCAGGATGTCGGTGATCGTCGGATCCTTGAGCAGCGGCTCGATCGGCCCGAGGCCGAGCAATTCGTCGAGGACGTCGCTCACCAGCTGACGGCGCTCGCTGAGGTTCAGGGCGTGCTTCTGGAGCGCAAGCTGATCCTGCACGATGTCGCCGATCTCGGACCGGATCAGGTCCGGCGTCATCGTCTCGAGCGCAGACAGGTTGATCTGATCCAGCAATCGCTGGTGCAGTTCGACTTTCAGCTCGGTCCAGCGCGCCACATCCTCAGTCTTGCTCTCGGTCTCGACCGCGGGGGCGGCGGAGCGATCCGCAATGCGTGCGCTGTTCTTGATCTGCCACATCGCCTTCAACTCCGGCCCAGCAATTCGTCGAGACCGTCCATCATCGCCTCCACATCGCGGCCGATCCGGCTCTTGCCCTTGATGTCGGTGACCAGGATTCCCTCGTTCAGCGCCGCCATCATCAGGGGAAAATCGTTGGTCACGGTGAACGCGACCGGCCGCCGCAGCACCCGCTCGGCATCGCCAAGGTCGATCGAGCGAAACAGCTTCTTCTCGACCCGGTTGACGACGATGCGGACGGTCTCCGGCGCGATGCCCAGCCGTTCGAGCAGAGCCAATTGCCGTTGCGCCTTGGCAAGGCTCGCGATGGTCAGGTCGACCACGAACAGGATCGTGCTCGCCCGCGCCAGCTGCGACAGCGACCAGTTCGTCCAGTCACTCGGCAGGTCGAGGAACACCGTATCGTAGCTCGTCCGCGCCAGCTCTACGAGGTTGCAGACCTGGTCGATGTCGATCGATTCGAGCGGCAGGATATCGACCGGCGCGGCGAAGACGGCGAGGCCCGTCGCGTGCTTCACCGGAACCGAACGGAGCACTGCAAGGTCGAGCCGCGATCCCGCGTCGAGCAGGTCGCCCACAGTCAGGTTCGCCTCAAGCCCCAGATAGGTCGCAGCGTTGCCGTTCTGCAGGTCGAGGTCGAATAGCGCCGTTTCGCGCCCCGCCTTGCCCTCCCGCGTCGCGTAGAGCGCTGCAAGCTGAGTCACCAGCGCGGTCGCGCCCACACCGCCGACGCTCTTGATGACGGTGACGAGCTTACCCGGCGCGGGGTCGCTCTGGCCCATCTGCTCTCCGAGCCGCTCGATCACTGCTTCGAGCTCGCTGCGTATCAGCGGGAGCGAAACGACGTCACTCGCACCGATACGCAACAGCGCGCGGACCGTGGCGAGCGACGTGTCGCGCGCGGCGGCGACGACAATCAGCCGCGGATGGCGTTCGCGCAACCGCTCGAGCCTCCGGATCGAGCCAGGATCCTTTGCGCACACTTCAACCACGATGGTCTGCGCACGGGCCGCAATATCCGTGGGGATTTCAGCGTTGGGTTCCAGCGCGGTCAGGTCGATGACGAAGTCGTTGCGCCGGCTTGGCCCCATCTCGCTCGCGCCGATCTCGGCCTGGGACAGAACCAGCTCGACCGCAACCGCGCTGCTGCGTACCCGCCAGCCGCCCGGCCCCCATTCACTCACGTTACGAACTTCCACATCGTCACTCCTAATTCGCCACGTTTCCGCTCCCGTCCTCAAGCGTGAGCGAAGCGCTGAACGCAGGAAGGCTGATGCTGTTGGTCTTGAAGAAGCTCATCAGCACCGGCCGGAAACTGACATTGCGCAGACGAACGATCACCAGCGGCGCGACATCGGCGCCGTTGGGATCGCCGGCATAGCCAAGCCCGGAATATTCGTAGCGAATCTCGACATTCGCCGCGGTCAACCGCGGGAAGATCAGCCGCATACGCGCCGCCACCTTGTTGAACGCCGCAAGGTTCGCGGTGCCGAGCCATGGGCAGGAGCCCGCGATGCAGCTGCAATTGACTGCGGTCGCGTTGTTCCCCGTCACAGCCGTAGAGACGCAACTCGCTCCCGCGAAGCTCGCTTGCGGCACCAAGTCCCCCTGCAACAGCCCGCCGCTGACGGCGAAGCTGTAGGCTGCCAGCCCGCCCGGCACGATATCGGTCACGACCGCATAGCGCGCGCCGGTCTGCGTCGCCTTTTCGGCGCGGTTGCACTCCCACAGGAAACGGGCGAGATCGACCGAGCCCAGCAGGAAGACAATCAGCAGCGGCAGTACCACCGCGAACTCCACCGCGCTTGCCCCGCCACGATCGGCCAGAAGGCGGCGGGCGATCATACCCCCATCACCGGAACTTCGGACGCCGCGGTCAGGCTGATCGTCGCCGTGGTGAAACCGAAGTGCCTGAAGAGCGAATTATACGGCACCACCGCCGCCACCTTCACCACCGGCACGCCATTCGCTGCGCCCTTGTAGATCCCCGAATAGGTGCCCGAACTGTCGCATCGCACCGTCAGGGTCACACTGGTGGGATCGGTCCAGCCCACCAGCCGCGCCGTCCCGCCGCTGATCGTCCCGGTGCGGGTGATGTCGCGGGTTTTGGTGACCACATCGGTCGATGCCGAAGCGCAGCTATATTCGCCAAAGCCCCGGCGCGAGGCATAGCGGGCACCATCGCGCACCGCCTTCACCACGACATGTTCCGACATGAAGTAGTTGCCAAGGTCGACCAGACCGAACATCAGGATCAGGATCACCGGCGTGACCAGCGCCATCTCGACGCCGACCGACCCCGAACGGCAGCGCCGCAGCAAAGGCGCCAGCCGCCTCATTGCAGCAGATACGGCACGT
>CAZBYE010000339.1:0-3191 GCA_964496045.1 uncultured Stakelama sp.
CTTCCCCATCGGCCGCCCCCTGGCCAGCTCGTCGATCATCTTGTCGAGATAGCGCACCTCGCGCATCAGCGGGTCCTCGACCTCCTCGATCCGCACGCCACAGATCACGCCGGTAACCAGCGACCGCGCCGGGTTCAGTGCCGGCGCCTGCGCGAAGAAATCCTCGAAACTGGTCTTCGCTTCCAGCTGCGCCGCTAGCTGCTCAGCACTGTATCCGGTCAGCCAGCGGACGATCTCGTCGACCTCGGCCCGCGTCCGTCCCTTCTTCTCCGCCTTGGCGACATAGTGTGGATACACGCCCGCGACGCTCATCGCATAGATGCGGTGCTTCTCCATGATTTCCTCCGCGCAGCCTCACGCCAGCCTAGCGTGGCCTTGCACAAGACCGCATCCTTCATTATGTATGGATACAATAACTGACATAGGAACCATACAATGTCGCAGGTGGCACCCGAGGACAAGTTTCGCTGGATCGTCGACACCGGCTGGAAGGGCCTGTGCGTCCGCTGCGGCGAGAAGACGATGTTTTCCGGCTGGCTCAAGATCGCGAAGAAATGCCCGTCCTGCGGCCTCGACTATCGCTTCGCCTCGCCCGACGATGGCCCCGCCTTCTTCTCGCTCTGCTTCGTCGCATTCCCGCTGACCTTTTTCGGCGTGTGGTTCCAGGTCGCGTTCGATCCGCCCTTCTGGGTCCATTTCCTCACCACCATCCCGGTGATGGTGGGGGGCTGCGTGCTGGCGCTGCGCCCGATCAAGGGCTGGCTGGTCGCCTCGCAATATCTCAACAATGCGCAGGAGGCGGGCACTGCCAAGCTCTGGGCGAAACTCCATGACGAAGCGGACGCGCGCGATACGCGACCCAATGACTGACGACTGGCTTCCCGACCTCGACCGCACCGCGGGGCCGAAATATGCAGCCATCGCCGATGCGCTGGGCGCGGCGGTCGACCGGGGCGAGCTGCCCGGTGGCACCCGCCTGCTCCCGCAGCGCGATCTTGCCGCGCGGCTCGGGGTCGATCTCACCACCGTCACCCGCGCCTATGACGAGGCGCGCCGCCGCGGTCTGATCGAGGCGCGTGGCCGCGCCGGAAGCTTCGTCCGCGCGCCGCAGCGGGTCGAGATTGCCGACCTTGCCCGTGTCGATACCGGCATGAACCTGCCCCCCGAGCTTCCCGGCGGGCTGCTCGCGCGGACGATCACCGATACGGTCGGCGCGCTGTTGCTCGACGCCTCCCCCCTGCGCCTCCAATATCAGGCGATGGGCGGCAGCGCGGAGGATCGCGCCACCGGAGTCCGTTTCCTCGCCACCGCGGGCCTTTCCGCCGAACCCGATCGGCTTGTCCTCTCTGCGGGCGGACAGAATGCGCTCCACGCGATTCTGGGCCTGGCGCTGCGTCCCGGCGACGCCATCCTGTGTCGCCGATTCGTCTATTCGGGCTTCCGCACGATCGCACAGCGGATCGGCGTTCGCCTCGTCGGGCTCGACACGCTGGATGCCATATCGATCTCAGCCGCCTGTGCAGCCGACCCGCAGATCCGCGCCATCTATCTCGTCCCCACCAACGATAATCCGACCGCAGAAACACTCGACGAAACCGCCCGGCACGAGATCGCTGCGGCCGCGACGCGCCACGATCTTCAGCTGATCGAGGACGATGCCTATGGCCCGCTCGCCGTCACGCCGATCGCCCCGGTCAGCGCCCACGCCCCGGACCGCAGCTGGTACATCGCCAGCGCATCGAAGATCATTTCCCCCGCACTCCGGGTCGCGTTCGTGCGCGCGCCAAATGTCGCCGCGGCGCTTCAGTTCGCAGGGCAGGTGCACCAGACCGCAGTGATGGCCCCGCCGCTCAACACGGCGATGCTCACGCGCTGGATCGATGACGGCACCGCCGCCCGCCTGATCGCGGCGATGCGTGCCGAAGCCGCTCGCCGGCAGGCGCTGGCGACTCGCCTGCTGGACGGGCTGGACTTCACCGCACACCCACAGGGCTATCATCTCTGGCTGCGGTTGCCCGAAACGGTCGCGCCCAACGATCTCGCCGACGCGATGCGCCCGACCGGGCTTTCGGTGATGCCGGCGGATCGCTTCGCGGCAGGCGACGCGCGTGCCAATGCCGTCCGCGTGTCGCTCGGCGGCCTCGCCGACGAAGACCAGCTCGTGCGCGCGCTCCGGATCCTGCACGGCCACGCTTCGGCCTAATGGGTCTCGAACGCCCCCAGAATTGGACACCCCTTGCCCTCCCCCGCTGCACAGCGTTCCGCCAGTCCCTCCAGCGCGGCGCGCGCAGCGGTCAGCTTCGCCACCTGCGTATCGATTGCCATGATCCGCGCTCGCGCCAGCTCGCGCGCCCGTGCCCGGTCCTCGCCCGCGTCCAGCGCCAGCAATTCGCCGATCTCCGCCAGCGTGAACCCGGCTTCCTGCGCCGAACGGATGAAGCGCAGCCGCCGTGCATCCTGCGCGTCATAGCGCCGCACACCTCCGGCACGCTCCGGCTCGGCGAGCAGTCCGCGCCGCTGGTAATAGCGCACCGTTTCCACCCCCACGCCCCCCGCCTTTGCCAGCGCACTTATCATCATGTCAGACGCCCCTTGACTCCGTACCATGGTACGGAGCGTATCTAGGGCGGGTTCACAGAGTCGCAAGGAGCCCAATCATGTCGTCCCGTCCCATTGCACACCTGCATCGCATGGTGATGCCCGGTCATACCTGCCCCTATGGTCTCAAGGCCAAATCGCTGCTCGAGCGCAACGGCTATGGCGTCCACGACCATTGGCTGCGCACGCGCGAAGAGACCGACGCCTTCAAGGTCGAGCACGGCGTCGAAACCACGCCCCAGACCTTCATCGATGGCAAGCGGATCGGCGGCTATGACGATCTGCGCCGCTTCTTCGGCATGCGCGTCCCGGTCAAGGGCGAGACCAGCTACACCCCCGTCATCGCGCTGTTCGCGATGACCGCGCTGATGGCACTCGCCGCCAGCAACGCCGCGTTCGGATCGCCCTTCACGATCCAGGCAGGCGAGTGGTTCATCGGGTTCAGCATGATCGTCCTCGCCCTGCTCAAGCTGCGCGATATCGAGAATTTCTCGACCATGTTCCTGAATTACGACCTGCTCGCCAAGCGCTGGGTGCCCTATGGCTATCTCTACCCCTTCGCCGAGGGCGCGGCGGGCGTTCTGATGGTCGCC
>CAZBYE010000340.1:0-3161 GCA_964496045.1 uncultured Stakelama sp.
TCCCGGCCGGAGTTCATCCTCCTCGACGAGCCGTTCGCGGGCATCGACCCGATCTCGATCGCCGACATCCGCGATCTGGTGAAGGAGTTGAAGACGCGCAACATCGGCGTGCTCATCACCGACCATAATGTTCGCGAGACGCTCGACATCGTCGATCGCGCCTCGATCATCTATGACGGCCGCGTGCTGTTCGCCGGTTCGCCGGCCGATCTGGTCGCCGACGCCAATGTCCGCCGCCTCTATCTCGGCGAGGGCTTCTCGCTGTGATTGCAGGCGTCGCCCTGATCTGATCCCATGAGTCTCGCGCCCCGCCTTGATCTGCGGCAATCCCAATCGCTGGTGATGACGCCGCAGCTTCAGCAGGCAATCAAGTTGCTGGCGCTGTCGAACCTCGAGATCGAAACATTCACTGCCGAGGAACTCGAGAAGAACCCGTTGCTCGACGCAGGCGCTGGCGATGACGAGCGCGGCGCGCCTGAAGCACCCGAGCCAGAGCCGCTTCCCGAACGCGATGGCCCCGCCGATTCGACCGAATTGCTCGATGGCGGTGCAGCGACCGGCGAGGCATCGCTCGACGTCGATTTCACCGCCGAGACCTTCCATCACGACAGCGCCGCGGATTCGGTCGGCGGCCTCGATGGTAGCTTGGGTCTCGCCGGAACCGGTAGCGGCGGCATGGGCGAGGACGGCCCCGATTTCGACAGCTTCTCCGCCCCCGATCTCAGTCTCACCGATCATTTGCTCGCGCAGGCAGGGGCGGTGGTCGATGGCGCCGATCTGTTCATCGCCCAGCATCTGATCGACCAGATTGACGAGGCGGGCTACCTCACCGCCTCGCTGCTCGACATCGCCACCCGGCTTGGCGTGCCGCTGGCGCGGGTCGAAGCGGTGCTGGCGCTGATCCAGACGCTCGACCCGACCGGTGTTGGCGCGCGCGATCTTGCCGAATGCCTTGCGCTGCAGGCGAAGGAGGCTGACCGCTATGACCCGTGCATGGCGGCGCTGATTGCGAACCTCGACCTGCTCGCGCGGGGCGAGCTGACGCGATTGAAGCGCATCTGCGGCGTCGATGACGAGGATATGGCGGACATGATCCGCGAACTGCGCGCTTATGATCCGAAGCCCGGTTGCCGCTTCGGCGGCGAGCCGGTGGCGAGCGTCACGCCCGACATCTTCGTCGCGCCGCGCGGACAGGCCTGGGCGGTCGAGCTGAACAGCGCGACTCTGCCGCGCGTGCTCGTCAACCGTGCTTATTATGCCGAAGTGTCGTCAGGGCCACAGGATAAGTCGAGCAAGGCCTGGCTCAGCGATATGCTCGCCAGTGCCAACTGGCTGGTCAAGGCGCTTGACCAGCGTCAGCGCACAATCATCAAGGTGGCGTCGGAGATCGTGAAGCAGCAAGAGGCGTTCTTCCGCCACGGTGTATCGCATCTGCGCCCGCTGACGCTGCGCCAGATCGCCGATGCGATCGAGATGCACGAATCGACCGTCAGCCGGGTGACGAGCAACAAGTATCTCAGCTGCGCGCGCGGACTGTTCGAGCTCAAATACTTCTTCACCTCGGCGATCCAGTCGGCGGATGGCGGCGACGCGGTGTCGGCCGAAGCAGTCAAGAGCGCGATCCGCGCGCTGATACAGGCCGAGAATCCCAAGAAGATCCTTTCGGACGATACGCTGGTCGAGATGCTCAACTCCAAGGGCTTCGACATCGCGCGGCGCACCGTCGCCAAATATCGTGAGGCGATGGGCATCGGCAGCTCGGTCCAGCGCCGTCGGCAGAAGGCGCTGGAGGGGGCAGGTTAGGTTTCTTTCGGGATTGGGGCTATTTGCTCCGGCCTGCTTCCGTCGCGATTGCATCGAGTTCCCGATCGAACAGCCGCGCCGCCAGCAGCGCGGTCGCCGCCGAGCGGGCAAAGAAGTCCTTCGGGATCGCCGCGAAATCGTCGGTCGGCTTGTGATAGTCGGCATAATCCTCCACCCCGAAATAGGCGAAGGGGATGCCCTTGTGGTGGAACACCGAATGGTCCGACCCGTCTGTCCAGTCGTCGGTTCCTTTCCACGGCGGGCCGTCATGCCCCAGCTTGAGCGACACGGGCGCCTGTGCGGCAAGCTGCTCGAAGCGCGCGCTCAGGAAGGGGGAATGATGCGCGCCCGCCAGCCACAGCTCGTTGCGGTCGTTACGGCTCATCATGTCGAGGTTGAGGTTCATCGCGATGCGCGACAGCGGCACGGCCGGTGCCGCCACGAACGCCTTCGATCCGTAGAAGCCCTGTTCCTCGGCATCCCACAGCGCGAAGACCACGTCATGGACGGGGCGCTCGCGGGCAAACTGCCCGGCGATCGACAGGAGTACGGCAACCCCCGATGCATTGTCGTCAGCACCGTTCAGGACCTTGCCGTCGCGGATGCCGAAATGATCATAATGTGCGCCGATCAGCAGCACGCGGTCGCTTGTACCGGATCCGCGGATGCGGCCGATCAGATTGACGCCCTTCAGCACATCGCCATCATGCTCGGCTTCGAAGGGCTGCTCGAACCCGGTCAGGACCGGTTCGACGCCGATCGTCCGCAGCCGTTCGATCAGATAGGCGCGCGCCCTGGCTGAACCGGGCGTGCCGACCAGCCTTCCTCCCATATCGTCGGCTGCAAGGATGCGGACATCGTCATAGAGCTGTTGTGGCGCAGGATCCGTGGTGGCGGTGGTCAGGCAGGCGGCGCCGGCGAGGGCAAGAAGTCGGGCGAACATCGCCGCTGCTTTGCCTCCGGCTGCTTCTGCAGCAAGAAGAAAGCGCTGCGGTCCGCCGCCAGGCTAAGGGCAACCGTCAAATCCGCTGTTGCAGTCTGTGCTGTCCCCCGCCAAGCAACCTGCATGAGCAGTATCGGTATCTATGGCAGTCTCGGCCGGATGGGCGTGGCGATCCGCGACATTCTGGCGGAGCAGGGCGTCAAGTTCGCGGGCGGCGCTGATGCGACCGACGATCCCGCCACGCTCGCCGCGGCGGCTGATGCGCTGGTCGATTTCTCGACCCCCGCTGCACTCGAGTCGCATCTGGCGGCGGCGCGCGCGGCGGGTACGCCGATCGTGATCGGAACCACCGGCCTCACCGCCCAGCACCACGCGTTGATCGACGATGCAGCGCGTGACATCGCGGTGCCCCAGA
>CAZBYE010000341.1:0-3143 GCA_964496045.1 uncultured Stakelama sp.
TAGGCATGCCGCCAGCGTTCATTCTGAGCCAGGATCAAACTCTCAAGTTTGATGTACCATACTGCCGAGCCGGAATGTGCCCAACAGTACAGCTCATTTCTAGGAGCCGTTCCTGCACAAATCTTATTACGTATGGAACGTATTAGGACATGTTTGAACCTCACCGCCAGAACCGAAGTCCCGCCGAATGAAGCCCATGGAACGGCTTGACTTTACCGAGCACCTTGCACCTAGAAGCTGCAAGACCCGGGGCCGCCGCCCACATGTCCCTTCATCAAAATCACAATGTCAAAGAGCGACAAAGACCGACGCACCGTCCAACCCCTTTTTCTCGGGGCTAGCTATGCGCCTGGTTTTTGCTGTCCGCCGCCGCGCTCCGTTCCGGTGCACCGCTGCGGTGGAGGCCATCTATGCGGCGAATCATGTACCGTCAAGTGGGTTCGTCATTCTTTTTGATCTGGCTCGATTTATTCCGGCGAATGACACGGATTGCGCACAGGAGGGCATCGTTGCCGAAAGGGAGACCGCGCCATTCCCCAAACGCAGGCGAACCTATTCTTCTTTTAGGCGAGGTCCGCGAGCGGCTGTCGCGGGTGGGCGTGGCCTGCGTCAGTTGTAATGTCCTGCCGGGCTGGCGAGCGCTGCAACCACTCCGCGACGCCTTCATGCTGAAAGCGCCGGATCAGACCGACTCGCTCGCCCGTGTCGCCAAAGCGCGCGAACTGCTCGAATTCCTCAAGACCGCGACACCGGACAACGACTTCGTCGTTGGAAATCTGGACGACAGCTCGGAACGCAAGTGTTTCACGGTAAGCGGCGGTGTCCGGTTCAATTTCTGACGTTCGCTTACCCCGCACCGCCGAGGACGAACGGCTCCGTCAGAATTTCGGCCGGACCACCGTCACCCTGAAGACCCGCGGCCTGACCAAAGATCTGCCAGCGTTCTTCGAAGAATGTCTCTGCCGAATCGCCAAAGAAGATATCCGGCTCGCTGATCCGGTGCAGACGATTCACGCCGCTGATCAGATCGGCAAGGAGCACGCACCATTTCCGCGGCGGTCCAGCCGCCATTCGCCCTTCACGCTGCGCGGTCTCCACAAGCGCGATCATCGGTGCCAGATAGAGCTCGTTCCAACGCTTCAGATTGTCGCGCATCTCTTCCGAATAGGCAGCCTCGGCAAGCAGGAAGCTGGCGAAGGATGCGTCGGCCGGGTCGATGCTGAAACGGAAATAACGCAGCGCCGTTTCGCGCAGCGCCGAGACCGCGTCGGAATCACGCGCCACCGCATCGATCGCGTCGGTCAGCTGCCTGAGGTCCCGTTCGACGACCGCGTCGACCAGCGCCATCTTGCTGGGATAGCGACGATAGATTGTGTGCTTGGTGACGCCGCTCGCTACCGCGATGTCGTCCATCGACGCCCCGGCGATACCCTGCTCGCAGAACACGGCTCTCGCTTGAGTCAGCACGCGATCAGCGATTTCCGCCGCTTCCTCTCGTGTCGGGCGCCCCTGGCGTCTTGGTTCCTTCTCCACGCCGCGCCCCTAACAACAAAAAACGACACTAGCCAGTTGCTTTTGTGCGAATGCAAGATAAGTGCACCGACAAGTGTCGATACCTGTCGGAGATTCGTGCGTGCCTCGCTTTCCCCTGTCCCGCTCGCTCCTTACGGGCGCTGCATTCGTCTCGTTCACCGCTCTGGCGGGCTGTAGCGAGCCTGCGCCCCCGCCCCCACCGGCGCCGGTCGTTGATGTCGTTACGGTGACGACGGGAAGTGTACCGAACATCGTTGAGCTGCCCGGCCGTATCGAGGCTGTACGCTCTGCGGAGGTTCGCGCCCGCACCGACGGCATCGTCAGCCGCCGCCTTTACCAGGAGGGCACCGACGTTCGCGAAGGCGCCCCGCTCTTCCAGATCGATCCGCGCGACAAGCAGGCACAGGTGCAGCAGGCACGCGCCGCACTACAGCGGGCACAGGCGTCGCGTGAGAATGCGGCGGCGGTGGTGCAGCGCTACCAGCCGCTCGTAAGTGATCGCGCGGTCAGCGCGCTCGAGTATGACAATGCGCGGTCCGCACTGCGTCAGGCTGAGGCCGGTGTCGCAGATGCCCGCGCTTCCCTTGCCCGCGCCCAGCTCGAGCTCGGCTATACGCTCGTGCGCGCTCCGATCAGCGGCCGCGTAGGACGCGCACAAGTGACCGAAGGCGCGCTGGCAAGCGCAGCGAGCGCGACCCTGCTGACGACGATCGAGCAGATGGAACCGATCTATGCGGTCTTCACCCAATCGAGCGCCGAACTGCAGTCTCTGCTGGCGCAAGCGCGTACCGGCGCCGTCGAACTTCCCGCGCTCGCGCGCGTCGAGGTCCGGCTCCTTCTCGAAGACGGTAGTGAATATGGCCCCGTCGGCCATATCGACTTCGCCGACCAGACGGTGAACCCTTCAACCGGCAGCCAGACGATCCGCGCGACCTTCGCAAACCCCTCGCGTGCGCTGCTTCCCGGACAATTCGTGCGGGGCCGGATCACGGCGGGCACGACCGGCAACGGCATTTCGGTGCCGCAGCGTGCGGTTCAGATCAACAATGAAGAGGCACGCGTTGCCGTGGTCGGCGGAGACGGAACGGTACAGTTCCGGACCGTCACGCTCGGCGGCCAGACCGGGTCGCGCTGGGTAATCCGTTCGGGTCTCAAGGCCGGTGAACGCGTGATCGTCGACGGCTGGCAGAAAGTACAGCCCGGCCAGAAGGTTCAGGCTCGCCCAGCCGCCGCCGCGGCGAAGAAGTGAACGGACGCCAGATATGAACCGCTTCTTCGTCTACCACCCGGTCTTCGCCTGGGTGATCGCCCTGTTCATCGCGCTTGCCGGCGCGATCGGCCTCGCCAAGCTTCCCGTTGAGCAATATCCCGACGTCGCGCCGCCATCGCTTAATCTGATGGTACAGTATCCCGGGTCCGACGCCGACACGCTCTACGCCGGCAAGGCAACCGACCGTGAGATCGACGGCGACGGTGGCGACGACAGGCTCTACGGGGGGCGAGGCAACGATCCTCTAGAGGGCGGCGCCGGCAACGACGTCGTCGATGGCGGCCTTGGCGATGACACCCTTGACGGACAGGCTGGAGCCAATGTGCTCGACGGAGGGCCA
>CAZBYE010000342.1:0-3136 GCA_964496045.1 uncultured Stakelama sp.
CCGCGACGGCCGCGGCTACAGCTCGGCGCGCATCCTGCGCGAAGCCGGCTATACCGGCGAGCTGCGCGCGCAGGGCGATGTGCTGGTCGACCAGATTCCGCTGATGCGCCGCTGCGGCTTCGACAGCTTCGCGCCCGAAGCAGAAGTCGACGAAGCCGTGCTCGCCGCGAGCCTTGCCCGCTACGATCACGTCTATCAGGCGGCGGCCGACCCCGCCGTGCCGGTATGGAAACGGCGGCATGGCTAGCGTGGCACGCCAGATCGACCGCATCGATACGGCTCCGGCCTTCACGGAGCGCGACGCACTGCGCCTCAACAACATGTTCCGCGGCGTGCCCACGGTTGAGATGCTGCGCACCGTCCTGACCGAACATATGGCAGGCGATGTTGCGATCGTCTCCTCCTTCGGCGCGGAGTCCGCGGTCCTTCTCCACCTCGTCGCCAGCATCGATCCCTCGGTGCCCGTGATCTTCCTCGATACCGGCAAGCATTTCCCCGAAACGCTCGCCTATCGCGACCAGCTCGCCGCGAAGCTCGGCCTCACCAATTTGCGCATCGTCACGCCCGACGCGGAAACGATCGCGAAGAAGGACGAGACTGGCCTGCGCTGGTCCTACGATCCCGATGGCTGCTGCGAGATTCGCAAGGTGATCCCGCTGGAGAAAGCGATGGCCGGGTTCGACGCCAGCCTCACCGGGCGTAAGGCGTTCCAGGCATCGACCCGCAACGCGCTCCCCCGGTTCGAGGTGGACGGCGCGGGCAAGCTTAAGATCAACCCGCTCGCCGACTGGACCAAGGCCGATCTGGACGCCTGGTTCGTCGAGCACGATCTGCCGCAGCATCCGCTGGTGGCGGAGGGCTATCCCTCGATCGGCTGCGCGCCCTGCACCAACAAGGTCAAGCCGGGCGAGGACGCCCGTTCGGGCCGCTGGGCCGGGTGGGACAAGACCGAATGCGGCATCCATACGCCCGTAGCAGACGGCGATCCCGACCAGCCGATGTTCTGAGCTTCGTTTGAGGCGGTGCCAGTGCCGCAATCAAGCTACGTAAACAGCGGCGACGTCAGCAGCACGACCACCAGGCTCTCCACCATCGCGATCGACGCGAACCCGAATCCCGCAAGCAGCCCGCGCTTGAGATGCTGCGCGAACCAGCGCGCCTGTACCAGCCCGAAGACGATCAGCGAGATCGCACCGACCGTCAGCCCGGTGATCCCCGCCCAGAGCGGGTGCAGCTGGATCAGGATGCCGGCGATGCTCATCATCAGCGCGAACGGCGCGGCGGCATAGCATTGGGCGTAAAAGGGACGGCGCAGCGAGTTGCGCGTCAGGCCATGACGCTGGAGCCGCACCATCCGCGCCGCGAAGATCAGCGGAAAGATGCTGAAGATCACCAGCCGCATCAGCAACAGGCTGGTGTCGTCGGTGACCAGCGCCGCCAGTCCCCGCTTGCTCGCGATCAGCGGACTGTCCCCGACCACCACCAGCTCCAGCCCATGCACCAGCAACAGCGAGAGGAGCAGGAACAGCGGTGGGCGCAGCGTATCGGTATATTGCTGCTCATCGGCCTGACCGAGCTCGCGGTCCGAATAGTCCATCATCGCGAGCGGCCGGGTCAGCGTGCGCCACAGTGTGACCGGGTAAAAGATCAGCCACGACATCACTTCGTAGAGCAGCTCATCGAGCGACTTGAGCATCGCCATGAAATTCATCGCTACCGGACCTTTCGCCTTTGCCTCGGCATTTCTAGGATCATCATGCGTCGCATCGCCGCGACTCGACAAGATTCAAACGCTTACCGTTGGCACAGGAGCATTCCGATGAACCGTTTCAGCGTTCTCGCCGCCGCCGCGATCACCACCGGCGCATTCGCCTCCCCCGCACTCGCGCAGAACATTCCCGAGGACCTGCGCGACATGGTCTATGCCCGCGCCGGACAGGCCGAGGCTGAGTTGCAGCGGCGCGGTTATGTCGCGGTTCGCACCGAGACGGGCAGCGACCGCAAATGGACCAACTGGTGGAATGCCGATCGTCGCCAGTGCGTGTCGATCGTGACGCGCAACGGCCGCTATGATTCGATCGTCACCGCCCCCGCGCCCGATTGCCGCGGCGGCGATCGGCCGGGGCGCCCCGACCGGCCGGGTTGGGACGATCGTCCCGGGCGCCCGGATCGTCCAGGCTGGGATGACCGCCCCGGCCGTCCGGACCGCCCCGGTTGGGGTCCCAACTGGCCCGGTGGTCGTCCGATCTCGCTCGGCCTGGTCTGTTTCGGTGAGGGGCAGAAACCTGCCGCCGCGAATCGCTGGGGCTGGCAGTGGAACTGGAACAGCGGCCGCTATGATTTCGGCAATCGTACCCAGCTGACGACGCAGCAATTCGATGCATCGGTGATGATCCAGCTCTGGGACGGCGGCGGTCGCATCCGCCTGCCCCGCTCACTGATCCCCCCGATCCATTCAGGCGGCACGGCGCGCGATGGTTGGTGGGACCTGTACGACGTGTCTCAGGACCGCGGCCAGATCCGTGCCACCTATCGTCTCAACGGCCCCAACAAGCCACGCGTGACGATCGACCGTCGAAGCGGCCGCATCCGTATTCAGGGCATCTACAACTACGGCTTCAACGGAAGCTGCGACACGATCGACGGACGCCAGCACGAACGTTTCTGAAGCGGTTTCGCCGGCCGCCGCGCCTCGCGCGCCATCCGTCGCGATGCGGCGGCCGGCTTTGCTGGCAAATCTTCCCCTGCCGTTGGCAGGGCGCCGCAACGCGCCGGGCACGCCGGATCCCTATTGGAATGTGCCCGACTATCTTGTCCGCGACGGCTAATGCCGGGCTTGCAATGTTGGATTTCGCCTGCTGCAATTCCGTCGCCGGAACCCGGCCGCTCCTTGAACCGTCGATCACCCGCGGTTGACAGCCGCCGCATACAACCCGCCAAATCTGTCAACTATGTCCACCGCTCGCGCGCGCGTGGCAGTGTGACTTTTGGGACTTTTGCTTCCGGATCAGTCGCCGTACGGCGCGCCCATATCGCCGGCATAGTCGCTGAACCGCGTGATATTCGGCTCGAACTTAAGCGTCACCTTGCCGGTCGCGCCGTGACGCTGCTTGGCGATGATCAACTCGGCGAGGCC
>CAZBYE010000343.1:0-3135 GCA_964496045.1 uncultured Stakelama sp.
CTGCCGCCGAGCAGCGCGCCGCCGCGCCGCACGAGCGCCGCGGTCCAGTCGCTCGCAGCGGCCGGTGCCGTGCTCGCGGCGACCGCCCCCGGCACCGCGGCCAGCGCGAAGCCCTGCCCCGGTCCGCCCGACAGCACGCCCTCGAGCTTCGCGGGCGTCTTCGTCCCCGCCTTCACCTCGACCACGACGGTATCGCCGTCGCGGGTCAGTTTTTGCGGCGCGGAATAGTTCACCGCCTCGAGCGTCAGCGGGAAGAAATAGGCTTCAGCGCCGAGCGGCGCGCTCGCGGGATAGGGGATGGCGACGCGCAACACACCATCGGCGACCGCGAACTTGCCTTCGCTACCGAGCGGCTTGGGGAAGGCGCGGCGCCATTCGTCGAAGCGCGCGCGTTGACCGGCCGCGATCGCGCCATCGCCGACGGTCAGGTTGATCGCGAGATTCTCCGTTTCCGGCACGCACACTTCGTCGGTGCAGACGAGATAGTCGGCGCGCACGGTGATCGGGAGCGCGGTACCGGGCTTGAGACCTGCCGGAACCTTGAGCGTCACGAGCTGGGTGTAGCTGCCCTTGTAGACATAGTTCATGATCCCCGCGACCATCAGCCGCGTCGGAACCGGATAGCGCAGATCGCCCGCGGTCACCCCTTGCGGCAGCTTCCAGTCGAGGCGCGTGTCGAGACCGGCATCGCCCGGGTTCTTCCAATAGCCGTGCCAGCCGGGATTGGGCTTTGCGACGAACGCCAGCGTGACATCGCTGCCCGGCGCGGGATTGTCGCTCTCGGCCACCAGATCGACAGTGAGGTTGTTCTGACCCGCCTGCTGCGCCGCCGCGGGTGACGCTGCCGCCAAAAACCATGCGAACATTGTCACCAACGCGAAACTCAACTTGCGCATTCACCAGTCCTTGCCGTGCGGGAGCGAAAGGAACATAGCGCCCCCGGCCCGATTTGCCATCCGGAGGAAAGATGCTTCGTTCATTCGCCGCCGCCCTGCTTCTCGCATCGCCAGCATACGCGCAGGAAGCGCCGCCCCCTCCTCCGCAGGCGCCCGCTGCCCCGCCCAAGCTGATCGTCGCGATCTCGGTCGACCAGTTCTCCGCCGACGTGTTCGCCGAGTATCGCCAGCACTTTACCGGCGGCCTCGCGCGGCTCGCAAACGGCGTGGTCTTTCCTTCGGGCTATCAGAGCCATGCCGCAACCGAGACCTGCCCGGGCCATTCGACGATCCTGACCGGCAGCCGCCCCGCGCGCACCGGGATCATCGCCAATGACTGGATCGACCTCAGGACCCCGCGCAAGGACAAGACGATCTATTGCGCCGAGGACGAAAGCGTCCCGGGCAGCAGTTCGGCCAGTTACACCGTCTCGCCGCTCCACCTGAAGGTGCCGACGCTGGGCGAGCGGATGCAGGCCGCCAACCCCGCCGTGCGCGTCGCCGCGGTCGCGGGCAAGGACCGCGCGGCGGTGATGATGTCGGGCCACAAGGCGAATGAGGTCTGGTGGTGGGGCGGCAAGGCGTTCGTCAGCTATGCCGGACGCGCCACCCCCGAAGCGATCACGCGGGGCAATGCCGCTACGACCGCTCGTATCGGGCAGGCGCAGCCGGCAATGGAGCTGCCCGCCTTCTGCCAGTCGCGCGACATCGCGATCCCGATCGGTGCCGGGAAGACGGTCGGCACCGGCCGCTTTGCCCGCGACGCGGGCGACAGCCGCCGCTTCCGCGCCTCGCCCGAGTTCGACATGGCGATCGTCGGCATCGCCGCCGACCTGCGCGCCGAGATGAAGCTGGGTGAGGGCACAGCAACCGACGTGCTGATCGTCGGCGCATCGGCGAGCGACTATGTCGGCCATACCTATGGCACCGAAGGCACCGAGATGTGCATCCAGATGGTCAATCTCGACCGCACGCTCGGCAAGTTCTTCGAGATCCTCGACAAGACCGGGATCGACTATCAGGTCGTTCTGACCGCCGACCATGGCGGCCACGATCTGCCCGAGCGCCACAACATGCACGGCATCCCCGAAGCGGCGCGCGTCGCGCCGGGCATGGGCGCGAAGGCGATGGGCGAGAAGGTCGCCGCCAAGCTCAAGCTCGGCGAGCGCCAGATCCTGTGGGGCGGCAATTTCGGCGACATCTATGTCGATCCGGCGCTCCCGAAGAAGCAGCGCGAGGCAGTGCTGCGCGAGGCGATGGCGCTCTATCGTGCCAATCCGCAGGTCGCGGGGGTCTATACCCGCGCCGAGATCCTCGCGACGCCGAGCCCGAGCGGTCCGCCGGAGACCTGGTCGATGCTCGAGCGCGCCCGTGCCTCGTTCTTCCCCGAGCGTTCAGGCGATTTCGTGGTGGCACTTAAGCCGCGGATCACGCCGATCTCGGACCCCACCAACGGCTCGGTCGCGACGCATGGCAGCTTCTGGGACTATGATCGCCGCGTGCCGATCCTGTTCTGGCGCAAGGGCCAGACCGGGTTCGAGCAGCCGATGTCGGTCGAGACCGTCGACATCCTGCCGACGCTGGCCGGACTGATCGGGCTGCCAATTCCAGCGGGCGAGATCGACGGCCGCTGCCTCGACCTCGACGCCGGACCGGCGACGACCTGCCCGGCGAAGTGAGCCGTCACCCCGGCCCTGTGCCGGGATGACGGGGGGAGGCTTACGCCTTCCCTTCGCCCAGCATCTTGATGATGCCCGAGAAGTCGACGCCGGCATTCCCGGCGTCGGCGAATTTGGTGTAGAGTTCGGCGGCACGCGCACCCATCGGGGTTTCGCTGTGCGTGCTTTCCGCCGCTTCCATCGCGAGCTTCAAATCCTTGAGCATCAGTCCGGCGGCAAACCCGCCCTGATAGCCGTTATCGGCGGGGGTCTGCGGACCCATGCCCGGCAAGGGTGCATAGGTGTTGAGCGACCAGCACGCCCCCGACGAGACCGAGGCGATGTCGTAGAAGGTCTGCGGATCGAGCCCCAGCTTCTGCGCGAGCAGAAGCGCCTCGCAGGTCGCAACCATCGTCGCGCCGAGCAGCATGTTGTTGCAGATCTTCGACGCCTGACCCGCCCCGTTTCCGCCGGCATGGATCCCCGCCTTGCCCATCGCGGCACGGGAAGACCCGGCCCGGGCCAAGGCCCCGTTGTCGCCC
>CAZBYE010000344.1:0-3121 GCA_964496045.1 uncultured Stakelama sp.
TATGGTCCTTCTCCTTGCCGACGCCGCGGCCTTCGCGGATCTCCATCGCCATCGATCGCGCGACGACGTCGCGGCTGGCAAGGTCCTTGGCCGAGGGGGCGTAGCGCTCCATGAAGCGCTCGCCTTCGGAGTTGGTGAGGTAGCCGCCTTCGCCGCGCGCACCTTCGGTGATCAGCACGCCCGCGCCGTAGATGCCGGTCGGGTGGAACTGGACGAACTCCATGTCCTGCAGCGCGAGGCCGGCGCGCAGCGCCATGCCGTTGCCGTCGCCGGTGCAGGTGTGCGCCGAGGTCGCCGACTGATAGACGCGGCCGCCGCCGCCGGTGGCGAGGACCACGGCATGGCTGCGGAAGCGGTGGATCGAGCCGTCTTCCATGCACATGGCGATGACGCCGCGGCAGGCGCCGTTCTCCATGATCAGGTCGAGCGCGAAATATTCGATGTAGAAGTCCGCGTCATATTTCAGGCTCTGCTGATAGAGCGCATGAAGCATGGCGTGGCCGGTGCGGTCGGCCGCGGCGCAGGTACGCTGCACCGGGGGGCCTTCGCCCATATTCTGCATATGGCCGCCGAACGGGCGCTGGTAGATCGTGCCGTTGTCGTTGCGGCTGAACGGCACGCCGGCATGTTCAAGCTCGATCACGGCGGCGGGCGCCTCGCGCACCATATATTCGATCGCGTCCTGATCGCCGAGCCAGTCCGACCCCTTGACGGTGTCGAACATGTGCCAGGTCCAGTGATCCGGCGAGTTGTTGCCGAGCGAGGCGGCGATACCGCCCTGCGCCGCGACGGTGTGGCTGCGGGTCGGGAACACCTTGGTGATGCACGCGGTCTTGAGGCCAGCCTCGGCGCAGCCCATCGTCGCGCGCAGGCCCGAACCGCCGGCACCCACGACCACGGCGTCATAGCTGTGGTCGATGATCTTGTAGGCTGCGGACATTATTCGGCGGCTCCGGTGAGGGCGATCTTGAGGATCGAGAAGATCGCGAAGACCGCGGCGGCGATCGCGAAGAAGTTGAGCAGGGTCATGAAGACGATGCGTCGCGCGTCACGCTCATAATCCTCGATCACGACCTGAAGGCCCATCTTGAGGTGATAGAAGACGCTGATGACCAGCAGGATCATCGGCACCGCGGCAAGCGGCGAGGAGAGCCAGGCCTGAATGGTAATGTAGTCGAGGCTGGGCAGCAGGACGAGGCTGACGATCAGCCACAGCATGAGCATCAAATTCGCGCCTGCGGTCAGCCGCTGCTGCCACCAGTGGTGCGTGCCCTCATGTGCGGCGCCGAGACCGCGGACGCGGCCGATGCTGGTTCCGTTGCCCATTACTTCGTCTCCACCACGATCGGCGCGTTCACGACCGGCTTCGCGGTTAGCCGGTCATAGCTCAGATAGCCCCACAGCGCCGCAGTGAGCGCCACCGACACGACCATCGTCAGGATTGCGAAGCGCTTGTTCTCCTGAAGCTCGAACCCGGCACCCGCGTCCATGAAGAAGTGGCGGATGCCCGTCATCATATGCTGGAAGAAGCTGAGCGTCAGGCCGATACCCAGGATATAACCCGCGATATTGGGCGCGCCCGACTTCACCGTCAGCAGGTCCATGAACCAGTCATAGCATTCCTTGCCGTTCGCCAATGCGCCGAGCCAGGCGAGAAAGACGATTGCGCCGACGGTCGCAAGGCCGGAGCCGGTCACACGATGCAGGATCGAGACCAGCATGTGCGGACCCCATTTCCAGACCTGGAGGTGGGGCGAGAGCGGACGGTTTTCGTTGCGGGCGGATGCCAAGGCCAAGGTTCCCCTGTCGAGTTGCGCGCCTAATGAGACAGAGACGCGGACGATGCAAGTCGGCCGTGGCTAACCAGCCCTTAACAGTTGACCGTTTACCTCAGGCATGAAGGGGGGCGCGAATATCTCACGCCCCAAGAAGCATGGGCGTGCGAATCAGATGGGTGAGTCGTGAGCGAGGCCGCGAACAAGCAGATGCCGGCGCCGGAGAGCGTCAGCCCTACGATTGATCTGCGCGCGCGCCTGCGCCTGTTCGACCTGAGCGACGCGGACCTCAAGCTCGCGCAGCAGCTCTGGACAACGATCGAACCCGATGTCGAAACGATCGCCGCTGCGCACTGGAAACAATGGCAGCGCTTCCATGACGGCAGCAGAAACTTCCTGCAGAAGGATCAGGACCGCGTCATCGAGCTTGGCGTCGCCTATCTGCGCAACCGCTACACCAACCTTCCCGGGATTGCCTGGGTCCAGTCGGCCGAGCGCACGGTCGCTTCGGCCTATGCTCAGGACGTGTCGCTCACCGCGATCCTGTCGATGACCGACGCCGGCGGGCGGGCGACGCTAGATATTCTCAATAAGCGGCTGCCGGCGGGATCGCCCGAGCTGTCGCAGCTGATCGACCTGCTGTTCCGCCTCCGCTCAATGGAGTGCGAGGTCTATACGGCGCTTTATACCGCCTATTACGAGTTCAATGCGCGCTCGGAGCGTGACCGGCTGGCTGTCGAGTTCCGCGATTCGATCGGCACCACAGTCGAGCAGGCCACGCGCGACGGCGAAGCGCTGCGCGCGCAGGCTGCGCTCACATCGGGGGCTACCCGTGGCATGCTGGGCAAGGCGTCCGAGGTTGCAGCGGCCGCGGAGCAATCGGCGGTGGCGATGCGCGAGGCGGCGCATACCGCGGCGGGTCTGATCCGCGCGATTGAGGATGCGCGGACCGAGGTCGAGGCTGCAGCAGGCATTGCGACGCGCGCGTCGGCACAGGCGGGCGAAGCGGTGGCGATGAGCGAGATGCTGTCGGATCACGCCAAGTCGATCGAATCAATCCTGGGGCTGATCCGCGACATCGCCGGCCAGACCAATTTGCTGGCGCTCAATGCGACGATCGAAGCGGCACGGGCGGGTGACGCAGGCCGTGGCTTCGCGGTGGTGGCGCAGGAGGTGAAGAGCCTTGCCAACCAGACCGCGCGCGCGACCGACGACATTGCCGCCAAGATCGCGGCGATCCAGTCGGCGACCAAGGGGACCGTCGATACCAACGCCTCGATCCGCGACACGGTGATGGAGGTTCAGGCCTCGGCCGATCGCATCCGCACCGCGATGGAGATTCAGGC
>CAZBYE010000345.1:0-3118 GCA_964496045.1 uncultured Stakelama sp.
AACATGGCGGGTCCCGGTGCCTGAATTAACCGAAGTCGGGACGACCGGGCCCGGTCTCGCCCCTGGGCTGGAGGGGCGGCGCATCCGCCGCGTGCTGATGCGGCGGCCGGATCTGCGACGGCCGATGCCGCAGGATCTGGGGCAGCGGCTGACCGGCGCGACCGTCACGTCGCTTGGTCGTCGCGCCAAATACGGCCTGATCGACACCGATCGCGGCGACACGATGATCTTCCATCTCGGCATGTCGGGGCGCTGGCGCATCGATCCGACCGAAGAGCTGGCGCATGACCATCTGCTTCTCGAGACGGAAGAAGGACGTACGCTGGCGCTTAACGATCCGCGACGATTCGGATCGGTCGATCTGGTGCCGACCGCGGAGCTGACGGAGTGGCCCGCATTCAAGGCGCTCGGCCCCGAGCCGCTGGGGCCGGATTTCACCGCGAATCACCTGCAGCGGATGCTCGCCGGGCGGGTGGCGTCGATCAAGTTGCTGCTGCTCGACCAGCGAATCGTTGCCGGGCTGGGCAACATCTATGTCTGCGAGGCGCTGTACGAATCGCGCATTGCCCCCATGAGTGGTGGCGGGGCGATCGCCAGGCCGAAGCTTGAGCGGCTGGTCGCCGAAGTCCGCGCCGTGCTCGAATCGGCAATCGAGGCCGGTGGATCAACCCTGCGCGACTATGCGCGCCCGGACGGTGAACTCGGCTATTTCTCGAAGCAGTTCAAAGTCTATGGGCGCGAGGGCGAACCGTGCGAATGCGGCGGTACCGTCGCACGCTATACCGAGGGCGGGCGTTCGACCTTCTGGTGTCCGAAATGCCAGCGTTAGGTTGACCCGAATCGCTCGAATGGCTAAGGGGCGCGCTTTCCCGGCGTGGGGATGTGATTTCCGCGCCTCTTTTCGCATCGAAAACAGGAACGAACATTCATGGCGAACACGCCGCAAGCCAAGAAGCGCATCCGCCGCAACGCCGCCCGCGCCGAAGTTAACGGTGCACGCGTCAGCCGTATCCGTACCTTCGTCAAGAAGGCGGAGAGCGCGCTTGATTCGGGCGACAAGTCGGCAGCGGAAACCGCGCTGAAGGCGATGCAGCCGGAACTGGCGCGCGGCGTGGCCAAGGGCGTGCTGCACAAGAACACCGCGTCGCGGAAGTTCTCGCGTCTGACGAAGCGCCTCTCCGCGCTCGCCTGAACTCACGCGATTTCAGCGATTTAGAAGCCCCGCCGGGATAGCTCGGCGGGGTTTTTCGTGCGTATTCAAACGCTTGAGAATCGCGCGATCGGCGAATCGGCGGAAACGCGCGAGTCGCGTCGTCACGCCATTGTAACGTTACGAATTCAGGGCGGGATTCCAGTCACTTAAACCTTGAATCGCGGAATTCCGGGCGTCGAACGAGTCAAGCCTACTTATTTCAGATTCTTTACACGCAGCCCTCTTGCTCGACTCGAAAAATGGCCCCTAAAACGATCGTCCGCCGCGGCGTTTATCGCAGGCGGAATCAGCGAAGGGCATGACTCAGTGCGGATGCGATTCCGGCTGTGGGCAGCTTTTGCCTGAGTAAGATCGACGTGCGGAAAGGGGGCTTTCCGCGTTGGACCTATTTTGCCCCGTGCGGGCCTGTAACAAAGGGGCGTGTTAGGAATGGATCAAGCCAAGGCCTGGACACGCGTGCGCGGCAATCTGCGACTTTCCGCAGGCCAGCGGCTGTTCGACCAGTGGCTGAAGCCCATCGTCCTGATCGAGGGTAGCGACCCCGACACCGTACGCCTGGGTTTGCCGTCGCCCTTCGTGACCAACTGGGTGAAGAGCCATTACGCCGAACGGCTGCTGATGGAGTTTCGCTCGCAGCTGCCCGACGTGCGCACCGTTTCGATCGAAACGCTTGCCCGCGAATCGCGTGAGCTGACGCCCGAAGCCGAATCGCCCGAGGCCGGCGCCGCGTCTGCGGTCGCGACGCCGGTGGCGCCGAAGCCGGCAGTATCGGCCGAGCGTCCGCGCTTCGATTCGCGTTTCACCTTCGAGCGATTCGTCGTCGACACGTCGAATCGCGTCGCGTTCAACGCCGCTAAGGCGCTGGCCGAGCCGGGCAAGCCGCGCTTCAGCCCGCTTTACCTCCACAGCTCGACCGGTCAGGGCAAGACGCACCTGATGCACGCGATCGGCCACGCTTTCCTTGAGGCGTGCCCGGAGGCGAGCGCGATCTACATGCCCGCCGAGCGGTTCATGTTCGAATTCGTCCGCGCGGTGCGCGAGCGCGATACCTTTTCGTTCAAGGCGCGGCTGCGCGGCGTCGACCTGCTGATGATCGACGACCTTCAGTTCATTGCGGGCAAGGAATCGACGCAGGAGGAATTCTTCCACACCGTCGATGAGTTCATGCGCGAGGGGAAGCGCCTCGTCATCGCCGCCGACCGCAGCCCGCTGGCGCTCGAAGGGATCGAAGCGCGGCTCGCCTCGCGCCTCGGTGCGGGCCTTGCCGCCGACATCAAGCCCGCCGAACTGGGCCTGCGCCGCGCGATCCTGGGCCGCAAGCTCGAGGACATGCCCGGAGCGCAGGTGCCTTCGGAGGTGCTCGACCTGCTCGCCGCGCGAATCAGCAGCAGCGTTCGTGAGCTTGAGGGCGCGCTCAACCGTCTCGTCGCCTACGCGCAGCTTAACGAAGAGTCGGTGACGATCGAGTTTGCCGAGAGCGTTCTGGGCGAAGCGCTGCGTGGCAGCCAGCGCCGCATCACGATCGATGAGATCCAGAAGGCGGTGTCCTCGCACTTCGACGTCAAGCAGCTCGATCTGGTGTCGCAGCGCCGTGCGGTCGCGATCGCGCGCCCGCGCCAGATTGCGATGTACCTCGCCAAGCGTCTCACCACGCGTTCGCTGCCCGAGATCGGCCGCAAGTTCGGCAATCGCGATCACTCCACCGTGATCCACGCCGTACGCCGCATCGAGGAACTGCGCGGCACCGACAGCGAGATCGACACCGCCGTCCGCAACCTGATGCGGCAGCTCGAAGCTTAAGCGTTCCGCAGAGCGGAATGGGGGCGGGGCGGAAGGTCTGGGACCTTCCGCCCCCAGCTGTTTCTAGCGTGGCAGTTCGTCGAGGAATGCGGCGACTTCGGTCAG
>CAZBYE010000346.1:0-3118 GCA_964496045.1 uncultured Stakelama sp.
GCGTCTGAATGCGGCGATCCAGACGCTCAAGGCCACGCGTGCCGTAACCGGGCTGCTCATCCGCACCTTCGCACGGCTGCAAGCGCTCTATGCGAATGACCATAATCTACACCGCCGTCCCGCCCACCGTCAGCCCCTCGACCAGCAAGGTCGGCTGGCCGACGCCCGCGGGCACGCTCTGCCCGCCCTTGCCGCACATGCCGATCCCCTCGTCCAGCGCGAAGTCATTACCGATCCCGGTCACTTTGGTGAGGCAGGTCGGACCATCGCCGATCAGCGTCGCACCCTTGATCGGGGCGCCGAGCCTGCCGTCCTCGATCCGGTACGCCTCAGTGCAGGAAAAGACGAACTTGCCCGAGACGATATCCACCTGCCCGCCGCCGAATGACTTGGCGAAGATGCCCTTCTTCACCCGGCTGAGCAGCTCGGCGGGATCATCGTTGCCGCCCTTCATGAAGGTATTGGTCATGCGCGGCATCGGCGCATGCTGGAAGCTTTCGCGGCGACCATTGCCGGTCGGCTCGACCCCCATCAGCCGGGCGTTCATGCGGTCCTGCATATAGCCCTTGAGGATGCCGTCCTCGATCAGCACGGTTTCGCCCGGCGGCGTGCCCTCGTCGTCGATCGACAGCGAGCCGCGGCGGTCGTGGATCGATCCGTCATCGACCACGGTGACGCCCGGCGCCGCAACCCGCTCGCCGATCCGTCCGGAGAAGGCCGATGTGCCCTTGCGGTTGAAGTCGCCCTCAAGCCCATGGCCGACCGCCTCGTGCAACAGCACACCAGGCCAGCCCGGACCAAGCAGCACGGTCATCTCGCCCGCCGGGGCATCGACCGCATCAAGGTTCACCAATGCCTGCGCCAGCGCCTCATCGATCGCGCGGTTCCAAGTTTCCGGCTGGAACAACCGATCGTAGAGCGCGCGGCCGCCAGTACCGAAGCTCCCCGTCTCACGCCGCCCGTTCGCCTCGACCACGATCGAGACGTTGAGCCGCACCAGCGGACGAACATCGGTGGCGATGAAACCGTCGGGCCGGACGATTTCGACCACGCTCCACGAGCCGAGCAGGCTCGTCGAGACCTGCACCACACGCGGATCGCGCGCGCGGGCGGCGGCGTCGATCGTCTGGCAGAGGTTCACCTTGTCCGCGAAGGGGACCAAGTCGAGCGGATCGGAATCGGTATAGAGGTGCCGATTGGTGCGCGCGGGCGCCGTCGCCTTTGGCCCGGTCGCCGGATCGATCAGCGCCATCGTCTCGCCTGCACGGCGGATCGCAGCTTCGCTGATCTCATTGGCATGCGCGAACGCGGTGGTCTCCCCGCTCACCGCGCGCAGGCCGAAGCCCGAATCGGTGTTGTACGACGCGGTCTTGAGCCGCCCGTCGTCGAAGCCGAACGCCTCGGACTTGCGATATTGGAGATAGAGTTCGCCATCCTCGGCACGGCCGAGGATCGAGGCGGTCAGGCGCTGGGCGGCGTCGGCATCGAAGCCGTCGCGATAAAGGAAGCCACGGGGATCGCTGTACATCCCCGGTATATAGGCGGCTTAGACGCTGGCGCCAGCAGGGTGGTCGGGAAGTTCCGACTGGTCCGCGCCATCGGCGGGGCCGCCCACCAGCACGAAGCGGCGGTCGCAATAGCCGCAATCGACATAGCCATGCTCGTCGATCTCAAGAAACACGCGCGGATGGCCGAGCGCGGCGGCGATGCCGGCCTGCGCGCCGTCGCAGGCGACGCGGCGATGGGTGACGCGGGTGACTTCGGGCGGGGCGATCATGGAAGCGCGGTTAGCAAAGTCAGGAGCGTGCGACAATCGCCCACGATTACATCCCGCGGGTCGCCTGCTCGAACTGGATCCCGCATTGAATCGCGGCTGCGGCGATACTGTCGGGTCCCTCCGCTTTTGTCTGTTCCACCAGCGCCTTAAGCGCGGGTCCAATCGCCGCGTTACCGCTGCGCCCCGCAATCTTGCCAAGGTAGAACATGATTGCCGCGTTCATCCCCGGCTTGTCCTTCGCCTCCGCATGATCCTCGACCAGGGTCATCGCGCCGACGCATTTTGCATCCGCAAGGTCGGCGGCAGATGGCGCGGCTTGTGGCGAAAGCATCAGCGCGAAGGCAAGCATGGCGGACATGGCTGTTTCTCCCCTTGAGCCAAGCGTGAGCCGCAGAGCCCGCGAAGACAACTTGTTTCGCTTGCCAAGCCGCGACCACAGTTCCAGATCAGCCCGCATGAGCGACGCGGCGATCGAGATCGACGGCCTTTCCAAGGTCTATCAGGGCGGCAAACAGGCGCTGGACAATGTCAGCTTTACGGTGCCGCGCGGGCAGATCTTCGGGCTGCTGGGGCCGAACGGCGCGGGCAAGTCGACGCTGATCAACATTCTGGCCGGGCTGGTGAACAAGACCAGCGGAAGCGCTTCCATCTGGGGCTTCGACATCGACAAGCATCCGCGCAACGCCAAGCGCGCGATCGGCATCGTCAATCAGGAAATCCTGTTCGATCCCTTCTTCACTCCGGTCGAGACGCTCGAGCTTCAGGCAGGGCTCTATGGCGTTCCCAAGGCCGAGCGGCGATCGATGGATCTGCTGCGCGCGGTGCATCTGGAGGATAAGGCCAATGCCTATTCGCGCACCTTGTCGGGCGGGATGAAACGCCGGCTGATGGTCGCCAAGGCGATGGTCCACTCGCCGCCGGTGCTGGTGCTCGACGAGCCGACCGCTGGGGTGGACATCGAACTCCGCCAGCAGCTCTGGGCCTATGTCCGGGGCCTCAACGAGCAGGGCGTGACGGTGGTGCTGACCACCCATTATCTGGAGGAGGCGGAGGAGCTGTGCGACCGCATCGCGATCATCAACCACGGCAAGGTGATCGCGAACGAGCCGACCCGCGCGCTGCCCGGCAAGGCGACCGAAAAGCTGGTGGAGGTGACGGTCGACCGCGACGTCGTGACGCCTCCCCAGGCGAGTTTCTTCCAGAAGATCGAGCTGAAGGGTGCGCGGACGCTCGCCATCACCTATGCCAAGGACAAGGTGAATGCGGGCCAGGTGCTCGCCGCGGTGCAGGCGGACGGCTACGGAATCGTCGATGTCTCGACGCGCGAAGCCGACCTGGAAG
>CAZBYE010000347.1:0-3110 GCA_964496045.1 uncultured Stakelama sp.
GCAGCTTCTGGAGATAGGCGAGGTTCGAATAGCCGGTGCCGAAATCGTCCATCGCCAGCGTTGTACCGAGCGCCTTCAGCGCGTGCATCGTGCGGGCGATATGGTCGGGGTCGGTGACCAGCGCGCTCTCGGTCAGTTCGAGTGTGATCCGGCGGCCATCCACACCGTTGGCGGCAAGTGCTGTCTCGACCATCGGCGCGATCTGGTCGCGCTGGAGCTGGATCGCCGATAGGTTGACCGCGACATTGACTCCGGAATCGCAGCCCGCCGTGGCATCCCATTGCGCGACGGTTCGCGCAGCCTCATGCATCGCCCAACGGCCGAGCGGGACGATGAGACCCGATTCCTCGGCGACCGGGATGAAGTCGTTAGGCGGTATCACCTTGCCGCTCTCGGTGGTCCAGCGCGCCAGCGCCTCGAATGACGTGATGCGCCCGGTGGCGAGATCACAGATCGGCTGAAAGCTCAGCGACAGGCCGCCATTGTCGATCGCGCGACGGAGCTCGGTCTCGATGCTGAACTGCTGCCGCGCAAGATCAAGCGCGAGCGTCTGGTAGATTTCGGTGCGACCGCTCTTCTTCGCCCGCTTCATCGCGAATTGGGCGTGGCGGATCAATTCCTCCGCATCGACAACGGTTTCGTCACCCACTGCGATACCGATCGAACAATCGACGCGGATCTCGAAATCGGAGAGGCGGAATGGCGTGGTGAGCGCATTCTGAATACGCTTGGCGACATGGAACGCATCGCTGGTTCCCTCGTCCAGCGCGAGCTGGATCGCGAACTCGTCGCCACCGGTACGCGCCAGTACGTCATGCGCGCGCAAGGCGCCTTTGATGCGCCGCGCGACCGAAATCAGCAATTCGTCACCCGATAGCCCGCCCATGCAGGCGTTGACGCGACTGAACCGGTCGAGGTTGATGATCAGCACCGCAAATTCGCTCATGCCGCCGCGCTCGATATCCTCCTCGAGCCGCTCGGCAAAGCCGGCGCGGTTGGGCAGGCCGGTCAGGCTGTCGCTCAGCATCTCGCGGCGCAGGCTGCGTTCGGTGCGAAGTTCCGAGGTCTGGTCGATCAGCGTCACCAGACAGCGCCCGCCGGTCTTTTGCGAAGCGCGCCGCGCGAGCTTTACACGGAAGCGGCGACAATCCACCGCATCGCCGAGTTCCCAGTTCAGCTCCAGCTCGGTTGCGTCCGAATCGATAAAAGCGGCGATGCGACCGCCCAGCAGGTGGATCAGCGGCGATTGATCGGCGATCGTACCCAAGCCGGCGAGGCGGAAGGGACGGTTGACCGTCTCGAACGCGAAATTGCCTTCTTTCCACTCGACCACTGCAGCGGGAACGGGAAGCATGTTGAGAATCTGCGCGGCACCGCTCGGGCCGAGCAGGCGTAGGTCATCACCCTCAACCGGCATGGAGGGACGAACGGACTTGTCCTTGCTTCGGCGGGACAGCAACATCACTGTGCAGCGCTACCGCAATTTGGTTAAGAGCCGCTAAAGGGCCGCAGTCAAAAGCGCCTGATTCAGAAGCGGTTATCGCGCGGAAAGCCGTTTGGCGGCATTCGCCCCGCTGCGCCGCGTGCAGCCCGCCAAGGCGCAAGGTCGGTTTCGCTGCGCGTGCGGCCCTGCTCGCCGCCCATCCGCCAGCTCAAGCCATCGGCAAAACGGAAAGTAATCGCATCACTCAGCCCGCCATCGCGATAGCGCTGGAGCTGGACGCCCTGCCCTCGCGCCAGTTCGGCCAGCTCGCTCATCGGGAACACCACCAGTTTCCGGTTGTCACCGATCGCCGCGACATAATCGTCTTCTGGCTTCACCGGCTTGACCAGCTTGAGCACCGCGCCGGCGCGCGGCGTGACCACCTGCTTGCCCTTGCGCGTTTCGGCGATCACATCCTCGGCCTTGACCAGGAAACCACGCCCATCGCTCGCCGCAACCATCAGCTTGGCCGACGCGCCGGCGGGCGACAGGCTGACGATGCCGGTTCCGCCGTCGAGATCGATCAACAGCCGCACCGGTTCACCAAAACCGCGGCCACCGGGCAACTTGTCCGCCGCCAGTGTGTAAAAACGGCCATTCTCGGCCGCGAGCAGCAGCTTGTCCGTCGTCTGTGCATGGAAGGCGATGAACGGGCCGTCGCCTTCCTTGAACTTGGCCGTATCGGCACTCGCCAGCTCGGCATGCCCCTTCATCGCGCGGATCCAGCCGCGCTGAGAAAGGATGACGGTGATCGGCTCACGCTCGATCATCGCCTCAAGCGGAATCTCGCGCGCCGGTGCTGCTTCGACCACCAGCGTGCGGCGCGCGCCAAGTGCGGTCTCGGGGCCATAACGGTCGCGCATCTTGCCAAGATCGCGCTTCATCCGCGTACGCTGGCGCGCGTCGCTTGAGAGCAATGCCTCAAGTTCAGCCTGCTCCTTGGCCAGCGCCTCGCGCTCCTTGCGCAGTTCCATCTCCTCGAGCTTACGCAGCGCGCGGAGGCGCATATTGAGGATCGCCTCGGCCTGCCGGTCGGTCAGCTCGAACTCGGCCATCATCACCGGCTTGGGTTCGTCCTCGGCACGGATGATCTCGATGATCCGGTCGAGGTTGAGGAAGGCGATGATGTAGCCTTCGACCAGCTCGAGCCGGTCGGCGATCTTCCGCAGCCGGTGGCGGCTGCGCCGCTGGAGGATGTCGATCTGGTGCAGCAGCCAGTGCTCGAGCAGCTCCTTGAGGCCCATGACCATCGGCGTTCGCGTCGCGTCGAGCACGTTGAGATTGAGCCCGAAGCGGACCTCGAGATCGGTCAGCCTGTAGAGCGATTCCTTGAGCAACTCGGGATCGACGTTGCGGCTCTTGGGCACGAGCACGATGCGGATGTTCTCGTCGCTCTCGTCGCGCACGTCCTCGAGGATCGGCACCTTGCGGTCGGCGATGACCTGGGCGATCTGCTCGATCAGCTTGCTCTTGGGAACCTGGTAGGGAATCTCCGAGATGACCAGCTGGTACTGCCCGCCGCCGAGCCGCTCGATGCCCGCGTCGCGGTCGGCCTATTCCCTGACCACGCCGGAGAAGTAGCGCGCCCGCACGCGGAAGCTGCCGCGCCCGGTCTCATACGCCTGCG
>CAZBYE010000348.1:0-3047 GCA_964496045.1 uncultured Stakelama sp.
GTGGGCGGCGGCGACAGTGTGGTCAGGGGCCGCCGGGGCGAGGCCCGCCGCCCGGCTCCCGGAACCGGACAGTGCCGCGGAGACGTCGTCGGCCTCGACCCGCACCCCGACCTGCAGGCGCACGACGTCGGGCACCGCGGAGGCGCGCCCGGTGCCGCTGACCTCGATGTGGCTGCTCATGGCACCACCCTAGGTCGGCACCGGGCCGCTGGGTGGGCGCGCGCGGGGCTCGAAAACGGGCGGCCGGCGGGGGCTTGGCGGATGACATCCCACGGGCCGGGCAGCTGGGCGAGGCGGATCGCATAGCCGTCCATCGCTGACGGCGGCTGTTCGGGCTGGGTGCGGGTCGCCGTCACGGGCGCCGCAGTCCAGCGGCCCGCTGCGGCGTTCAGCGATACCGTCTCCACCGCGAGTGCCGGGGCGAGCGCGAGCAGGCGCTGTTGAGCATCGGCGACGGGAAGCAGATCGGCCATCGCGGTGGCGTTACCGCGCGGTTGCGGCGGGGTCTAGCGCGCCGGGCGTGCGGCTTCGGTCAGCCGCGCCATCTCGTGCGGGCGCAGCGCAATACGGAATTCGGCAACGTGGCGCGCGCCGTGACACTCGATCACGCGGATCGGCCAGCCGCCGATGCCGGGCAACGAAAGCCACAGCGAGGACAGGGGCGTGAATTCGGTATCGCTCTCGAACTCTGCCAGCGTACTGCTCAGGATGTTGAGCTGGGCGTTCCACCAATTGACGCCGGACCGGACGTGGGTGGCAATGTCGAGCCTTAGCGCGTCCTTGACCGCGCCCAGCGCCGATGGCGCCTGATCCTGCACCGCTGCCATTGCCGCCGGCCCGCGCCGCTGGCTGGCGACCTTGCGCAACCAGGGCATCAGCAGTTGCCAGCCCAGTTCTTCGCCAAAGGCGATGCCGGCCTGGCCCTTTTCTGCCCAGCGGACTTCGCTCTGGATCGGGCGCAGGCCGTCCAGAGTCAGCTCGACCTGCGCGCCGGCGGTCAGCAGTGCGCGCGTTTCGACACCGATGCCCGTGGTCGACAGGTTGCGCGTCCAGGCGAAATCGACCTGATCGCCGTGGCGGATACACAGCCGCTGGCGGAGCTCGATGCGCGGCATTTCGCGGCGCTCGGCGGGAAGTGCGGCAAGGCAGCGGGCGAGGGCGCCGACCACGTCGAGCGGCTCGTCGAACCGGAAGGCGAGCGCGGCGGGATCGTGACCGACGATCGAACCATCGGCGACGAGACCGAACGGCAGCTCGATCGTCGCGCGGTCGCCATTGGCGACAGGGCCAGAGACGGTGAGGGTCGCTCCGGCGGAGGTGAGGCGGTGAACGAAACAATTTCGCTCGCCCGCGCTGCCCAGCAGCAGCCGCGCAGGTGATGCGTCCTCGACGGGTCCCGGCGGCGCATCAATCTCGCCGGACAGCGAGAAGATCGCCGATCGTGCCGGAAGTGTCATTGGATCCCCACCCTGTTGCAGGTGGAGACGATGCGCCCGCGCGCCTCAAGAATGTCTGAGCGAGCAGGGTGGAGGGTCGGTTAACCTTCCGGATTTACCCAATCGCCCGACTTCCCGCCTGTCTTGGAGGTGAGGTGGATCCCCCCGATCGTCATGGTCTTATCAAGCGCCTTGGCCATGTCGTAGACGGTGAGCAGCGCAACCGAGACCGCGGTGAGCGCTTCCATCTCCACCCCGGTGCGGCCGGTGAGCGCGACGGTCGCAGTGGCGGTGACCCCGGTCTCGTCGGGGATCAGGTCGAGGGTGATCTTCGTCAGCGCGAGCGGATGGCAGAGCGGGATCAGGTCGCTGGTCTTCTTTGCCGCCATGATCCCGGCGACGCGCGCGACCGAAAGCACGTCACCCTTTTTGACCAGCCCGTCGCGGATCGCAGCGGCGGCAGGTGTCGACATGGTGATGCGGCCGGTCGCAATCGCCTGACGCTGCGTTTCGGCCTTCGCGCCCACATCGACCATGCGCGCGGCGCCGGTTTCGTCGAGATGGGTGAGGTCGCTCATCCCACCAGCGCCCGCGTCGCCGCTTCGACATCGTCCTGCCGCATCAGCGATTCGCCGATCAGGAAGTTGCGCACGCCATGTGCCGCCATGGCGTCGAGATCGGCGCGCGAGGTCAGGCCGCTCTCCGCGACGAAGGTACAGCCTTCGGGTGCACGGCCCACGAGTTCATAAGTGCGATCAAAAGAGACCGAGAAGTCTTTGAGATTGCGGTTATTGACTCCGATCAGCCGCGAGCGCAGCGCGAGCGCGCGGTCCAGCTCGGCTTCGTCGTGCACCTCGACCAGCACGTCCATGCCGAGACCGATGGCGGCATCCTCAATCTCCGCCATCTGGGCATCCTCGAGCGCGGCGACGATGATCAGGATCGCGTCCGCGCCGATGCTGCGGGCTTCGAGAACCTGCCAGGGATCGATCATGAAATCCTTGCGGATCACCGGCAGGCCACAGGCGGCGCGCGCGGCGATGAGGTAATCCTCATGCCCCTGGAAGAATTCGGCATCGGTCAGCACCGACAGGCACGCCGCGCCGCCGGCCTCGTAAGCGCGGGCATGGGCGGGCGGATCGAAATCGGCGCGGATCAGACCCTTTGAGGGCGACGCTTTCTTGATCTCCGCAATCAGCCCGTAACCCTGCACCGCTTTGGCATCGAGCGCGGCGCGGAAGCCGCGTGGCGGGGTCTGGGCCAGCAGGCGGTCCTGCAAATTGCCGAGTGAGGTCGTGGCTTTGCGTTCGGCGACTTCGCGGCGCTTCACTTCGAGGATTTTGTCGAGCGTGTTCATGCCGCGGCGATCCAGCAGTCGAGCAGCGCGTTGGCAAGCCCGTTGTCGAGGACTTCCGCAGCTTCCTCGGCACCCTCGCGCAAAGTATCGGCCCGGCCCGCGATCACCAGCGCGGCAGCGGCATTGAGCAACACGGCATCGCGATAAGCGCTCTTCTCGCCGAGCAGCAGCTTGCGGAGCGCCACCGCATTCTCCGCCGCATCGCCGCCGCGCAGTGCGCTCAAAGGATGGCGGGGGAGGCCGGCATCCTCGGG
>CAZBYE010000349.1:0-3033 GCA_964496045.1 uncultured Stakelama sp.
TTGCAGATGCGCTGCGCGATCTGGAACAGATGCTCCTCGTCGCGGAACTGGATATTGGCGAGTTCGAGCTTGCCCTTGCGCTCGACAAAGGTCTGCTCGGGGCCGTTGACCATGATGTCGCTGATCGCGCTGTCGGACAGCAACTCTTCGAGCGGCCCGAGGCCGAGCAGCTCGTCGACCAGCACCTTTTCGAGCGCGAACTGCTCGCGACGGTTGAGCGTCAGTTTGAGCTCGGCCAGCACCTCGCCGATGATCGGGCGGAATTCCTCGGCCAGCTCATCCTTGTTGAGCGTCGCCGCAGCCTCGGGATCGACACGCTCGAGCAGGCGGGGAAGCACCTGTTCCTTGATGCGGTGGATCGAGGCCTCGAAGCCCTCGACGCGCGAGCTGCCGGCTTCGCCCGACGCCGCCTGGCGATCGGCGAGGCGCTGCATCGCGTCGGTGGTGGATTGCGGGGTCGTGTCCGAAGGGTCCGAATCGCGCTGGTTTGCACCGGGAAGCGGCACGTCCTGAAGTGGGGGGAACTGGTCGCCGCCCAGCGGCTCTTGCGGGCGCGGGGCCGGGCCGCCGCCCTGCATCGGGCGCGCGACGCCGAAGGCCGGCCGGGCAGGCGTTGCCCCTGGTCCGCTACGACGTCCGAATGCGCTCACGCTCAACTCCTCACTAGCCCAACGCAGAGGGGATAGCGGGCAAGATTTTACAAGTTCCTAACCATCGGAGAGGTGGGAGCCGCGAATGAAGGGACCGCGCGCGCGCTTCCGGGCACGGCCGGGCGGCAATCCGCCCAGCGACTGGAATTCTCGGGTCATATGCGCCTGATCGGCATAGCCCGACGCAGCGGCGGCGTCGGCCAGCGCTGCATCCGGCGACTGGATGCCGCTGATCGCGGTACGGAATCGGAGCAGGCGAAGATAGCTGCGCGGCGCCATGCCGGTCTCCCGGGCGCAAATACGCTGGAGCTGACGGGTAGAAAGCCGCGTCGTTCGCGCGAGTTCGTCGACGGTTGCGGCGTGACGGATGGCGGCGAGAGGCGACAGGGGCAGACCGCGGAACGCTTCGGCGAGGCGCGGCATCGGATCCCTGTCATCGGGGAGCAGCGCTGCCAGGGGATCGGCGTGCGCGATCGCCCGCCAGCTATCGGCAAAGCTGTGGCAGGGCGCACTGCCCAGTGCGTGCCAGGCCCAGGGCCAGAAGCGGATGCCGGTGAAATGTGCGTCACCGCTGAAGCGCAGTGCTGCGGGCTGGAGCGCGAGGCCGGCGACGAACAATGGCGGTTGTTCGGTGCGCCAGACCGAGCGGCCCGAATGACGGCGGATCAACTCGACGCAGCCGTCGGGCACCGCCTGATGATCGACCCAGCCGTCCGACTCGACGTCGAGCGTCCAGACGGCCTCGACAAGGCCGTCGAGCTCGGGCGGCGGGGGCGTTTCGGCGTAGCGCACGCGGCGAACCTGCCATGTCGCATCGGTTCAAGCCAGCGGGCGCGTGGATCGCTATGTGCGGATGAGCAGGGAAGGAGACGGCGGATGATGTGGAAGGCGCTGGGATTGATGCTGATGCTGCCGGGCGCGGCACCGGCGGCAGGCGGGCTGCCCGAATGGCTGGCGGGGCGCTGGTGCACCGCCGAGGGCGGGCCGACCCGGACCTGCGAGCAATGGCAGCCGGCTGCGGGCGGGATGATGCTGGGCGCATCGCAGATGGTGAAGGGCGACAAGACGCTCGCGTTCGAGTTCCTGCGGATCACGATGGATGGCGATACGATGGTCTATCTGGCGCAGCCCGGCGGCAAGCCGCCCACGGCGTTTCGCGCGGTTGCGGGCGGGGAGGGGGTCACCTTCGTCAACGCCACGCACGACTATCCGCAGCGCATCCATTATCGGTTGAAGGGCGATGAGCTGACCGCCGAAATCTCGCTCGCCGACGGGAGCAAGGCGATGCGGTGGAGCTATCGCCGGACGCCCTAGAGGTGGAGGCAAAACAAAAGGCCGCGGGTTGCCCCGCGGCCTTTGTCGTTTCGTCCGTGCGCTGAGCGGTTACTCGGCCTTTTCGGCGAGAACCGTCAGGCCCTTTTCGTTCACCTCGGCGAAGCCGCCTTCGATGCGAACGATTTCCGGGCTCTGGTTGCCCGCGGACTTGTAGATTTCCAGATTGCCGTCGCGGATCGTGGACATGAAGGGCGAATGGCCCTCCAGCACACCGAAGTCGCCCTCGGTGCCGGGAACGACGACCATATGGACTTCCTCGGAGCGGACGAGGCGTTCCGGGGTGACGAGTTCAAAGTGCAGCGGCATTTCTTGTTTCCCTTAGCCCCCTCCCGGAAGAGGGGGCCAGTAGAGGATCAGGCGTCGGCGGCCAGCTTCTTGGCCTTGGCGATTACGCCGTCGATGCCACCGACCATGTAGAAGGCGGCTTCGGGCAGGTGGTCATACTCACCGTTGACCACCGCCTTGAACGACTTGATCGTGTCCTCGATCTGCACGAACTCGCCCGAGATGCCGGTGAAGACTTCGGCGACGTGGAACGGCTGGCTGAGGAACTTCTGGATCTTGCGCGCGCGCGAGACGGTCAGCTTATCCTCTTCCGAAAGCTCGTCCATGCCGAGGATGGCGATGATGTCCTGAAGCGACTTGTACTTCTGCAGGATCGACTGGACCGCACGGGCGGTGTCGTAGTGATCCTGACCGACGACGCGCGGCTCAAGCACGCGGCTGGTCGAATCGAGCGGATCCACCGCCGGGTAGATGCCCAGCTCCGAAATCGCACGGTTGAGAACCGTGGTCGCGTCGAGGTGTGCGAACGAGGTCGCCGGCGCCGGATCGGTAAGATCGTCCGCGGGGACGTACACGGCCTGAACCGAGGTGATCGAGCCCTTGTTGGTCGAGGTGATGCGCTCCTGCAGCGCGCCCATGTCGGTCGACAGGGTCGGCTGATAGCCCACGGCCGAAGGAATACGGCCGAGCAGTGCCGACACTTCCGCGCCCGCCTGGGTGAAGCGGAAGATGTTGTCGACGAAGAACAGCACGTCCTGGCCTT
>CAZBYE010000350.1:0-2991 GCA_964496045.1 uncultured Stakelama sp.
TTGACGTGGCTCTCGAGCTGCGCGGCGAGCTTGGGTCCTTCGGTGTAGGGGACCGAGATGAAGTTCTCGATGCCCATCGTGTCGAGCACCTGGCCGCCGAATCGCTCGGCGGCAACACCGACGCGCAGGCCCTTGCGCGCGGTGTAGATGGCCGACGCCGCGCCGGCAGGCCCACCGCCGACGACGAGCACGTCGAACGGCTCCTTGGCTTCAAGCTTGGCTGCGGCCTTGGCATCGGCGCCGCTGTCGAGCTTGGCGACGATCTGCTCCAGCTCCATCCGGCCCGACCCGAACGGCTCGCCGTTGAGGAAGACGGTTGGGACCGCGAGCACCTGGCGCGCATCGACTTCCGCCTTGAACAGCGCGCCATCGATCGCGACGTGACTGATCTGAGGGTTGAGCACCGCCATCAGGTTGAGCGCCTGCACCACGTCCGGGCAGTTCTGGCACGACAGCGAGAAATAGGTCTCGAAGTGCAGTTCGCCTTCAAGCCCTTTGACCTGCTCGATCAGGTCTTGCGCGGCCTTGGACGGGTGGCCGCCGACCTGGAGCAGAGCGAGGACGAGGCTGGTGAATTCATGCCCCATCGGGATGCCGGCGAAGCGGACGCCGATATCGGTGCCGGCGCGGCGGATCATGAAGCTCGGCTTGCGCTTGTCGTCGGCGCGGACGAACGCGATTTTGCCGCTCAATTCCGCGATTTCGGTAAGCAGGGTTTCGAGCTCGCGCGACTTGGCGTCGTCGCCCAGGCTGGCGACGAGCTCGATCGGCTCGCGAATGTTCACCAGATAGCCTTCAAGCTGCTGCTTGAGATGTGCGTCGAGCATCGGAAACTCCTGAAACTGGAAACAATACGGCCCGGGGCTACGGGAAGTTAGCCCCGGGCCGCTTGGGCGCCCGCACAGGGGGAGGGGGGACGGGCGCTTTAGTCGGTCTTGGGCTTAGATCTTGCCGACGAGGTCGAGCGAGGGAGCCAGCGTGCTCTCACCCTCTTCCCACTTGGCCGGGCAGACTTCGCCCGGGTGCGCCGCAACATACTGTGCCGCCTTGATCTTGCGCAGCAGTTCCTGCGCATTGCGGCCGACGCCCTCGCTGGTGATCTCGACGATCTGGATCACGCCCTCGGGATCGAGCACGAAGGTACCGCGATCGGCAAGGCCCTGGCCTTCACGCAGCACGTCGAAGTTGGTCGAGAGCGTGTGGTTCTGGTCGCCCAGCATGTAATAGTTGATCTTGCCGATCGCAGGCGAGGTGTCGTGCCACGCCTTGTGGCTGAAATGCGTGTCGGTCGAGACCGAATACACCTCGACGCCCATCTTCTGCAGGGTCGGGTAGACGTCGGCGAGGTCCTCGAGCTCGGTCGGGCAGACGAAGGTGAAGTCGGCCGGATAGAAGAAGAAGACGGCCCACTTGCCGCGCACGTCGGCGTCGGTGACGTCGACGAACTTGCCTTCCTTGAAGGCGGTCGCGGTGAACGGCTTGAGCGAGCTTCCGATGAGGGCCATGTTTTGGTTTCTCCGTTATGATGCAGTGCAACTTGTGCGACGCCGCATATAGGTTGCGCTGCAACGGAGATGAAACCGGAAGTCTCGCTTTGATTGATCGAGACAATCACTCAATCAATCAGATCTGATCGAACTCGTCAGATCAACGCGCGATAGACGCTGTAGCTGCTGGTGAGCGTCAGGACGATGCCGACGAGGATCAGCAGCGTCTTGGTCGGCACGCGCTTGGCGAGGATCGCCCCGAAGGGTGCGGCGAATACGCCACCGATCAACAGACCCACGACCGCATTGGTAAAGGCCGACAGGCCAAGGTGGAAGATGAAGGTGATGGAGACAGAAAGCGTCAGGAAGAATTCGACGCTGTTCACCGTGCCGATCGTGTAGCGCGGCTGCGTACCCTGGATCAGCAGGTTGCTCGTGACGACCGGCCCCCAGCCACCGCCACCCGCCGCATCGAGAAAGCCGCCGGCAAGGCCAAGCGGCTCGACGATCTTCGGTTCCTTATGATGTCGGGTCGGGAAGCTGATACCGCGCCACAGCAGATAGACACCGATCAGCGCGAGGTAGCCCATCACAAATGGCCGGGTGATCGAGGCATCCAGCGAGGTGAGCAGATAGGCGCCGGTAACGCCGCCGATCACGCCGGGGACGAGCAAACGAAAGAACAGCTTCCAGTTCACATTCTTGTGAAGCGCGTGACTGATGCCCGAAACGCCGGTGGTGAAGCATTCGGCGAGGTGAACGCCGGCCGACGCGGTCGCGGGCGGGACGCCAAGCACGCTTACCAGCAGGGTGCTGGAGATGACGCCGAACGCCATGCCCAGCGCGCCATCCACGATCTGCGCGGCGAATCCGACGGCGATGAAAGGAAGCAGTGCCTGGAAGTCGATCGCCTCGAACATCAATTCCCTTTCATTCCAGTCACGACATAGTCACGGGCGCGCCCGGTTTGGCGGCCCGACCCAATCCCTACAAGATACATCGTGTTTAGACGGGACAAGCGGGAAACGCGTCAAACTGGAAAACGCGCCCGTCCTTGCTTAAATACGGTCCGGTACAAAAGGGGCCTGTGCATGTTCCGTGGTCTGGGAGCCTATCTGGATTCGATTCGCGCGCGTGATCCCGCGCCGCGGAGTCGTGCCGAAATTCTACTCTATCCGGGCGTATGGGCGCTGTTCTGGCACCGCGTCGCGCATCGCCTGTTCGGTGCTGAGCTGTTCTTCCTCGCGCGCTTCGTCAATCACACGTCGCGCTGGCTGACCGGAATCGATATCCATCCGGGCGCAAAGATCGGCCGCAACTTCTTCATCGACCACGGCTTTGTCGTGATCGGGGAAACAGCGGAGATCGGCGACGACGTCACCATCTATCAATGCGTGACGCTGGGCGGGACCAGTCCTGACAATGGCGTGGCAGGCAAGCGGCACCCGACGCTGGGCGATGGCGTGATCGTACTGATCGATCTTCGGGGCGGTGGTGAGCGGCA
>CAZBYE010000351.1:0-2990 GCA_964496045.1 uncultured Stakelama sp.
GCCCAGCCGAGCATCGTCGCCATCGGATAGCGTTTGGCGGTATCGGTCGCCTGCATGATGTTCGCAGTCGAGGCCGAAAGCACACCGAGCAAAGTGAGGCCAATGCCGAGCCAGATTTCGCCGCTCGCGGTTGGATCGCGGCGAAGCTCATGCAGGAACAGCAACCCGACACCGGCCATCGCGATCAGCGATCCGATGATAAGCTGGCGCCCCATCCGCTGGCCGAGGAAAATGCGCGAAAACACCGCGTTCGGCACCAGCAGCAGCGCGAACACCACCGCCACCAGCCCGGAGGTGACATGCCCTTCCGCGCGGTAGACGAAGTTGAAATTGAGCGCGAACTGGAACGCGCCCATCAGCGCGGCGAAGACGATGCCGCGCCGGTCGAGCTTCAGCGACTGGCGGGTGAACACCGCCCAGCCGAGCATCGCGACACCTGCGATCAGGAAGCGATAGGTGACCGACCAGGTCGGCGGCACCACGCCCAACTGCCCGGTGATGACGATCCAGGTCGATCCCCAGATGAGCGTCACCGCGGCGAAGGGCAGCAACACCGAAAGCCGCGCAGAATTGGGCGTCTGTTTGCCGATCACAGCCCGGAAATCGCGTCGGCCAGCGGCCGGACCACCTCCTCACCCTGATCCCAGGAAACCACCAGCCGCACGACACCGGGCGACCAGTCATAGAAATCGAAGCCCCGCGCGCGAAGCGTCGCCGCCTCGGCGGGCGTCACCTTGAGGAACACGGCGTTCGATTCGACCGGATGCGCCAACCGCCCCTCCGCCGCATACCCGATCAGCGTCGCGCCGGCATTGGCGGCGCTCGCGTTGCGCAGCCACAGCTCACCATCGAGCATCGCGTGAAGCTGCGCGGCGAGGAACTTGCCCTTGGACTGAAGATGGCCCGCGCGCTTGCGCCGGACGCGTGCGGCATCGGCATGGTCCGGGCCGAAGAATATCAGCGCCTCGGCGCCCATGCCGCCATTCTTGATGAAGCCGAAGCTCAGCGCATCGGCTCCGGCGCGCCAGGTCAGTTCCGCGGGCGTGCAGCCCAGATGCACCAGCGCATTGGCGAAGCGTGCGCCATCGACATGGAAGCCGAGACCGCGTTCCTTCGCCAGCGCGCCGATCGCGGCGGTCTCGTCGGGCGAATAGACCAGCCCATATTCGGTGGCGTTGGTGATCGAGATGGCGTGCGGCTGGGTCCAGTGGACGCCGGGCTTGATCCGATCGATCACCGCGCGGATCGCATCGGGGGTGAGCTTCGCGCCCTCGCCATCGGCGAGCAACAGCTTGGCGCCATGGGTGAAGAATTCGGGTGCGCCGGCCTCATCGGCCTGGATATGCGCCTCGCGATGGCAGACCACGCCGCCATAGGGCGGGCAGAGGGAAGCGAGCGCCAGGCAGTTGGCAGCGGTACCGGTGGGCAGCCACAGCACGCTGACCTCGGTCTCGAACAGCTCGGAAAAGCGCGCATCGAGCGACTGGCTTAGCGCGTCGCCGTCATAGGCGATGTCCTGCACATTCGCCGCCGCCAGTGCCGCAAGCACCTCGGGACTGGCGGGCGCGGTGTTGTCGGAGAAGAAGCGCATGGCGGCCACATGCGCCTGGCGACTCATGCCGTCAACGGTCGTCCGTCGAACGATCGGCGTCACCCGTTTACGATCGTCCCGCCGTTGGGATGGAGCACCTGCCCCGACCGATGCCGGATCACGCATAACGACTTCAGCCTGACCAGCGCGACCCTCGCGATCTCTACCTTCGCCTTCTGGACGGTCGTGCTGGGCTGGGTGGTCTATCTCTCGCCGCGCGCGCGGCGCGTGGTCGAGGGGACTTCGCGCGCTCTGGTCCGCAACGGCGCGTGGTCGAGGCCAATCTGCGCCGCGACCCGCTGACGCGTACCGAGATCGAATCGGAGATGCGGCTGGCGGGCATTGCCCATCTGGAGAAGGTTGCTTGGGCGATCCTCGAACCCGAGGGGAGGATCAGCTTCATCGAGCGGGATGGCGGCGGCGACTCGTCGCGTCCCGATAGTCCCGAGGCGATCTAGCGCCCGGGCCGACGGGGGCTCAGGCGAAGATGCCCGAGCCCGGAACCGCGGTGGTGGTGAAGATCGTCACGGCAGTGATGCAGAAGGAGACGAGGGTGACGAGGATCTGGCGAGTCATGGTCTGATTCCCTGTTTTCTGTGTTCTGTGTTCTGCCCGGGCCGGTCAGGCGACCGGACCCATGCCGACAGTGTTGGCGATGAGGACCGCGGTGAAGGCAGCGGCGCCGAGCAGCGAGAAGGCGTAGCGGCTGAAGTCTTCGTAACGGATGGCCATGATTTTATTCCCTTTTGTCTTTCCGCCGAACCGTTCGGCGAGATGCCAAGAGATTTGCATGGTCCGTGCCAGTTTATATAACTAGCTGAAATACAATGCTTTATTATTTTGTTGCTGAGATTGTTGGGATTTCACGCCAAGATATGTGGTGAAATTTCCCAACAATCTGAGGTGAAATCCACCGTTCGCGGGTTCAGCTGGCGTGGACGCAGTTCCGCCCGTCATTCTTGGCCGAATAGAGCAACCGGTCGGCACGGCCGATGCTGTTGGCGAGCGGCTCGCCCGCAGCCACGAGCGTCAGGCCAGCCGAGAAGGTGACTTCGCCGAGCGGCGCATCGGTCTCGCGCAGGCGATAGCGTTTCGCCGCGACGGTGGCACGGGCATTGTCGAGCGTTACCCGCGCCCCTTCCAGGCTGGTGCCGGGGAACAGGATCGCGAACTCCTCGCCGCCGTAACGCGCGACGTGATGCCCCTTGCAGCTTTCCTTGAGCGTCTCGGCGATCGTCTTGAGCACGCGGTCGCCCACGGCGTGGCCGAACCGGTCGTTGACTGCTTTGAAATAGTCGACGTCGCAGATCGCGATGCACATGTTCCCGCCCGCGGCGGAGAGCTCGGCATAGGCTTCCTCGAACGCGCGGCGGTTGGGCAGGTCGGTCAGCGGATCGCG
>CAZBYE010000352.1:0-2986 GCA_964496045.1 uncultured Stakelama sp.
GAGGGAGGGGTGGCGGGGCGGGGAACATCATGGTCAGCAAGGCTGTCGAAGGCCTGTAAGAAATACGGGGTGGGCGGCGCTCACCCCGTGACGCAGATCAGGTGTCGAACAAGCCGTCCTGCGATCCGGCGGGCGGGTTGAGGCCGAGATGCTTCCATCCGGCGGCATTGAGACAGCGGCCGCGTGCGGTGCGGGCGATCATGCCAATCTGGATGAGGTAGGGCTCGATCACCTCCTCGACGGTGTCGCGCGGTTCGGACAGGCCCGCGGCGAGCGTCTCCACGCCCACCGGGCCGCCCTTATAGATATCGGCGATCATCATTAGGTAGCGGCGGTCCATCGCGTCGAGGCCGAGCGCGTCGACCTCGAGCCGGTTGAGCGCAGCATCGGCAGCGCGGGCGTGGACGATGGTCTCGCCCGCAACATTGGCGAAATCGCGCACGCGGCGCAGCAGGCGGCCGGCGATACGCGGGGTGCCGCGCGCGCGGCGGGCAATCTCCGTCGCGCCATCGGGGGCAATACCAAGGTCGAGCAGGCCTGCAGCGCGGGTGACGACGCGCTGCAGCTCATCCACGGTGTAGAATTGCAGGCGCACGGGGATGCCGAAGCGGTCCCTTAACGGCGTGGTGAGCAGGCCCTGCCGCGTCGTGGCGCCGACCAGAGTGAAACGCGGCAGATCAATGCGGACCGAGCGCGCCGAGGGCCCCTCGCCGATCATCAGGTCGAGCGCGCGATCCTCCATCGCGGGGTAGAGCACTTCCTCGACCGCGGGAGCCAGGCGGTGAATCTCGTCGATGAAGAGGACGTCGCCATCCTCGAGATTGGTGAGCAACGCAGCGAGGTCACCCGACTTGGCGATGACCGGGCCGGACGTAGCGCGAAAGCCCACACCCATTTCTTTGGCGATGATGTGCGCCAGCGTGGTCTTGCCGAGGCCGGGCGGGCCGAAGAACAGCACATGATCGAGCGCGTCGCCGCGTTGCCGGGCAGCGTCGATGAACACGCGCAGATTGTCGCGCGCGGCGCGCTGGCCGACGAACTCGTCGAGCGACTTGGGGCGAAGCGCGGCGTCGACATCCTCCGGGCGGCGGGATGCGGTGAGGATGCGGTCGTCAGTCATGTTTCGTACGCGGGATCGCGCCAATCATTGCGGGCCGGAAGGAGGCAGCTTCAAAGCCAGGCTTACCGCCTCCCCTTCTGATCCGCCCAACAACAAAAGCCGTGCCGGCGACAACGCCCCATCGAGTGCAACTCGATCCGAGATTCACCTTCACCTGTAGCTTCTCACCCCTTCGAAATTCCGGCCCACCTTCCAGCACGATCACCGGTACAAATTCGGGAAAGCCATCTTCGATGCGGTCGGGGCGATCCACCTGAACTCTCAGAAGCTGTAATCCATCAGGCAAGCGAGCAGGCCTGTAAGCCAGGAAAATGTGATCTTCGGAGTCAGGCGACCGACAGGCTTCGGCTGGACCGGCAAGGCTCAGCATCGCAACCAGAGCAGCAGAAAGCATATACCTCATTTCGCCGCCTTCCGCAGCGCCAGCCTCACCAGTGCGTCGAGGGTAGCGCCCGGCCCCAGTTCGTCGGCCGCGGCGTTGACGGCATTGCTCGCCTCGGCGGGCTTGAAGCCGAGGTTGAGCATCGCCGAGACCGCGTCGTGCGCAGCACCGCTCGCGGGGACTGCAGCCCCTGCCCCGCTGCCAAGCGCGATGCCGCCGGCCTTGTCCTTGAGTTCGTTGACGATGCGCTGGGCGAGCTTCGGGCCGACGCCGTTGGCGCGCGCGATCATCGCGGCGTCGGCGCGGGCAACCGCGGTCTGGACTTCAGCGGGCGAGAGGATCGAGAGGATCGCCAGCGCGACCTTTGCGCCGACACCCTGAACGCTGGTGAGAAGGCGAAACCAGTCACGCTCCTCAGCCGAGGCGAAGCCCATCAGGCGCATCGAATCCTCTGAGACCAGCATCTCGGTATGCACGGTGACGAACTCGCCCAGTGCGCCGAGCGCCGCCAGCGTCTTCGCCGAGGCGCCGACGAGATAGCCGACGCCGTTCACGTCGATCACCGCATGGTCGATGCCGGTCGCGGCGAGATGGCCGTTGAGATGCGCGATCATCGAGCGGTATCCAGATACCGGAAGGTCACAAACGTCCCGCTCCTACGCGCGCGAAGGCTCATACGCGCATGAGCGGGAGACCAGCGTTCCGCGATATCGGGAGAGAGGCGACAGACCATGCCGGTACATAAACGGAACAGTGCAGCGTAGGAAAGCGAAATTGCGGTTCGACCCTTGGCAGATACGACAGCCGCCCCATCTCATCCGGGGATAGGGGGACAAAGCGGATGCTGACGATCGGACTGTTGCTGGGATGGGCCGCATTGCTGCTCGCCGGGACTACACGGACCGGACAATTCATGCGAACCGCGCTGATCGGGCGCCCCGCCGCCTGGCTGAACCGTTTCAGCCGCGGTCAGGCGATCTTCGTCGCCGTGCTGATGCTGTTCGCGAGCCTGATCTTCTGGATCATGGGAGAGGGAGGGCTGCGGTTCGTCAGCCTGTTCGCCCCGGAGCTGATCGGGTTGCTGGCCAGCATCGAGTTTACGGCAGCAATTGATGCCGTCGCGGTGGCGATCGCCACCGCCGCCTCGGTGCGGCTGCGTGGGCTAGTGACGTGGGTGAAGATGCACCTGCCGGGGCAGAGATCGCGCGCGCGCAGCATGCAGCGGACCCGGCGACCCAGCCCGCCCGCCAACGACAGCGACGGACCAGCGCCAGCCCTTCTTCTCGCCCACGCCGCCTGACGCTAGCGCGACAGCGCCCGTGCGCTCGCGAGATGATGCGCGTGGCAGATCGCCACCGCGAGCGCATCCGCGGCGTCGGCACCCGCGATCTTTACGCCGGGGAGCAGACGCGACACCATCGCGTGGACCTGCGCCTTCTCCGCATTGCCCGTGCCGACCACCGCCTTCTTGACGAGGCGCGGTG
>CAZBYE010000353.1:0-1106 GCA_964496045.1 uncultured Stakelama sp.
ATACTCACTTTCCAGGCGAGCGCCTTCGACCACTCGGCCACCGCTCCGCATTCCCCGGAACGCAGCCCCCTAGAGGGTGACGGGCAGGCGCGCAAGCCGCTGGGACGATTGCGCGGGCGCGGGGCTTCATGCCAGGATGGCGTCATGTTGATCCCCTTCTTTGCGCTGCTCGCCGGCGCCCAGGCCGCGCCCCCGCCGGCGGTGTTGCCGCTTCCCTCCGATGCGATCCCCGCCGACTGGCGACCGATCCCCGATGACGAGCTGATGATCGTCACCCTGGCCGGCGACCGTATCGTCGTGATCCGGCTCGCCCCACGCTTCGCCCCCGAGCATGTCGCCAATGTTCGCAAGCTCGCCCAAGCGCATTGGTGGGACGAGACCAGCGTCTACCGCGTTCAGGAAAACTGGGTGACCCAATGGGGCGACGCCACCGAGAAGAAGCCACTACCCGCCGACGTAGTAGAGCCGGTGGTGACGGAATTCGATATTCCGGGGTTCGGCGCGGCGCAGCGCCTCAGCCGCAGCGATGCCTATTCGACTGCATCCGGCGTTACCTCCGATGGCTGGCCGATCGCCACCGACGGCAAGGCAGCCTGGGTGCCGCATTGCTACGGCACGGTGGGCGTGGCGCGCGATGCCCTGCCCAAGACCGGCAGCGGGGCTGAATTGTTTACTCCGATCAGCGGTGCCGCGCGCCGGCTCGACCGCAACTACACCATTGTCGGGCGCATCATCGAAGGCATGAAATATATGGCAGCGATGCCGCGCAGCGACGCGGCGATGGGCGTCTATGCGACCGAGCCGGAACGCACCACGATCATTTCGGTCAGGCTCGCCAGTGAGATGCCGGTCGCCGAACGCCCGAAGTTCGAATATCGTGCGACCGATAACACACGCTTCGCCGCCTATATCAAGCTGCGCGAGAATCCGGCCCCGCCGATGGTCGGCTTCGGCGGCATCGATATCTGCGATCTGCCGCTGGCGACCCGCCGCGTCGGCGCGAAATGAAGCGGGCTCGATTCAACGTTCCCGGGCTGTCGCCAGGATCATGCCCGACTGGGCCTCGCCTTGCGCGGGTCGAGTAGGGCTCCGTCGCAATCTGATAT
>CAZBYE010000353.1:1116-2981 GCA_964496045.1 uncultured Stakelama sp.
GTTGCTCGAACAGATGCCGTCCGTCAGCGGCCGACCCAGTCGGCGACCTCCGCCGCGACCTGGTTGGCCGCCTGGTTGATCGCGACGCCCGCAGGGCCCGGCTCGATCGCCGAGACCGGCACGCGCGCCTCGAACCGGCGCTTCTCCACGACATTGCCGTACTTGCGCGTCAGCGCGGCGTCATAGGTCACCACTGCCTGGAACGATGCGGCGTCAAGCCCGAAGGCGCGGAGCTCGCCGGACAAGCGCGCGCCGGGATCGATCATCGACTGGGCGCCGAGCACCACGCGCCCGGTCTTGGCGCTCACCGTGTCCGACAGCAGCCGCGCGAACAGTCGTGCGGGCGGCTCGGCCCATTGCGCGTTGACGACATAGGCAAGGTCGGTCGCGCTGGTCTGCACCGGCACGCGTTGCGTGGCGAGCGCCTGCGAGACGGCGGGCACCAGGATGACGATGGTTCCCCCCATAGCGGAGGACTGGGTCTGCCCGGCGGGAATCGACGCTGCAGAGGTGATGGTCAGCAGCGAGGGCGGCGGCTTGGCGCCGAAGCTGATGCAGCCGGCGAGTGGCGCCGTCGCCAGCAGCGCGAACATGAGGGTGCGGATGCGCATCATTTCGTCTTGCCCTTGTAGTCCGGGAGTTTCGGTCCACCGACCAGCGAGCCGGCGCCGCCCTGGTCGATCTTCTCGGCGACCGAGGTGAGCGCGGCCGACATCACGCGCAGGTCGCGGACGAGCTGCCCGACCTCCGGCATGGTCTGTTTGGAGAAGGACTGGATGCCGGGCCGCGCCTCGTTGATCGCCGAATCGAGCGATTCCATGCTGTGCTGCGCGGAGGCGACGGCCTTGTTGAGATTCTGCATCGCCGGGTGGACGTCATTGGCCATCACGCCATTGGTCGTGTCGGCAAGCTGGCCGATCTGTTGCGCGGCGTCGCCGGCCTTCTGGATCGCCGCGCGGGTCTCGGCGATCGTCGCCGCGATTTCCGGCCCGCGATCGGCCAGGGCGCCGGTCAATCGGTTGGTATTGGCCAGGATGCCGCTGATCGAGGCCTGGTTCTTGTCCGACAGCATCTCGGTCAGCCGCTCGGTCAGGGTCGACAGCCGCTCGAGCAACTTCGGTGCCGAGTTGAGCAACGCGCCGAGCCCGCCCTGTTTGGGCGGGATGACCGGCACGCCGAACGGGCAGTCATTTTCGGGATGGACCTCTGGGCAGGCGATCGGCGGCGCGCCCTTGACCTCGCCGTCGGGCTGGATCTCGCTGACGCCGGTAAAGCCGGCGCCCTGGATCGTCGCGGTGGTGCCCTGCAGCACGGGCGTTTCGTCGTTCACGCTGATGCGCACCCGGACGAACTGGGGATCGGGCTTCCACAGTGCGATCTCCTTCACCTGGCCCGAGGGCACGCCCGAAAAGGCGACTGACGATCCCTTGTTCAACCCGTCGACCGACTGTTTGAAGAAGATATCATATTCCTTCTCGGAGCTCCCGCTCAGCCGCGCGATCCACACGGTGAAGATGGCCAGCACCAGGAGCAGGATCAGCACGACGGCGCCCACCAGGACATGGTTCGATCGGGTTTCCATCAGTCCTCAGCCCCTGTGTGTTCCGTCGCCCTTTGCGCTGCCTGCTCCGCATGCAGCTTGTGCTCAAGCGTTGCGGTCGCCGCCCGGCCGCGCGGGCCCCTGAAATATTCCTGGATCCATGGGTGATCCAGCGCGAGAAGTTCGTCGATCGTGCCCACCGCGATCACCTTCTGGTCGGCCAGCACCGCGACACGGTCGCAGATCGCGTAGAGCGTATCCAGATCGTGCGTGATCAGGAACACGGTCAGCCCCATGGTCTTCTGCAGCGAGGCGATCAGCTCGT
>CAZBYE010000354.1:0-2959 GCA_964496045.1 uncultured Stakelama sp.
CCGACCTGCGGTCGTCGGAGCCTCCCCGGGTGGGGTTCCCTGGCCTTGCCCGCGGCCGAAAGCCGCTGCGCCGCCGCAACGATCTCAGCCTGTGCGCCATAGTTGAGCGCGATCACCAGCGTTGCGCCGGTGTTGACCGAGGCGCGCTCGATCGCCGCGTCGATCATCGCGACCAGATCGCCCGACAGCGCATGATAGTCGCCGATCACGCGCAGCCGCACATTCTCGGCCACCAGGTCCTTGAGTTCGTTCTTGAGGAAATAGCGCAGCAGACCCATCAGGTCGCGCACTTCCTCTTCGGGCCGCCGCCAGTTCTCGGACGAGAAGGCATAGAGCGTGAGGACTTCGACGCCCAGCTCGCGCGCGGCTTTGGACACACGCTTTACCGCGTCCACGCCCTGTTTGTGCCCGGCGAGCCGCGGCATGCGCCGCGCCTTTGCCCAGCGTCCGTTGCCGTCCATGATGATCGCAACGTGGCGGGGAATGGCCCCGCCCTCCGGACTCGCCGGGATAAGGGCGGAGACCGCGGTCACTTGTTGAGAATTTCCTTTTCCTTCGCCGCCGCCGCCGCGTCGATATCGGCGATGGTTGCGTCGGTCAGCTTCTGGACCTCGGTCTCGTGGCGCTTGCGCTCATCCTCGCCGAACAGGCCCTTCTTCTCGTCGGCCTTCAGGCTGTCATTGCCGTCGCGACGCACGTTGCGCGCCGCGATACGGGCGTTCTCCGCATATTTGCTGGCGAGCTTGGCCAGTTCCTTGCGGCGTTCCTCGGTCAGGTCGGGGATCGGCAGACGCAGCGTCTGCCCGTCGACGATCGGGTTGAGGCCGAGGCCGGCCGAACGGATCGCCTTGTCGACCGGGCCGACATTGGACTTGTCCCACACCGTCACCGACAACAGGCGCGGTTCGGGCGCAGCAACCGTCGCCACCTGAGTGATCGGCATGTGCGAGCCATAGACCTCGACCGTCACCGGATCGAGCAGGGTGGTGCTGGCACGGCCGGTGCGCAGGCCCTGCAGGTCGTGTTTCAGCGCCTCGACCGCGCCGTTCATGCGGCGCTCCAGGTCGGCCTTGTCGTAAGCGGCCATGTTCAGCTTCCTCTTATGCGGATTCGGGTGGATTGCGGACGATCGTCGAGGTGCCCTCGCCGCGCAGCACGGCTTCCAAAGTGCCCTCGTCGCGGATGTTGAACACCACGATCGGAATGTTGTTGTCGCGGCACAAAGCCACCGCGGTTGCATCCATGACCTTGAGGTTGTCGACCAGCACGCGGTCGAAGCTCAGTTCCTCATAGCGCGTCGCCGTCGGCACCTTCTTGGGATCGGCATTGTATACGCCGTCGACGCTGGTGCCCTTGAACAGCGCATCGCAGTTCATCTCGGCCGCGCGCAGCGCCGCCGTGGTGTCGGTGGTGAAGAACGGCAGGCCCGTGCCCGCGGCGAAGATCACCACGCGGCCCTTCTCTATGTGCCGCATCGCCTTGCGCCGGATATAGGGTTCGGACACGCTCGCCATCGGGATCGCCGACTGGACGCGGGTATCGACGCCCAGCCGCTCGAGCGTGTTCTGCATCGCCAGCGCGTTCATCACCGTCGCCAGCATGCCCATATAGTCGGCGCTTGCGCGCTCGAAGCCCTGCGCCGCACCTGCGAGACCGCGGAAGATGTTGCCCCCGCCCACGACCATGCAGATTTCGAACCCGGCTTCGGTCGCCGCCTTCACTTCGCGCGCGACGCGTTCGCAGGTGGCGGGATCGATGCCGAACTGGCCTTGGCCCATCAGCACTTCGCCCGAAAGCTTGAGCAGGATTCGTTTGAAGCGTGGCGCGGTCATCTGGCCCTTGATTCTGTAGGTTATTGGGAAGCGGCGCGGACCTTAGATGCGGCCTCGCGCAAAGCCAAGCGGCAGCGCGGGTTTTCCGCTAGCATGGCGCTCAACGGAGGCGCGAATCTCATGCCAAACCACGCTCAGCTTGCGGCCAAACTCCTGCGCGATGCCGCCATCTTCTTTCGCGATGTCGGCGCGCAGAACCCCGCGCTTGCGGAAGAGATGAGCGAGAACGCCGCAGTCTATGAGGAGGTTGCCGGCCTCACCGAAGCCGACCCGCTGGGCGAACTCCCGATCGACGATCCCGGCTGACCACCCAAAAGCGTCCAGCAAAAAGGGCGCAGCCACCGCGGTGGCCGCGCCCCTCTTGTTCGCGAAGCGATACGACTTAGCGGTTCAGGCCCGCCGTCGCCGCGACTTCGGCGGCGAAGTCGCTCTCTTCCTTCTCGATGCCTTCGCCGAGCTGGAAGCGGACATAATCCTTGAGCACGATCGTCGCGCCGGCATCCTTGCCCGCCTTGGCGATGACGTCCGAAACCGGGGTCTTGCCGTCCATCACGAACAGCTGGCTGAGCAGCGCGTTCTCCTTGGCGAACTTCTTGACGGCACCGTCGAGCATCTTCTCGATGATGTCGGCCGGCTTGCCGCTCTCGGCAGCCTTTTCCTTGGCGATCGCGCGCTCACGGTCGAGCACGTCCTGGTCGAGACCGCTCTCGTCCAGCGCCAGCGGGAACGCCGCGGCGATGTGCATCGCGATCTGCTTGCCCAGCGGCTCGAGCACGTCGACGCCGGCATCGCTCTCGAGCGCGACGAGCACGCCGATCTTGCCGAGGCCCGGGGCCGCAGCGTTATGGACGTACGGGATCACCGCACCGTTGGTCACTTCGACCTTCCTCCCGCGGCGGCGTATGTCTTGGCCGGCGACGACCCCGAGGAACGACCGTGGCCGGGCTCAGGAAGCATCCCTGATGCCGCCCCCGGCGCCTATCTGGGCAAACGACCTTTCTCTGCCGGAGGCCTGGGATGAGCATGTATCGCGTCACCTGCATCCCCGGCGACGGCATCGGGCCGGAGATCATGGCGGCCACCAAGGTGGCGCTGGCCGCGACCGGGGTGGACATCGAATGGGTGGA
>CAZBYE010000355.1:0-2952 GCA_964496045.1 uncultured Stakelama sp.
TCGATGGGGCGGGGGCCGACTGGTTCCATGTCGATGTGTGGGACGGGCATTTCGTGCCCAACATCACGATCGGCCCGGCGGTGATCAAGGCGCTGCGGCCGCACACTGCCAAGCCGTTCGACGTCCATCTGATGATCGCGCCGGTCGATCCGATGCTGCAGGCATTCGCCGATGCCGGCGCCGACTGCATCTCGGTCCATCCCGAAAGCGGCCCGCACCTTCACCGCACGCTCCAGACCATCAAGGCGCTGGGCAAGCGCGCCGGCGTGGTGCTCAATCCCGCGACCCCGGTCGATGTCGTCGATCACGTCATGGATATGGTCGACCTGATCCTGGTGATGAGCGTCAACCCCGGCTTTGGCGGGCAGAAGTTCATCGAGAGTCAGCTCGCCAAGATTTCGACCTTGCGGGCGAAGATCGAAGCCAGCGGTCGCCATATCGATCTCGAGGTCGATGGCGGGGTCGATCAGGGCAACGCGGCGCGCGTGATCGCTGCCGGCGCCGATGCGCTGGTCGCGGGCACCGCGGCGTTCAAGGGCGGCCCCTCGGCCTACGCGGATAACATCCGGGCATTGCGCGCGGGGTGAAGATGCCCATCGACGACCCCGCCACCGAGGCATCGGACGCCGACGGGATCGAGCAGGGGCGGCGGCTGATCCGGATCGGCGGCGACCGTGGCCTGTCGCTCGCGGATCGACTGTCCGATCATTTCCACCGCCTCACCTGGCGCACTCCGCTCTACGGGTTGCGGCTCAAGGGGCGTTATCCGCTGAAGCTGATCGCGGTCGCGGACGATCCCTTCCTCGGGGATCCGGCGCGGGGCAACGCGCTGCTCGACGGTAAGCTGTCGTTCCGCGGCGAGAATCACGCCGTCGTCACGCTCGATCCGGCCCGGCCCGAATGGTCGAAACCGTTCAGCGACTATTTCCACAGCTTCGCCTGGCTGCGCGACCTGTCCACCGTCACCACGCGTGCGGGCGCCGCGCCGGTAGCCGAAGCGCTGATGCGCAAATGGCTCGACGTCCATGCCGAAAAGGTCACCGATCCGGCATGGCGTGCCGATCTGTGGGGACGCCGGATCCTGTTCTGGACCGCGCATGCGCCGCTGATCCTGTCCAGCACCGATCTCGTCTATCGATCGAAGGTGCTGCACACGCTCGCGCGGGGCGCGCGGCATCTCGACCGCAACGCCGATCGGGTTCCTCCCGGCGCACCGCGTATTGCCGCGTGGTGCGGGGTGCTCGCGGCGGGGCTGATGATCCCCGGCGGCGATCCACGCCGCGCCTTCGGAGAGGCAGGCCTCGCCCGCGCGCTTGCCGTGTCCGTCAGCGAGGATGGCGGGATCGTCGGGCGCTCCCCTGCTGCGCTGCTCGACTCGATCATGCTGTTGACCTTGCTGCGCGAAACCTATGCCGCGCGCCGCCTCGATCCGCCCGAGGTGCAAAGCCGCGCGCTCACCCGGATGGTTTCGGCGCTGCTGGGCGTGTGCCACGGCGACCGCGGTCTGGCGAGCTGGCAGGGCGGTGCGCCCGTGACCGGTGAATCGCTGGACGAGATCGTTGCGGCGACCGGCGCGCGCGTTCGCCCGCTCCGCCAGGCGCTCGACTGGGGGTATCAGCGACTGGCCCAGCAGCGCACCGTCGTGATCGTCGATGCGGCGCCGCCGCCGGTCGCGCGGGTGATGGAGGGCGGCTGCGCCTCGACGCTGGCCTTCGAATTCTCCGACGGTCCCGACCGGATCGTCATCAGCTGTGGTGGCGCGCGCGGCGCCGATCTTCGCCTGCCCGCTACGCTCGCCGATGGGCTGCGGACCACCGCGGCGCACTCGACGCTGGTCGTGGAGGACAGCAATTCGACCGCGATCCATCCCGACGGGACGCTTGGCCGGGGCGTGAGCGAGATGGAACTGAGCCGTCAGGAAACCGACACAGCCAGCCGGATCGAGGCGAGCCATGACGGCTATGTCCGGCGCCACGGCGTCGTCCATCGCCGCCGCATCGCGCTTGGCGCCGACGGGCGCGACGTGCGGGGCGAGGACAGCCTGACCCCGGCCGGACGCCGCAAGAAGGCTGGGGCGATCCCCTTCGCGATCCGCTTCCATCTTCATCCAGGCGTGCTGGTTTCGCCCACCGCCGACGGTGCGGGCGCGCTGCTCCGCACCCCTTCAGGCGCCGCGTGGCAGTTTCGTGCCAATGGTGCCGCACTCAGCATTGAGGAAAGCGTGTGGGTCGACGGACGCGGAATTCCGCGGGAAACCCAGCAGCTTGTGCTGACGGGTGAATCGCCTGCAGGCGGCACCAGTATCTCCTGGCTGTTTCACCGCGCCAGATAGGCGCCTCGGCCATTGCGCGTTAGGGGTTTGCAGCGTGCGGCGGGTTCCCTAAAGGCCCCGCCCATGACCAGCATCCCCATCCGCCGCGCCCTTCTCTCTGTCTCCGACAAGACTGGCATCGTCGAACTCGGAACCGCGCTCGCCAAAAAGGGTGTCGAACTCGTTTCGACCGGCGGCACCGCCAAGGCGCTGCGTGACGCTGGGCTTGAGGTTCGCGACATCTCCGACCTCACCGGCTTCCCCGAGATGATGGACGGTCGCGTCAAGACACTGCACCCGGTGGTCCATGGCGGCTTGCTCGCCGTGCGCGATGATGCGCAGCATATGGCTTCGGCCAGCGAGCACGCGATCGGCATGATCGATCTGGTGGTGGTCAATCTCTATCCCTTCGCCCAGACCGTCGCGAAGGGCGCAGAGCGCGACGAGATCATCGAGAATATCGATATCGGCGGCCCGTCGATGGTCCGCTCCGCCGCCAAGAACCACGCCTTCGTAGCGATCGTCACCGATCCCGCCGACTATGCCGAGCTGATCGCCGAGATGGACGCCAGCGAGGGTGCTACTCCGCTCGCCTTCCGCAAGCGCCTCGCCGCGCGCGCCTTTGCCGCGACCGCAACCTA
>CAZBYE010000356.1:0-2909 GCA_964496045.1 uncultured Stakelama sp.
CGCCGATCATCAGCGGCACGAACCAGTTGCCGAAGCCGCCGATCATCGCCGGCATGACCATGAAGAACACCATGATCAGGCCGTGCGCGGTGATCAGAACGTTCCAGAAATGCTGGGCCTCGTCGAAGGTCTGCGGGCCGCCATGCACCCATTCGGAGATATAGCCGAGATGCTGGATGCCGGGTTCGGCCAGCTCGAGGCGCATCACGCCCGAAATCGCGCCACCGATGATCCCCGCGAGAATCGCGAAGATCAGGTACAGCGTGCCGATGTCCTTGTGGTTGGTCGACAGGAACCAGCGCGCGAAGAAGCCGGGCTTGTGATCCGCGTCATGGTGGTGGTCGTCATGCGCCGTAAAGGCGTGGGCGTCGCGGGCTACGTCGGTCATGGCTTACTGGTCCGTGTTGCCGGTGGCGGCTTGATTGGTGGTGGCCGCAGCTTCGGTCGCGTTGACGACGGGCGCTTCGGCGGTGTTGCCGGCGGGCGCTGCTGCAGCAGGCGCTGCGGCTGCCGGGGCAGCAGACTTGGCTTCGGGCATCTTTCCGCCCTTGGCCGCGACCCATTGCGCGAACACGGCAGGCTCAACCGCCTCGACCGCGATCGGCATATACGCGTGGCGCGCGCCGCACAGTTCGGAGCACTGGCCGAAATAGACGCCGGGCTTGTCGACGATGAAGCTGGTTTCGTTGAGGCGGCCGGGGACCGCGTCGATCTTGATCCAGAAGGCCGGGATGGCCCAGCTGTGGATCACGTCGCTCGCCGTAGCGATCAGACGGATCGGCGTACCTACCGGAACGACGATGCGGTTATCGACCGCAAGCAGGCGCGGACCGTCGACATCGGTGCGGTGACGCGTGCCGGCCGGAACATCGCCCTTTTCCTTGAGCATGTTGGCGGTGATCGAAATGCCGCCATGGTCGGGATATTCGTAGCTCCAGAACCACTGATTGCCGATCGCCTTGATCGTCACCGCGTTATCCGGGGCGGGCTTGAACTGCTTGGCAAGCAGCGAAATCGATGGCCAGGCGATCACCGCGAGGATGAGCACCGGGACAACCGTCCAGATGATCTCGATCAGCGTGTTGTGGCTGGTCTTCGAGGGATTGGGGTTCGCCTTCCGGCGGAAGCGGACGATCGTCAGGCCGAGCAGGATCAGAACGAAGATCGAAACCGCGAAGATGATCGGCAGCAGGATCCAGTTGTGGAAATGCGCCGCGCTTTCACCGAGCTTGGTCACCTGCGGCTGGATGCCGAAATGGCCGTTGACCGGCTGACCGATACCCGCAACCGGGCCGGTCTTGTGTGTGCCGTCGGGATTGAGCGTCGGATCGGCGGGAGTCGCCGCTGCTGCCGGAGCCGCTGCGGTGGCGGCGGCAGGCGCCGCGGTTGTCGCCGGCGATTCGACCGCGACCGGCGCGGGAACCGCGGGTGCTTCGACGGCCGGTGCAGCCGGAGCCGTCTGTCCCTGGGCCATGCCGCCGGCGAGCGCGAGGCCAGCGGCCAGGACGATCGCCTTCAATCCATGCATGCGCATCTTGTCGTTCAACCCCATGTTTCCTTGACCCCATGTGCGGGGGCGCCGGGCTTCCGGTCGCGCGGGCGCAACTTGCCCGTTGGGGCTGGCCTATAGCAGCAAGATCGCGTGTCTCAAGCTTGTCGCGCCTCTTTTTAGTTGCGGCGCCTGCGCGCGCTCACCCGGCCACCCGGCGACAGCATCCTGTGAGTGGCCGGGCAGGGGAGCGCGCAGGGGCCGCGATTCGCTCCGCCGATACACCGCGGTTGCGGCGCAGGCGGGCCGCGCCTAGATGCGAACAGCGCGAAAAAGGGCGGGAAGACACATGACTGACGACGAGGTTCTGGACGAGTTTCGCACTGCCGAGGCGCTGCTGGAAGGGCATTTCATTCTCTCTTCGGGCCTGCGCAGTTCGCGCTACCTGCAATGCGCGCGCGTGCTGATGAATCCGGCGCGCGCCGGACGGCTCGCGCAGGCGGTGGCGGCGAAGATTCCCCCCGAGCTTCGCGCGCAGATCAGCGCCGTGGTTGCCCCCGCCATGGGCGGGGTGATCGCGGGACAGGAAGTCGCGCGCGCACTGAACGTCGACGCGATGTTCGTCGAACGCCCCACCGGCACCTTCGAGCTGCGCCGCGGCTTTCGGCTGTCGCCGGGTCAAAAGGTGCTGATGATGGAAGATGTCGTCACCACCGGACTATCGTCGCTTGAAGCGATCAGGGCGATTACGGAAGCGGGCGGAGAGGTGATCGCCGCAGCGTCGCTGGTCGACCGCTCGAACGGTGCCGCCGATCTCGGCGTCCCCTTCTTCCCGCTGATCCGACTCGACGTACCGAGCTACGAAGCCGATTCGCTGCCGCCCGAACTCGCGGCGATTCCGGCGATCAAGCCGGGGAGCCGGGTGGAGGCATGAGCGGCAAGCTGCGCCTTGGCGTGAACATCGACCATGTCGCGACCGTGCGGAATGCGCGCGGCAGCGGCTATCCCGATCCGGTGCGCGCGGCGCTGCTGGCGGCACAGGCCGGAGCCGACGGCATTACCGCACATTTGCGGGAAGACCGCCGCCACATCACCGACGACGACATCGCCCGGCTTTCCGCCGAACTGCCGGTTCCGCTCAACCTTGAGATGGCCGCGACCGAGGAGATGCTGGGCATCGCGCTGCGCCATAAGCCGCACGCCGCGTGCATCGTCCCGGAAAAGCGCGAGGAGCGCACGACCGAGGGCGGACTCGACGCACGGGGGCAGCACAATCTGCTCGCACCAATGGTGACCGAGCTGCGCAACGCGAACATCCGCGTGTCGCTGTTCATCGAACCCGACCCCGCGCAGATCGAGGCGGCGTTGCGGCTGGGAGCGCCGGTGGTCGAGCTGCACACCGGCCGTTACTGCGAGCTGG
>CAZBYE010000357.1:0-2871 GCA_964496045.1 uncultured Stakelama sp.
TGGCGTTGGTGGTTGCCTCGAAATCGAAGCGGGCGCGGACCTCGTCGCGTTCGATGACGCCATCCTCGTTGAGGTCGAGATCGGCGAAGCGCTCCGCTACGCGGCGTTCTGCCTCGGCCCTGGGAAGCGGGCCGGGCGCGACGCTGGCGGGTGGGGTCTGGGCGGCGGCGAAGGCGAAGAGAATCAGCATAGATCCAGCCATAGCATGATCGGGGCGACTCGCGCTTGAACCGTCAGGCCGGGTATCTGGCGTTCATGTAAGTGAGCGCGTCACGGGTCATGTCCTCGAGCACCGCCATATCCACATCGGCGAGCTTGTTGATGTAGAGGCACGACTTGCCGGTCTTGTGCTTGCCGAGTTTCGCCAGCCGCTCGTCCTCACCTGCTGCGCCGGTGAGGATGTAGAGCACAAGCTGCGCTTTGCGCGGCGAGAAGCCGAGACGGCACATCGTCCCTTCATGACCGCTGTCATATTTATAGTGATAGCTGCCAAAGCCGATGATCGACGGACCCCACATCTGTGGCGGTTCGCCGGTGACGCGTTCCATCATCGCGCAGACGGTTTTCGCTTCCTCGCGCCGGGCAGCGTTTTCGACCGCCGCAATGAAATCATCGACGGTTACCTGTGTCGGCTTGGTCTTGATTTCGGCCATCGCGCGGCTCCGCTGGATTTTGGGCGAGCATATGCGCATGGGAACGCCATGCAAGCGGCGCAGCCCCTTCTCCTGACCCGCCGGTCGATCTTCGCACAGGCGTGGCCGATCATGCTCGGCCAGACCACGGTGCCGCTGGTCGGACTGGTGGATACCGCGGTAATCGGCTGGACCGGGGACGCGGCGGCGCTGGCCGGCGTGGCGCTGGGCGTCGCGATCATCAATTTCATTTTCTGGGCGTTCGGCTTCCTGCGCATGGGGATGACCGGAATGACCGCGCAGGCGCATGGGCGCGGCGACGCGGGCGAAGTCAATGCGTTGCTGGCCCGTGGCGTCGCCGCCGGTCTTGCGATCGGCGCGGTGCTGGTCGCATTGCAGTTGTTGATCGTTCCGCTGGCGTTGTCCGTGCTGGCGGGTGGCGAGACACTGACCGCCGCCGCGCATGAGTTCGTGACGGCGCGGTTTCTGGGCGCGCCTGCAGCGCTGGGTTTCTACGCGATCAACGGCTGGCTCTATGGGCTCGGCCGCACGCGCGATACGCTGCTGCTCCAGATCGCGATGAACGCGGTGAATGTGGTGCTGGACGTGCTGTTCGTGTGGCATTTGGGGATGGGCGCGCGCGGTGTCGGCCTTGGCACCGCGCTGGCCGAATGGGTCGCACTGGCGCTCGGCATCGTCATGGTGCTGCGGATCGTCGGGCCGGGCGCACTGCTGCGCCAGCGCGCCGGGTTCTTCGATCCCATCGCGTGGAAGCGGCTGTTCGCGGTGAACGGCGACATCATGATCCGCACGATCGCGCTGCTGATCATGTTCCTGTGGCTCGCCAATGCCGGCGCGCGGCTGGGTACGGTGCAGCTTGCGGCCAACCATGTGCTGCTCCAGCTGGTCGGCATCTTTGCCTTCGTACTCGACGGCTTTGCATTCACCGCCGAATCGCGCGTAGGGATCGCAATCGGTGCGGGGGCGAAGGCGGAGCTCAAGCGCGCGATCCGACTGACGGGGGAGTTCTCGCTCGGCTTCGGGCTGATCGCGAGCGGGATTGCTGCCGCCTTCGGCTGGCTGCTGATTGATCTGCTGACCACCAATATTGAGGTGCGCGCTGCCGCCTATGCCATGCTGCCCTTCGCTGCGCTCACCGCGACTTTGGGCGTCCCGGCATGGCTGCTCGACGGCGTATTCATCGGCGCGACGCAGGGGCGGGCGCTGCGCAACGCGGCGATTCTGGCGACAATTCTGTATATCGGCACAGACCTGTTGCTGCGGTCGTTCGGCGCGACCGGTCTGTGGCTGGCCTTCCTCGCCAGCTATTTCTACCGCGCGGGGGCGCTGGCCGTCTATCTGCCCCGGCTGTTCACTGGTGTTGCGGAAGCGCCCCCACGGGCCTAGAGGCGCACGCGACCTTTTCCTCTGGAGCGACGACAAGATGGCCGACAAGATCAATCGCGTGGTGCTCGCCTATTCGGGCGGCCTCGACACCAGCGTGATCCTGAAATGGCTCCAGCAGGAATATCAGTGCGAGGTGGTGACCTTCACCGCCGACCTCGGTCAGGGCGAAGAACTCGAGCCCGCGCGCCAGAAGGCACTCAACGCCGGCGTGAAGCCCGAGCACATCTTCATCGACGATCTCAAGGAAGAGTTCGTCCGCGATTTCGTCTTCCCGATGATGCGCGCCAATGCGCTGTACGAGGGGCTGTATCTGCTCGGCACGTCGATCGCGCGCCCGCTGATTTCCAAGCGGCTGATCGAGATCGCCAAGGAAGTGAATGCCGATGCGGTCAGTCACGGTGCGACCGGCAAGGGCAACGACCAGGTCCGCTTCGAGCTTTCGGCCTATGCGCTCAATCCCGACATCAAGGTGATCGCGCCGTGGCGCGAATGGGATCTGACCAGCCGCACCAAGCTGATCGAGTTCGCCGAAAAGCACCAGATTCAGGTCGCCAAGGACAAGCGTGGCGAGGCGCCGTTCTCGACCGATGCGAACCTGCTTCACACCAGCTCCGAGGGCAAGGTGCTCGAGGATCCGTGGGAAGAGGTGCCCGATTACGTCTTCTCGCGCACGGTGAATCCGGAGGACGCGCCCGACACGCCCGAATACATCACGATCGACTTCGAAAAGGGCGATGGCGTCGCCGTGAACGGCGGGGCGATGTCGCCCGCGACGCTGCTCGCCGCGCTCAACGAGCTGGGCCGCAAGCATGGCATCGGCCGGCTCGATCTG
>CAZBYE010000358.1:0-2855 GCA_964496045.1 uncultured Stakelama sp.
CCACGCACGGCTTTTCGACATGGCCGCTGATCTGGAACAGCTTGGTGCCGCGGTTATTCTCGTTGCCGAAGCTGGCGAACCATTCAGGCGAGCGACGCAGGATCGTCGGGGCGACCGCGATGCTTTCGACATTGTTGACCGTGGTCGGGCAGCCATAGAGGCCCGCGCCCGCCGGGAACGGGGGCTTGAGGCGCGGCTGGCCCTTCTTGCCCTCGAGGCTCTCGATCATCGCGGTTTCTTCACCGCAGATATACGCGCCGGCACCGCGGTGGCAGAACACGTCGAAGTCATAGCCCGAGCCGCAGGCATTCTTGCCCAGCAGGCCCTTGGCATAGGCTTCCTCGATCGCCGCGAACAGCGTCTCGGCCTCACGGATATATTCGCCGCGGATGTAGATATAGGCCGCCCGCGCGCGCATCGCGAAGCCCGCTACCAGCGCGCCTTCGAGCAGCAGATGCGGATCGTGGCGAATGATCTCACGATCCTTGCACGAGCCCGGCTCGGACTCGTCGGCATTGATGACGAGGAAGCTGGGACGCTCGGGCGTCGGGTTCTTGGGCATGAACGACCATTTCATGCCGGTCGGGAAGCCCGCACCGCCGCGGCCGCGCAGACCCGACGCCTTGATCTTCTCGATGATCACATCGGGACCGAGTTCGAGCAGCTTCTTCGTATTGTCCCACGCGCCGCGCTTGATCGCAGCCGACAGGTTCCACGGCTGGTAGCCGTAGAGGTTGGTGAAGATACGATCCTTGTCAGCGAGCACTTACTTCGGGCCCCCGATACGCTTGTTGTTCTGGACCGCGATGTACACGGCCACGCCGACGCCGACCAAAAGCAGCGGAATGAACAGCTTGACGGCGAGCTTGAGCACCCAACCGAGAACGACAAGACCACCGATGACGGCGAGGATCGTGTAGATCGTGTTCTTGTTCATGCCTTATCCTCCGAACCGGATGCGCCGCGCTTGCTCAATGGAAAGAAGCGGAGGGCGCCAAACAGGATAGCGAGAATCAACCAGACGACCCAATTGCCCCCTTGCAGGAACTTGAGGACGGCCAGCATCAGGAAGATGATGCCGATGATCGGCAGGCTCTTCTGGACGGGTTCGGGCATCACCATTCCCCCCGGTAATCGTGGTTAGCCTTGACCATTTCCTTGAGGCTGGTCGGCCCGCCGACGGGTTCGACGGTGTGGCGGCCCGGTTCCTGCGTGCCCGTCTTGGGCTGCTGTCCGTTCGCCAGCGCGTCGAGGATCGCGACGGTGCGGTCGTAATCCAGATCCTCGTAATTGTCGTCGTTGATCTGGACCATCGGCGCGCTCGAGCAATTGCCCATGCACTCGACCTCAGTCAGCGTGAACAGGCCGTCGGGCGTGGTCTTGCCCTTGGCCATGCCGCGGTTCTTGCACGCGGCGAAGACGTCGTCCGATCCGCGCAGCCAGCACGGCGTCGTGCCGCACACCTGGACATGGTACTTTCCGACCGGGTGCAAGTTGAACATGGTGTAGAAGGTCGCGACTTCGAGCACGCGGATCACCGCGAGGTCGAGCTCCTTCGCGACGAACTCGATCACCGGGATCGGCAGCCAGCCCTGGGTATCCGTCTCCGCCCCGACCTGACGCTGAGCGAGGTCGAGATAGGGGATGGTGCAGCTCTGCTGCCGTCCGGCGGGATAACGCGCGCGGATGGTCGCTGCCTTCTCGGCATTCTCCGCGGTCCATGCGAACCCGCCCCAGCGTGCGCGGAGCTCCGGCGTGTCTTCGATTGCCTTTGCGTCGGCCATTAGCGGATGAACTCCACGCGGCTCACCTTGTCGCCGCTGAACGTGTAGATGGACATGACCTCGAACTGCTCGCCATCGGGCGCGCGCGAGACCGTTTCGTGAAGCAGCACCGTCTCGCCCAGCTCGTAGCTGGCGAGGATGTCGGCGCGGTTCTGCGGGAACTGGGCGAACATCGCCTTGAGCCCCGACCGGACGCCTTCCCTGCCCTCGCGAAGGACCGCACCGCGATAGCCCGCTTCGCAGGCATCGTCGGTCATCAGCTCGACATAGGCGTCGGCATCCTGCGCATTGTAGCGCGCGATCATCTCGTGCGCGGTAGCGATGCGGGTGCTCACCGGTCGCACTCCCCGAACACGATATCCATCGCACCGAGGATCACGGTAATGTCGGCGAGCATGTGGCCGCGCGACATGAAGTCCATCGCCTGAAGGTGGCTGAACGCGGTCGGGCGGATCTTGCAGCGATAGGGCTTATTCGAGCCGTCGCTGACCATGTAGATGCCGAATTCGCCCTTGGGGCTTTCGGTCGCGACATAGACTTCGCCCGCCGGGACGTGGAAGCCCTCCGTATAGAGTTTGAAGTGATGGATCAGCGCTTCCATCGACTGCTTCATCTCGGCGCGCTTGGGCGGCACCACCTTGCGGTCGAGCGACGCGATCGGGCCGGCCGGCATCTCGTTGAGGCACTGACGCATGATGCGCGCGGACTGATAGACTTCCTCGACGCGGACCATGAAGCGATCGTAGCAGTCGCCGCGTGTGCCGACGGGAATGTCGAACTCCATGCGATCGTACACGTCATAGGGCTGCGACTTGCGCAGATCCCAGGGCAGGCCCGCCGCGCGGATCATCGGGCCGGAGAAGCCCCATTTGATCGCATCTTCGCGGCTGACGATGGCGATATCGACGTTGCGCTGCTTGAAGATGCGGTTTTCCGCGACCAGGCTGACCGCGTCCCCGAACAGCTTCGGCAGGCGGGTGTCGAGCCAGTCGCCGATGTCGGTGAGCAGCTTGAGCGGCACGTCCTGATGGACGCCGCCGGGACGCAGGTAATTGTGGTGCATGCGCGCGC
>CAZBYE010000359.1:0-2812 GCA_964496045.1 uncultured Stakelama sp.
CTTCTTCGAAGTCTGCGCGCAGCTCGACCTCGGTATTCTCGTCGATATGGACGATACCGCGCGGCGTCGCCGAAACGACCGTCAGGCGGATCTCCTGCAGCGCATAGGCCGGCGCGCGAAGATGCTGGAGCACGTTCGGCGGCATGTCCGACACGCGTTGCTGACCGACGGTCGAGACGGTGTCGCCCTGTGCCAGCGGCCGGCCGATAAAGGTGCGCTTCAGCGCATTCGCGGACCCTTCAAGCCGCAAATCCTTGCGTGCGGGTGCGAACACGACGCGCGTCGCAGGACGCGATTCGCCGCGGCGGATCTCGACGAAATCGCCCGATCCGACGCCGGCATTGGCGCGCTGCAGGCCATCGATGCGCAGCAGCTCAAGCCCCTCATCCTCGGGATAGGGGAAGACGGCGCGCGCCGGTGTCGTGCGCTTGCCGATGATCTCGATCACGTCGCCCTGTTGCAGGCCAAGCTCGGCCATCAGCGTGCGCGGAAGATGGGCAAGGCCGCGCCCGCTGTCCTCGGGACGCGAATTGGCGACCTGAAGCTTGCGTGTCGGGGTATCGGTATCGGCCATCGGCTCTCCTTCCCTGCGAACTGCCGGGTGAGCGCGCCAGATAGGCATGCGGTTCCGGATCGCCTAGGTAAGCTACCGTTTCGCCCGCGATTTGGGCAAAAAAAAGGGCCGGCCCAAGGGGGCCGACCCATGAAAGGTTTAGGAGAGGATGCCTGAAAGGCACGTCCTATGTGCAGTGCAGCGTAATTTTGTGCAAGTGCGAAAAGGCCATATTATGATTGCAGTTTCTGCAATCTGTAACAATCGCGGTTTAGTGCCACTGTAACCGTTGTCAGGTTGGTTACCCTGATAACAAGTTGCAAATGGAAACGCTGCACCACACAAAAAGCTATGCGAAGGCTGCCACCCCTCACCGCCATCGAAGCGTTCGTCCAGGTCGCCCGGCTTGGCTCGGTCAAGGCTGCCGCGGAGGAGCTTGCGCTCTCCTCGCCCGCGCTTAGCCGCCGGGTTCAGGCGCTTGAGCGCTTCATCGGCAAGCAATTGTTCGAGCGGCGCCATCAATCGATGAAGCTCAATGCGGAGGGTGAGCGGCTGCTCGGGCTGATCGCGCCAGCACTCGATTCGATGAGCGATGCGATCGAAGGGATGACCAGCGGGGTCGAATTGCTCCGCCTGCGGCTTGGCACGCCAGCGTTGTTCGCGACGCAACGGCTGCTCCCGCATCTGGGTGCATTGCGTGCGATGCATCCGCAACTCCATCTCGATATCGACACCGGCGGGCATGGCATGTCGCGATTGGGCGACGGTCTCGACGCGGCGATCGTACTTGCGCGCGACATCGACACCCTGCTTTACGGTCGCCGCCTCGATCGCAACCGCATCCGCCTCGTCGCCGCCCGGAATCTGGTCGAGGGGCCGAATGCGATCACCCGGCCCGAGCAGCTCGACGGCATGACCGTGATGGTCCATCGCGACATGGCCGACAGCTTCGAAATCTGGCGCGACGCGCTCGGCGTTCCCGATATCGAGCCGGTGGCGGTCGACCTGTTCGATTCGGGCTCGTTGCTGCTCGAGGCGGCCGCGCAGGGCGTGGGTATCGCCTTCATGCTCGATTCGCACGTGGTGCCTGAGGATGATCCGCGCATCGCGACCCTGTTCGATCCGGTGGTGAAGAGTCCCTATTCCTACTGGTTCGTGTGCCGCCCCCGCGCGCTGGAGCAGCGCCCGGTTAAGCTGTTCCACGACTGGATGATCGGCACGATCGAACTGGAGAGCTAGGGCGCGTCGAATCGCGCGCCTGAACCGTCACCGCACCCAAGCCGTCACCCCGGCCTTGTGCCGGGGTCCACGGCGCCGCCCGTGCTGAACTGGAGCCTCAAGACCGCCGTCCGCCTCCCGGTGGATCCTGGCGAAAAGCTGGGATGACGCATGGTCGCTAGAGCGGCCGCCCGTCCTGATCCATCAACACTTCGCGCCGCCCGACATGGTCGGGACGCGAAACGAGGCCATCCTTTTCCATCCGCTCGATCAGGCGCGCGGCGCTGTTATAGCCGACGCGCAACTGGCGCTGGAGCCACGAGGTGGAGGCCTTCTGGCTCTCCGCGACCAGCTGAACCGCGCGGCGATAGAGCTGCTCCTCGGGGCTGTCCTCGCCGTCCGGCGCGCCGTCGAGCGCGAATTCCTCGCCCTCGGGTTCCTCGGTGACGGCCTGGATATAATCGGGTGCCCCTTGCGCGCGCCAGTGATCGGCGACTGCCATCACTTCATCATCGCTCACGAACGGCCCGTGGACGCGCGCGATCTGCTTCCCGCCCGGCATATAGAGCATGTCGCCCTTGCCCAGCAGCTGTTCGGCGCCCTGCTCGCCCAGAATCGTGCGCGAATCGATCTTGCTGGTGACGTGGAAGCTGATTCGCGTCGGCAAATTCGCCTTGATCACGCCGGTGATGACATCGACCGACGGGCGCTGGGTGGCCATGATCAAATGGATGCCCGCCGCGCGCGCCTTCTGCGCGAGCCGCTGGATCAGGAACTCGACTTCCTTGCCCGCGGTCATCATCAGGTCGGCGAGCTCATCGACGATGATCACGATCTGCGGCAGCGGATTGAGCTCGAGCGTCTCCTCCTCATACAGCGGCTGACGCGTCTCGGGGTCGTAGCCGACCTGGACCTTGCGGCCGAGCTTCTGTCCCTTGGCCAGTGCCTGACGCACCTTGTCGTTGAAGCTGCCGAGGCTGCGGACGTTGACCGAAGCCATCATCCGGTAGCGTTCCTCCATCTGCTCGACCGCCCATTTGA
>CAZBYE010000360.1:0-2812 GCA_964496045.1 uncultured Stakelama sp.
GAGCAGGAGCTGGCCGACTGCCTGTTCGCCTGGACCGTCGCCAAGCACGTCAAGTCGAACGCGATCGTCTATGCCAAGGACGGCAGCACCGCAGGAGTCGGCGCGGGCCAGATGAATCGCCTCGAATCCGCGCGTATCGCCGCGTGGAAGGCCAGGGACGCCGCCGACAAGGCCGGCTGGACGACGCCGCGCACGATCGGTTCGGCGGTGGCTTCGGACGCGTTCTTCCCCTTCGCCGACGGCCTGCTCGCAGCGGTCGAGGCGGGGGCGACCGCGGTGATCCAGCCGGGCGGATCGATCCGCGACGAGGAAGTGATCGCGGCGGCCGATGAGGCTGGCCTTGCGATGATGTTCACCGGGATGCGCCACTTCCGGCATTGATCGTGTTCGGCTTCGCTGAGACGGTGCCGGCCCGTTCCCTCATCCGGGGACGGGCCGGTGTCGTATTCGGAGCAGTCGAACTAACCCGCGTCCGCGCCTTCCTTAGGCAGCTTCTTGAACAGCTTGCGGTCCTCCTCACCGAACGCCCATTTGCCGATCACGGCGAAATAGACGGCGAAGATCGCCGGCACGCCCACCGAAAGCTCCACCCATTCAAGCTCATGCGGGAGTGCAGTGAATCCCCAGCCGACGACTCCGCCGGCGGCAATCGCAGCGATGAAGCCGGGGCGCAGGCTGAACACCGACGCATGGGTCATCCGTGACAGCATCCAGCATTTGATCGTCGAACCGATTGCCAGCGTCACCGCCAACGCGACTGCGGGCCCTGCCGCCTGATAGTTCACGTCCCATCCCAGATCGCGCATCAGGAAGACCAGCGCGAAGCTCAGCGCCGCCTGGAAGGCGAGCAGCAGCATTGACACCATCAGGTTGCGGTGCCGGGCCATGTAGACGAGACCAGCCTCCGCGACTGCGCCGGGAGAGGCAAGAACCTCGGCAGCGAGCAGGAAGCACAAAGCGCCCGCGCCCGCTACGAATTGCGGGCCGACCACGCCCATCACGCCTTCGGCCGGAATCCCGCCCATCAGCAGTAGCGCAGCCTGCGCGGTGATGATCCAGAAGGCGACCTGCTTCACCTGATGCGCGATCGCTGCGCGGTTCCCGGCGGCGAGATTGCGGGCGATCACCGGTCCCAGGATCGGATCGAAGCTGGTCTTGAGCTTCTGCGGAATCGAGGCGACTTGCTGCGCCATGTAATAGATGCCGACGATCGCCGGCGGGAACAGCAGACCGAGGATGAAGCGATCGATGTTGCGCGTGCCCCACTCGATCGCGTCCGCCCCGGCAAGCGGCATGTTGCGTCGGGCAAGCTGAAGCAATGGTCGCACCCGCGGTGACCAGCCGCGCGGGAGCCCGTAACTGCGGATGAACGGGAAGAGGCTGGCAATCAGCGCTGCCGTCATCGACAGCACATAGGCGATGATCAGCCCGTCGCGCGGCGCGATGTAATAGAGGCCCCAGGCAGCAATGCTGATCGTCCATGGTTCGATGATCGCGCGGGCGGTCACAGTTGCTTTCACGTTTCCGCGATAGGCCAGCGCGGCGAGGCTGACATCGGACCAGGCGATCGCGAAGACGATGACGGGGAGCAACCCGCTCAGGCCCGTCACCGCGCTGTTCGCGTACATGATCTGGGGGAAAGCGAACAACACGGCGCTCGCGAGCATCGAAACCACGAAAGCGACGACCATCCCGTCCCATACGACATGCGCGTGCGGCCGGTCGGTATTCGCCAGCGCTTGCGCCAGTCCGCGTCGCAGTCCCAGCGTCGCCAGCAGCGCCGCCAGTTCGACCACGACTACGGCCAGCGCGAACCTTCCGACAATCTCCGGCCCGTAGAGGCGTCCGGCAATGAACAGAAACGGCAGCCGCGCCAGCAAGCGCAGGAAAAAGCCGAATACGTTCGTACGCCCCCCTTTGGCGAGCGCGGCGATATCGTCTGAGGGAGCGGGGCGTGCGTCGGTCGTCACGCGGTGAACCCGGCGGTTCGCCGAACCCGGCGTCGCGAAGTTACTGTGGTCCCCATGTCGTTACCGGTTTCGCCTGAACCGAACGAAATATCCATCGTCAATGCGCTGCGCCCCAGCTCGGGCCTGTGCCGATTTCAACACCCAGCGGCACGGTGAGCCTGACCGCGGGTTCCGCGGCGCTCTCCATCACCTGCCGGATGACAGGCGTCGCCGCCTCGACATCACCCGCGGGCAACTCGAAAACCAGTTCGTCATGGACCTGCATCAGCATCTTGACGTCATGCAGGCCGGCTTCCCGCAGCGCCGGGCCCATCCGCGCCATCGCGCGTTTGATGATATCGGCGCTGGTGCCCTGGATCGGCGCGTTGATCGCAGCGCGCTCGCTGCCGGCGCGTTCGTGCTGGGTGGCGGATTTGAGGCGCGGGAAATGCGTCTTCCGGCCGAACAGCGTCTCGGTATAGCCGCGCGCCTTGGCGTCGTTGAGCGTGTCGGCAATGTAGCGGCTGATTCCGGGGAAGCGCTCGAAATACCGGTCGATCATCGCCTGCGCCTCGTCCGGCGTTACATCGAGCCGACCGGCAAGCCCCCAGCGGCTGATGCCGTAGAGGATCGCGAAGTTGATGGTCTTGGCGCGTCCGCGGGTGTCGCGGTTGACCTCGCCGAACAGCTCGGTGGCGGTCATGTTGTGGATGTCGTCGCCACGCTCGAACGCCTCGCGCAGCTGGGGCACGTCGGCGATATGCGCGGCAAGCCGCAGCTCGATCTGCGAATAGTCGGCCGACAGGATGACATTACCCGGCTCGGCGACGAAGGCGTCGCGGATCTGGCGGCCGACCTCGGTG
>CAZBYE010000361.1:0-2749 GCA_964496045.1 uncultured Stakelama sp.
GCAGCGAACGTCTCCGCGCTGACCGCATACAGCACGTCCGCCTTCGCGATTGCCGCGGCCTTCAGTCCCATCGCCTCGGGCACGATCTGCTCGACATGGAAGCGCGCCGCTGCCTGCTTCATCGCGAGAAACGCGGGATCGCTCTCCGCGCCCGCTGCGATCCGACCCTGCTTCTCCATCAGCCAGCCGCATACCGCGACCGACAGCATCGTCAGGAACGGGTAGCTACCCGCGAGCCGGTCGTCGATCTCGCTCGCCAGCATGTGGCGGCCGACGTCGTCGCACGCGTCGATCAGCGCGATCAGCCCCGCATCCTGCGCCTCACCGCGCATCTGTGCGGTCAGCGCGAACAACGTGCCGCCATTGTCCATGCTGAGCTTGCGTCCGACCAGATCGGCGGCCTGAATGCCGTTGGTGCCTTCGTAGATCGGGAAGATGCGTGCGTCGCGGAAATGCTGGGCGGCTCCCGTCTCCTCGATATAACCCATCCCGCCATGCACCTGGATGCCGAGGCTGGCGACCTCATTGCCAAGGTCGGTGCCGTGCGCCTTGGCGAGCGGGGTAAGCAGCTCAAGCCGCGCCTTGGCGGCCTCGTCGCCCGCATTCGCACGGTCGAGCTGGCCGAACGCGAGGTAGACCAGCGCGCGCGCTGCCATCGTCTGCGCCTTCATCCGCAGCAGCATGCGGCGAACGTCGGGATGCTCGATAATCGCCACCGGCTCGCGGCTCGGCGCTCCCGCACGGGCGGACTGGATGCGCTCGCGGGCATAGGTGACCGCGCGCTGGGTCGCGCGCTCGGCCACTTCCACGCCCTGCAGCCCGACATTGAGCCGCGCATTGTTCCTCGTCGTGAACATCGCGACGATGCCGCCCATCTCGTTGCCGATCAGTTCGCCGATGCAATCGCCATTGTCCCCGAACGACAGGACGCAGGTGGGCGAGGCGTGGATGCCCATCTTGTGCTCGATCGAAACGACGCGGACATCGTTGAACTCGCCGGGGGTGCCGTCCGCGTTCAGCCGGTATTTGGGAACCAGGAACAGCGAAATGCCCTTGGTCCCGGCGGGGGCGCCGGGGGTACGGGCAAGGACGAGGTGGACGATATTGTCCGCCATGTCGTGGTCGCCGAAGCTGATGAAGATCTTCGTACCCTTGATCAGGAACGTCCCGTCGCCGCGCGGCGTGGCGGTGGCGCGCAGCGCGCCGACATCCGACCCGGCCTGCGGCTCGGTCAGGTTCATCGTGCCGGTCCATTCGCCGGTGGCGAGCTTGGGCAGATAGGCATCCTGCTGCGCAGCGGTGCCGTGGTGCACCAGCGATTCGATCGCACCGACGGTTAGCATCGGCGCCAGCGCGAAGCCGATATTGGCGGTCCCCAGCGTTTCGATCACCGCAGTGGCAAGGCTGATCGGCAGCCCCTGGCCGCCATAGGCTTCGGGCGATCCGATCGTGCCCCAGCCGCCTTCGACATAGGCCTTGTAAGCGGTCGCGAAGCCGTCGGGCATTACCACGCCCTCGGGCGTCCACTTCGCGCCGACGGTGTCGCCCGCGCGGTCGAGCGGTGCCCATTCGCCCGCGGCAAAGGCGCCCGCGCCCTCCAGCACAGCATCGACAAGGTCGGGAGTGGCGGCTTCGGACAGCTCCGAAATGCCGGCAATATGCTCCAGCACAAAGCGCTGTTCGGTGGTGGCGGGGGTGAAGCTCATCGGTCCTCTCTTGCCGTCATTTTTCCCTCGCTATAGCCAGAGAGGATGAGCGCTCCAAATCCTCCGCAGATCACCCGAACCTTACCTTACGGCGAGGCGGCGATTGCTGAGGCCGCGGCGTTGATTGCGGCGGGCGGCTGCGTCGCCGTGCCCACAGAAACGGTCTACGGACTCGCCGCCGACGCGACGAATCGCGATGCGGTCGCAGGGATCTATTCCGCCAAGGGACGTCCCTCGTTCAACCCGCTGATCGTCCATGTCGCGGACCGGCAGGCGGCCGAGCGGATCGCGCGGTTCGACCGTGATGCGCGCGCGCTCGCCGATGCCTTCTGGCCCGGTCCGCTCACGCTGGTGCTGCCGCTGCGGCCCGATGCGGAGATCGCCGGGCTGGTCACCGCGGGCCTCGACACCGTCGCGATCCGCGTGCCCCAGCATCGCGCGATGCAGGCGCTGCTCGCTGCCTCGGGCAAGCCGCTCGCTGCGCCCTCGGCCAATGCCAGCGGAACGATCAGCCCGACGCGCGCCGGGCATGTCGTCACCAGCCTGCATGGCCGGATCGCGCTGATCGTCGATGACGGGCCGACCAGTGGCGGCATCGAATCGACCATCGTCGCGCTCGGCGGCAGCCCGCGGCTGCTGCGTCCGGGACCGATCCCGGCCGAGGCGATCGAGCGCGAGATCGGGCGCTGGCTTTCCGGCGGAAGCGAAGCGATCGAGGCGCCGGGCCAACTCGCTAGCCACTATGCCCCGGCTAAACCCGTGCGGCTCGACGCGACCGAGCGTTGCGCCGACGAATGGCTGATCGGCTTCGGCGCAGTCGCGGGCAATGACACGCTGTCTGCCGCCGGCGACCTGATCGAGGCGGCGGCGAACCTGTTCGATGCGCTGCACCGCGCCGATGATTCGGATTGCGCCGCGATCGCTGTCGCGCCCATTCCCGACGAAGGGATCGGCATCCCGATCAACCACCGCCTGCGCCGCGCCGCGCCCCGTTAGGGTTCCGCACCAGCCCCCCCCCCCCCCCGCCCACCCCGCGCCAGCAC
>CAZBYE010000362.1:0-2743 GCA_964496045.1 uncultured Stakelama sp.
GTCGGCCGACATCGTTCGTCATTCCCGCGCAGGCGGGAATCCATTCGCCGTGACGATGCGGCTCGAGCCTAAACGGCGGGCAGAATGGATTCCCGCCTGCGCGGGAATGACGGCAGCTAGAGTGAGGATTGCCATCGGCCTTTAGGCGATCTCGCGACCGATCAGCATCGGGCCGACCTGTTTCGAGCTCCCCTCGAAGAACCCTGCCTCACCCTGCCAGCTTTTCGGATTGCGGAAGGTGCCGAGCAGGATGTCGAAGATCGGGATGTCGCCGTAATTATGCGCGTGATGGCCGCGCTCGTGATGCACCGAATGGCTTTCGGGTCGGGTGACGAGATAGCCCAGCCATTGCGGCGTCCGGATATTGGTGTGCTGGAACATGGTGCAGAAGGTCGAGAGCACCGCCACCGCGATCGCCGCCTCCGGCGTCAGCCCGACGCCGAGCACCAGCGCGAAGCTGCCGAGCAGCGCCCAGCCGATCATGTCGAAGGGGTGGAAGTAGAAGGCACCCCAGATATCCACGCGTTCGGCGCTGTGGTGCATCTGGTGAAACCAACGCCATAGTGGCTGGACGTTGTGCATTGTGCGGTGCCAGACGTAGATCAGCGCCTCGATCACGAAGAAGCCGATGACGACCTGTGCCCAATAGGGCAGGGCGGAAGCGTTGAAGAGTTGATACCGGCCGAGGAATTCGTCCCACATCAGCGGCGTATAGGTCGCGATTGCGAAGTAGAGCGCGGTAAAGGCGGCGCCCTTGAGCTTCCAGCGATCGACCTTCGGGAAGGCGCGGGCATGTGCCAGTCCATCCAGCACGCAAAAGGCGACGAACATTCCGAACGCGATATAGTGATAGATGCCGATCATATGCGCTCCTCTGTGCGGCATATTGCTACGGTTCCGGATCGCTCCACTATAGCGGGATTACGGTCTGTTTTGGCGAGTCGGTGTTTTGCCAGGGTTTCCGTGGGGTTGGGTGCTGGAAGGGCGGATCATGGTTGAGGCAGTGACGGAGAAAACCGTACCGGCGGTACAGCCCGCGAAGCCGGATGCTGCGGGCAAGGGGGCGCGCACCCGCGAGCGGCTGCTCAACATCGCCTATGACTCGATCGTCCGGAAGGGCTTTGCCAGCACATCGATCGAGGAACTGGTCGAAGCGGCGCGGATCACCAAGAGCGGCTTCTTCTACCATTTTCGCGACAAGAACGAGCTTGCCCGCACCTTGCTCGACCGCTTCGTGGCCGAGGACCGCGAGATCATGGACGCGATGACCGCGCGCGCCCGCACGCTGAGCGACGATCCGCTGCACAGCCTGCTGATCTTCCTCAACCTCTATGCCGAAATGCTCGACGCGATGCCCGACCAGCACCCCGGCTGCCTGGTTGCGGCGATCACCTATCAGGACCAGATGTTCGACCCGCAAGTGCGGCGGATGAACGCCAACGCGGTACTGGAATGGCGCGGGCGCTTCACCGCCTGGCTGGAGGAGGCCGAGGCGGGCCATCCGCCCGCCCGCCCCATCGACCGCGTTGCGCTGGCCGATGGCTTCACGGTGATGGTCGAGGGCGCGATCATCCTTGCCCGGGCGCTCGACGAGCCGGCGCTGCTCGGGCGGCAGGTCCGGCTCTATCGTGAGATGATCAAGGCCGCGTTCGCGGCCTGACCTCAGGCGCCTTCGAGCAGCTTCTCCTTCGCGATCTTTTCCTTCCAGACCAGCGGGGCGAGCTGGTGGACGTTGTTGCCCTCGGCATCGACCGCGACGGTGACGGGGAAGTCCTGCACCTCGAACTCGTAGATCGCTTCCATGCCGAGATCCTCGAAGCCGACGACCTTGCTGCCCTTGATCGCGCGCGCCACCAGATAGGCGGCGCCGCCGACAGCCATCAGATAGGCGCTCTTCGCGTCGCGGATCGCATCGGTCGCGGCCGGGCCGCGCTCGGCCTTGCCGACCATTGCGAGCAGGCCCTGATCGAGCATCATGCGGGTGAACTTGTCCATGCGCGTCGCGGTGGTGGGGCCGGCCGGACCGACCACTTCCTCACCCACCGGATCGACCGGGCCGACATAATAGATGACGCGGCCCTTGAACTCGACGGGGAGCTCCTGACCCGCCGCCAGCATGTCGGCGATGCGCTTGTGTGCGGCATCGCGGCCGGTGAGCATCTTGCCGTTAAGCAGCAGGCGATCGCCCTGCTTCCAGCTCTGCACGACTTCGGGCGTCAGCGCGTCGAGATCGACGCGGATCGCCGCCTTGTCCGGGGTCCAGTTAACGTCGGGCCATTCGTCGAGCTTGGGCGCTTCGAGATAGGCCGGACCCGAGCCGTCGAGGCTGAAATGCGCGTGGCGGGTGGCGGCGCAATTGGGGATCATCGCGACGGGCTTGCCTGCGGCGTGGCACGGCGCGTCCATGATCTTGACGTCGAGAATGGTGGCGAGGCCGCCTAGGCCCTGCGCACCGATGCCGAGCGCGTTGACCTTGTCGAAAATCTCGATGCGCAGCGCCTCGAGATCGTTCTGCGGGCCGCGCTGCTTCAGCGTCGCCATGTCGATCTGCTCCATCAGCGCCTTCTTGGCGAGGAGGACGCAATGCTCGGCGGTGCCGCCGATGCCGATGCCGAGCATGCCGGGCGGGCACCAGCCGGCGCCCATCTGGGGCAACATCTCGATCACCCAGTCGACGATCGAATCCGACGGGTTCATCATCTTGAACTTGGACTTGTTCTCGCTGCCGCCGCCCTTGGCCGCG
>CAZBYE010000363.1:0-2734 GCA_964496045.1 uncultured Stakelama sp.
TGTCGGCCGCCTGACCCAATCGGCCCCCGCCGCCGATATCGGGCTGGACTTCGCACAGGCTTGAGCCGTAGCTGGGCGCGACAGGGGAGAGTTTACATGCGACCGCAATCGATCGTCCGTTTCGAGCAGGCCTATCTCGGCGCCACCCTGCTCTGGCTCGTGAATCTGGGAATCGGGTGGAAGAGCCGCCTCGACAGCGTCAACGCGAACCCTGCCTTCGCCGGCAACCCGCAAATGGCCCAGCTGGCGGAGACGATGATGATCGGTACCACGGTCGCCATGCTCGTGCTGTGGCTGCTGCTCTGGTACTTCACCGCCCGCCGCGCGAGCGTCGTCGCGAAGTGGGTGCTGGTCGCATTATTCGGCCTTTCGGTGATCGGTCTCCCGTTTACGCTGCTGGCCTATCCGGTGGTCGGTGCACTCAGCACGGTCCTGACCCTCGGCACCTTTGCGCTCACCGCCTGGGCGGTCTGGCTGCTGTTCCGGCCCGACGCGCGGATTTGGTTCGCCGGAGAGGATGCGCAGCCGGACGTCGCCCCGTTCGAATGATACGCGGGGTTGCGCTGCTCGCCTTCGCACTGTCGGTGCCGGAGGTTGCGGCGGCGCAGGCCGACCGCTGCGTCGTGCCGGAGCAGCTTCCCGAGGCTTCGGAGCAGGTGGGACGCCCCGGCCCGCGCAGGGTTGTTCCCGTCGGCGGCTATACGCTGGCGCTGACATGGAACCCCGGCTTTTGCCGTCAATCGGCCAATCGCGACCGCTTCCAATGCGATCCCGGCAATCGCTTCGGCTTCGTCCTCCATGGCCTGTGGCCGGACGGGCAGGGGGCGAGTTGGCCGCAATATTGCGCCGCCGCGCCACGCATTCCCGAGGCAGTGGTGCGGCGCAACCTCTGCGCCATGCCGTCGCCGGCGCTCCAGCGCTATCAATATGCCAAGCATGGAAGCTGTTCCGGCCTTCCGCCCGCAGCCTATTTCGACCGCGCGCGCGATGCCTGGGGCGCGATCCGCTATCCCGACATGGATGCCTTGTCGCGCCGGCCGGGCCTCACCGCCGGACAGCTTGCCGCCGCGGTCGCGCGCGCCAATCCCGGGATGACCCCGGCGATGCTCCGTGTGCAGGCGAGCCGCGATCGCTGGCTCGATGAAGTCTGGGTATGTCTCGACACGCGGTTCCGCCCGCGCGCCTGCCCGGTGCACCAGCGCGGCCTTCCGACTCACGCGCCGCTGCGAATCTGGCGCGGACGCTAGCGGTCGATCGTCGCGGTGCCGGGGTGGTGCCGGTCGAGATGCCGCTTGATGATCTTGAGGTTGCGCGTGTTCGAACGGAAGAAGAAGTCCGCCGCGTCGCCCACGCCGGGGATCAGCCCGATCAGCCAGTCGAACCCGACATTGCCCGCCATCCGCACCATCGCGCTCCTCGGCATCCCCAGATTGCGCGCCTCCCAGATCATATAGGCGCCCATCGCCGCGCCGACGATATCGCCCGCGACGGGGATCAGGCCGATCAGGGCGTCAAAGCCCACGGTCTGCTGCGTGCCCGGAATGGTGATGACCCGCTCGAGCAGCTTTTCCATCGTCTCGATCCGGTACCGCACCGAAGCCGGATCGTTGCCGGTGTACGACACCGTCTCCGGTCCCTGATCCATGCGCGTCGCTTCGGTCATCGGCTCGTCCTTCATTGCCCGGCCTCACGCAAATGCGTGAGCGGGTGCCAGGCGCGCGCGTTGGGCTGGAAGGCACGCAGCCGCACCGCGACCAGCGACCAGCGCAGCGGCTGTGCAATCGGGATATAGGCGGCCTCGGCGGTCAGCGCCATGTCGGCGTCCGCGATCCGCTGCGCGCGCTCGGTCAGGGTCGGGGCGTCACGCGCCGCCTCGATCGCCGCCGTCAATGGCGCGCTGCACAGGCGACACGCGGTGACGAGGTACCAGCGGCCGCTGTCATAGGGCGCGACCGCGTCGATCAGCCGCAGGTCGGCGTCGTCGCTCTCTGCAACCCGGACCGGCTTCAGTCCCATGTCGATCAGGTCACGCCCGACCCGGCTCCACACCAATGTCGCGCCGGGGTCGCCGGGCAGCGCGACACGGATCGCGAGCGAGGCACCGGGATTGGCAGCGCGCCAGGCAGCGACGCGGTTGCGCGCAGTCGCCTTGCGGGCGTCGAGCGGCAGCACGGACCATTCAGGAGCCGCCGGATCGGCCGCCGAATCGAGTTTGCCGGGCAGCAGCGTGTCGATCGACTGCCATTCGGGGCGGAACAAGGCGGTCAATGCGACCCGATCGATCGCCATGGCCAGCGCGGCGCGATTATCCGCCTTGGCCAGAAACCCCTCGCGTGAGACGATGGCGAGGCCGAACAGACCTGCCGCAGGGTCGACCCTGATGTTCGTCGGCGCGATTTCGGCGGGCGCGAGCAGCGGCCAGTCGCGATAGGTGCCGCCGAGCACCAGATCGGACTCGCGCGCGGCGAAGCGCACGATCGCCTTCGCCGCGCGTTCGCCGCGGAGCCGGACATCGTCTGCCGGATCCGGTTCTTCGGGAGCCTCGTCCGCATGGGTCGGATCGAAGCCGGGACGGAGCAGTACGGGACCTGACCCCGGCGCAACCCGGAAGGGTCCCGAGCCTGCCAGCGCCGGGCGGCGCAGGAACGCCAGTTCTGGCTGGGCGAACAGCCTGAGCGGATCGGGGCGGGGGCGCTTTAGGCGCCCCTCGACGAACTGCGGGGGCAGCCCGACC
>CAZBYE010000364.1:0-2730 GCA_964496045.1 uncultured Stakelama sp.
CGCATAGAGCTTGCGGCAAAGTTCAGCCGCCAGCGTTGCGGACACGAGCTGACGCGCCGCCGGATGATCGTCCAGCCCGCCGAACAGCCGTACCATCCATCCCGGCACTGCCGTACCGCACATCGCCGACCTCTTCTGCACGGCCGCAAAGCTCATCTCCGGCATGATGCCCGGTACGATCTCGGAGTCGATCCCCGCCGCCGCGACCTGATCGCGAAAGCGCAGGAACGTCTCGGGCTCGAAGAAGAACTGGGTGATCGCGCGGTTGGCACCGGCATCGATCTTGCGCTTGAGGTTGTCCAGATCGTGCGCCGCGTCGGGCGAGTCCGGATGGCATTCGGGATAGGCCGCGACCGATATCTCGAACGGGTGCAGCTTGCGCAGGCCCGCGACCAGCGCCGCGGCATTCTCATAGCCACCAACGGGCGAGGTAAACTTCGCGCCCGCCGTGGGTGGATCGCCGCGCAGCGCGACGATGTGACGCACGCCAGCCGCCCAATATTCCCTGGCGACCGCATCGATTTCCTCGCGCGTCGCCTCGACGCAGGTGAGATGCGCGGCGGCGGCGATCGGCGTCTCGCGCGCGATGCGCGCGACGGTGTTGTGCGTGCGCTCGCGTGTCGAACCGCCCGCGCCATAGGTGACGCTGACGAAGCGCGGCCCCAGCGGCGAGAGCGTCTGGATCGACTCCCACAAAGTCTCTTCCATCTTCTCCGTCTTTGGCGGGAAGAATTCGAAGGACACATCGATATCGCCGGCCACGTCCGCGAACAGCGGCGCCCCCGGATCCAGAACCAAACTCATGCTGCCTTCACTTTCCCAAGAGGCTGGCCCGTCTTGCGCGCCAGCCACAATTTCACCGTCAGTTCGCCGCCCTCGAGCGTCTCAGTCTTCACCCGCGCCAGATCCGCGACCTCGAACCAGCCGAGTATCTGCTCGTCGGAGAAGCCGAGGCGCACATGTCCCTCGCGCTGGCGCAGTTCCTCGCGATCATGCGGCGCGAAGTCTGCGATCAGCAGCCGCCCGCCATTACCCAATACGCGCGCCGCCTCGCGGATCGCCGCGCCCGGTTGCTGCGCGAAGTGCAGAACATGGTGCAGGATTGCCGCATCCGCCTCATCATCTGCCATCGGCAGCGCGTAGAGATCCGCCTGCCGCAGTTCGGCGTTGGCAAGCCCCTGTCCCGACAGCTTGGTGCGCGCAAGCCGCAGCATCTCCGAGCTGCGGTCGATACCCAAAGCGCTGGTCGCCCGCGGCGCGAACAGCTCCAGCATCCGCCCGGTTCCCGTACCGATATCGATCAGCCGATCGATCGGCGCATCGCCCAGCGCCGTGGCCATCGCCGCTTCAACCTGTTCTTCGGCGACATGGAGCGAGCGGATCGCATCCCATTCACCGGCGTGCATTTCAAACCATTCCTCGGCCGCCGCGGCACGATCGGCACGTACTGCCGCCAACCGCGCGCTATCCGCCACCGCCCAGTGATCGGCATCGTCCGCGGACCAGGCGTCGAGCGCGCCCAGCACCGGCCGAACGTGGCGTTCATCGCCCAGAGCGACGAACACCCAGCTTCCTTCCTTGCGCCGCTCGGCAAGGCCCGCGTCGCACAGGATTTTCACATGCCGCGAGACGCGCGGCTGGCTCTGTCCGAGCACCTGCGCCAGTTCGCCCACGCTCAGCTCCATCGACCGCAGCAGCGACAGGATGCGCAACCGGGTAGAGTCCGCGAGCGCGCGGAAGATTTCGAGAGCGACCTTCATAGGGATAGAGATATAAAGATATCTTTATATCAGGTCAACGGCGAGATCATACAGATGTGGCATCGACGACCGCCCGTAACCCGTTACGTACTCTACGCGAACGTATATATCGCATTCCGCAGATTTTAGAGGGGAAGCATTTCATGCCCGCGCGAAAGAATGAAGTGCCGCCACCCGCCAAAGCCAAGCCGCGGCCCGCCAAGCGGAAACCGGACCGCGCGGCACCCACACCGGACGTGCGGGACAATCAGGTGCAAGGGCGGGATGGCGGCTGACACGCCCCCGGCTCAGGCCGCGCGGGCTTCCTCGATGATCGGGACCAGCGCCATCAGGAACTGGTGCGCGCTCGCCTCCCAGGTGAAGCTGCTGCCATAATCGGCGCAGACCGCACGGTCCTTCGTCAGCGCCCTGGCGATCGCGACGTCGAGATCCTCGTCCATCGCCCCGGTTTCGGGCGTCAGAATATCGACCGGCCCGGTCACCGGATAGGCGGCGACCGGCGTGCCGCACGCCAGCGCCTCGATCATCACCAGCCCAAACGTGTCGGTCTTGCTGGGAAAGACGAAAACGTCCGCGGCAGCATAGGCACTCGCCAACTCGGCCCCGAACATCGGACCAAGGAAGCGCGCCTGCGGATATTTGGCCGCCAGCGCGGCCCGCGCCGGGCCGTCGCCGACCACGACCCTGGTCCCCGGCCGGGTCGATGCGAGAAATGCCTCCAGGTTCTTCTCGACCGCAACGCGCCCGACATAGAGCTGCACGGGCCCCTCCAGCGCGGCCATCACCGAATGCGGTTCCAGTCCGGGCCGGAAACTGGCGAGATCCACGCCCCGCCCCCAATGCCGCACCCGGGTCAGGCCATGATCGACCAGCGCCTGCCGGATCGACGGCGTAGAGGCGAGGATCGACTGCGCCGGCGCATGGAACCAGCGGATGTAGCGCCACACCCACTCCGCCGGCACGCCCGAGC
>CAZBYE010000365.1:0-2720 GCA_964496045.1 uncultured Stakelama sp.
TACTGGTGTTGGGTGGCCGGGTGGGGGGGCGGGCCGTGTCGACGAAATGCGCCGATGGCGCAGTTCCAGACAAGCTAGGCTGGCTGCACCAGCGGGCCATAGGGGTCGTCCCCGAGCGATGCGCGCACGTCCGCGAGCAGCCAGTCGCGGAAGGCGCGGATCTTGGGCAGATTGCGCTTGGCCTCAGGATAGACCAGCCAGAAGCTGTTCTTGTAATAAACCATTTGCGGGAGCACCTGCACCAGCCGCCCCTCGGCGATCGTTGACAGCCACATCGGCGGGGAGAGCATGGCAAGGCCATGCCCGGCAACGGCGGCGTTGCCGATATGCACCTGCGACTGGAAGTCGACGCCCGGCTGCGACGCCACCACCGCATCGCCGAACACCGATTTGAACCACAGCTCCCACCAATTGTCGTCGGGCGACACGCGGGGCAGGCCGAGCAGGTCGTCAGGCGTACGGATCGGCGGGTGGGCCGCGAGAAAGTCCGGGCTCGCCATCACCGTGAACGGCATCCGCATCAGGAAATGCGAGACCAGCCCCGGCCAGGGCCCATGCGCACCGCGGATCGCGACATCGGCATCGCTGTTAGCAAGGTCGATGATCGCATCGGTGACGAGCACCCGCACGGCAAGTTCCGGTTGGGCGACCTGAAAACGCCCCAACCGCCGCGCCAGCCAGTTGGTCGAGAAGGTACCGGGCGCCGAGATCGTCATTACCGAATCGTCCTCGGCGCGGGCGGAGGCGAAGGCTTCGAAAAGACCGTCCAGTGCAGCGCTCACCTGCGGGGCGATGCGCTCCCCCAGCGGAGTCAGCACGACACCGCGGCCATTCTTGCGGAACAAGGCGATTCCGAGCCGTTCCTCGAGCAGCTTCACCTGATTGCTCACCGCTGCCTGCGTCATGCCGAGTTCTTCCGCGGCGCGCGTGAAATTGCCGCGCCGCGCAGCAGCCTCGAAAACCCGGACGGCGGCGAGTGGGGGAAGCTGACGCATCGCGCATCCATAATCTGTAATGATGGATCACGTCGATCCTTTTGTTGGTCCTACGCAACGAAACTCGCCATCTCCATTCACGGGAACAGGCCCATCGACCATCGGGAGCAAAACCATGCACGAACCCTATGCCGCCCGCTTCTGGGCGGACAATCACCAGCTTTCGAGCAACGCGATCCACCGCGGCTTCAGGCGCATCGGCAAGCTGCTCCGTCGCATGCTCGGCCGGGTCGTGCCGCCCGACCAGAGCGAAGAAGCATGCAAGCGGACCTATTGCATCGGCTGACCCGCGCGGCCAGCCGATGCCGGCCACCGACCCATAGCCGTGGGTCATCGATCAAATGTGGCGAAAAAGAGGCATTGCCGAACACCCTCTAATGTGATGTTCTATCACTGCGCGACGAGTCGTGCACTGTGAGCGATGAATTGAGCATCACCGGAGAGGAGCAACGGCATGCGATGGACATCGGGTTCGGCATTACTGGTTCTGGCACTCGCGATTTCGGGCTGCGGTCCGGCGCCACAGGGTGACCGCGGATCGACAGCGCAACAGACGCGGGGCGAGCCGGCGCAGGAAGCGGCGGCAGACGCCCTCCTCGAAGCGCCGGCCGGAGTCGCCGTCACCGCGGCGCCCGGCGTCGCATTCAACTATCGCTATGCCTTCTCGCTTCCGGCCGAGCGGATATCCGCCGCACAGGAGGACCATGCCGCATCGTGCGAGAAGCTCGGCATCGCGCGATGCCGCATCACGGGCCTGCGCTACCAGCTGCTCGGCGAAGGCCGGGTCGAGGCGATGCTGGCGTTCAAGCTCGACCCCACCCTCGCCCGCCAGTTCGGCAAGGAAGGCATCGCGGCAATCCAGAAGGCCGAGGGCACGCTGATCGATGCCGAAATTACCGGCACCGATGCCGGGGCCGAGATCACCCGCCTCGCCGCCGATCGCGCACGGGCACAGGAAGAGCTTGCCCGAATCGACCGCGAACTCACTCGCACCAACCTGCCCGCCAGCGAACGGGCCGAATTGCAGCGCCAGCGCGCCGAGATCGCCCAGCGTATCGAGGCGGTCAGGACCGGCAGCAGCGAGCAGCGCGAATCGCTCGCCAACACGCCGATGGTCTTCGACTATCGCTCGGGCCGGGCGGTGCGCGGTTTCGATCCCGGAGCGCCCCTGACCAGTTCGCTCGACCTGCTCGCAGCCTCAGCACAGGCGACGCTCGCCTTCGTGTTCGGCGCGATCGCGGTGCTCGGGCCGCCCTTGCTGGTCCTGCTGGCCGGGCTGCTCGTGTGGCGTTGGCTGCGGCCCCGCATCCGGCGCGCGAAACCTGCCGAAACTACCGCTGCCGCAACGGCCAGCGACTGATTGCGCGCCGAGCCGCCTTTCGATATAGGCTCGGCGCTCCAAGCCCCGGCGTCCGCGCGAACCAAGCGCCGCCGGGGCACCGTGTTTCTGAAGGACCGCAGATACGATGGCACGCCGCCGCCAGATCTACGAGGGCAAGGCCAAGATCCTCTATGAGGGCCCCGAACCCGGCACGCTGATCCAGTATTTCAAGGATGACGCCACCGCGTTCAACGCCCAGAAAAAGGGCACGATCAGCGGCAAGGGCGTGCTGAACAACCGGATCAGCGAGCACATCTTCACGCTGCTCGGCAATATCGGCATCCCGACTCACTTCATCCGCCGCCTCAACATGCGCGAGCAGCTGATCCGCCAGGTCGAGATCG
>CAZBYE010000366.1:0-2697 GCA_964496045.1 uncultured Stakelama sp.
CGCGAACACCCCCACGCAAAGGACCAACGTGGGCCCCGAAGGCACAAACTCGACGATCGAGCTCAAGGACCAGTTCGTGGACGAGACCAACCGGCTAAACGGGCGGACGAACAGCGGCCGTCAGTTCGTGCTGAGTGCCCGCGTGGCGTTCTGATCCCTCCCTTTCAAGCAGAACGCCGTTCGCACATTCCTTGGCCAGCCGCCTTCCCGCGGCTGGCCGTTTTTTGATCTGCACGAACCAAAACTATCTTTCCGCGCCGCACATTTCCTATCAATTTGATAGGCGAATAGTGAGGAATGGACGATGGGCAGGCAACAGGCAGCGGCAGAGATTTACCCGCGTAATCTGGACCGGGTAGTCACGGGCCTGCGCGAAGCCCGTCGCGACTGGCGGCAAGGGCATGACCGCCATGCCGAGCAGGGCATCGAATTCCCGTCGCGCCGCGTCCTCGCACGGTTGCTGCGTGAGCTCGGCACCGCGCTGTTCCCGCTGCGCCTCGGCCCGCCCGAGCTGACCACCAGCAACGAGAATGCCTGGGTCGAAGCCACGCTCGAATCGACCCTGTCGCAGCTCGGCGCGCAGATCGAGCTCGAGCTGCGCATCGCCCGCCCCGGAATCTCGCGCGTCGAAGAGGGCTATGCCGTCGAGCATATTCTGACCGACTTCGCCGAAAGCCTGCCCGGCATCCGTCGCCTGCTCGATGCCGATGTCGCCGCGGGCTATGCCAATGATCCCGCCGCGCGCAGCGTCGACGAGGTGCTGCTCTCCTACCCCTCGATCGCCGCAATCATCCACCACCGCCTCGCGCATCGCCTCCATGCGCTCGGCGCACCTTTGGTGGCGCGCATCATCGCCGAGATTGCGCACAGCGAGACCGGGATCGACATCCATCCCGCTGCGGCGATCGGGCGCAGCTGCTTCATCGACCACGGCACCGGCATCGTCGTCGGCGAGACCGCGGTGATCGGCGACCGCGTGCGCATCTATCAGGGCGTGACGCTGGGCGGCGCACCGCTCGCGGCCGGCGCCGCGCACGCGGCCAACCACCGCACGCGCCGCCACCCTCAGATCGGCGATGATGTCGTGATCTTCCCCGGCGCGGTGCTGCTCGGCCCGATCGCCGTGGGCGCGCGAAGCCGCATCGGCGGCAATGTCTGGCTGAACCACGACGTGCCGGAGGACAGTCTGGTAGAACTGCCCGCCCCGGTCGTCGCGCTCAATCCGTCGGCAACGAGTCCGCAGCCTGCCCGGCATCGCGGATAATCTCGCCGGAATTCGCCGCGCGGTCAGCCCCTGCGGTGGCTTCGCATGGCGAAGCTCGAGTTGATGCGCGAGACGCCCGGTAGCCGGGACAGGACATCGCGATGGAAGAGCGCATAGTCCTCCATGTCCGACACCCGTAGCCGTAACAGATAGTCGCCCGCGCCGCTCAGGAGATACCATTCGCGAATCTCCGCGTGCCTGCGCATCGCCGCCTCAAAACGTGTGAGATACTCTTCCGTCTGCCGCTCCAGCTCGACCTGCACAACGGCGTCGATGCCCTCTTCGGGATCACCGCCCGAAATAATTGCCGTGTACCCGCGGATGACGCCGCTGCGCTCCAGGATCTTGAGTCGCCGAAGGCACGCCGACTCCGACAGGCCAACCTCTTTTGCCAGTGCACTGTTCGTGACGCGCGCATTCAAACGCAGCTGGTTCAGGATGCGGCGGTCGACGGCATCGAGCGCGCTCATGGCATATTCTTCCTCAAATCCGCAGAAACTTTAACGATACTCCGGATTTAGCAGGTTCAAACGCAGAATTCGCCGATAATTCGCGTCCGCTTCATCCACATTCCCGCCCGGCGAACCGCCACCCCGCACGCGGGGCAACAATATCCAGCTGCCGGGAGAGATGCGTTGAAGGCCGTAATCCTTGGGGCGGGCGTCATCGGCGTCACCGCAGCCCATTACCTCCGGCGCGCGGGACACGAGGTTGTCGTGATCGATCGTCAACCCGGCGCCGCGCTTGAGACCAGCTTCGCGAACGCAGGCGAGGTTTCGCCCGGCTACGCCTCGCCATGGGCCGCCCCCGGCATTCCGATGAAGGCCATCCGCTGGCTGATGATGCGGCACGCGCCGCTCATCCTGCGCCCGACCTTCGATCCCGCTATGCTGCGCTGGCTGGCCGCGATGCTCCGCAACTGCACTGCGGCGCGATACGCCCTCAACAAGAGCCGCATGGTCCGGCTCGCCGAGTTCAGCCGGGATGAACTGGCTGGTATCCGCGAATCGCTCGGTCTTGCCTATGACGAGCGCGCGCAAGGCACGCTGCAGCTGTTCCGCACGCCCAGGCAGATGGATGGGAGCGCCAAGGACATGGATGTCCTGCGCTCCTACGGAGTCCCGTTCGAGCTGCTCGACCGCAATGGCTGCGTTGCTGCCGAGCCCGGCCTCGCCGCATCGCGCGACCGGATCGAAGGCGGGCTTCGCCTCCCCAATGACGAGACCGGGGACTGCCACCTGTTCACGACGCGGCTGGCCGAGCGGCTCGTGTCCGATGGCGTCGAGTTCTGCTTCTCGACCGATATCCACCGGCTCGAGGAGCAGCATGGCGCGATCAGCGGCGTGCAGACGAGCAAGGGCCTGATCACGGGCGATGCCTATCTGCTCGCGCTCGGCAGCCACTCGCCGTTGCTCGCGCGCCAGGTCGGCCTC
>CAZBYE010000367.1:0-2686 GCA_964496045.1 uncultured Stakelama sp.
GTGACCGTGCAATTGGCCGGAACCGGCCTGTTGGGGGTGGGCTGGTCCGGCTTCAACGCGGGCTCGGCACTTGAGGCCAATGGTTCGGCGGGTCTTGCGCTGATCAACACCTTCACCGCGACCGCGGCGGGCGTGTTGTTCTGGATGCTGACCGAGCGCCTGCTCGGCCACAAGGCTTCGCTGCTCGGCGCCTGTTCAGGTGCGTTTGCCGGTCTCGTCGCCGTGACGCCGGCAGCGGGCAATTCGGGGCCGTTCGGTGCGATCCTGCTGGGTGCGATCGCGGCGGTCGTCTGCGCGTACTTCGTCGTCTCGATCAAGCCGAAGCTCAAGATCGACGAATCGCTTGATGCATTCGGAATCCACGCGCTTGGCGGCATCATCGGCTCGATCGGCACCGCCGTCACCATGTTGCCGGCGCTCGGTGGCCCGGGTGCGGCCGATTATGCGCTGGGCGCGCAGCTGTGGATTCAGATCAAGTCGGTGCTCGTCGCCGTCGTCTGGGCGGGCGCTGGCTCTGCAGTCGCCTTCACCATCGCCAAGGTCGTGACCGGCCTTCGCGTCACTGAAGACGTGGAGCGCGAGGGGCTCGACCTCGGCGAGCATGGCGAACGCGCCTATAATTATTGATCAGATCGGCGCCGCGCTTCAGCGCGGCGCCTCACGTCGTTCCTCCTGCGGACGACTGGGCCGGTGGCGAGACCACCGGCCCCTTTTTTAGCGCAGGTCCGCCTTGACGAAGTCGGCGCAACGCTCGCCGATCATGATGCTCGGCGCATTGGTGTTGCCACCGATCAGCCGCGGCATGACCGAGGCGTCAGCGACATAGAGTCCCTCCACACCACGCACCCGCAGCTTCGGGTCGCAGACCGCCGCATCGTCCGACCCCATCCGCGCGGTGCCGACCGGGTGATAGATGGTGTCGGCACGCGCCCGGATCAGACGTTCGAGCGCGTCGTCGTCGTTGCGGTCGATCGGATAGCGGTCGCGCCCGCCGAACGCCGCCAGCGGCTGCGCGTCGAGGATCCGGTACATCGTCCGCACGCCCTTGATGAGCAGATCGACGTCGCGCCGGTCGGTCAGGAAGCCGGGATCGATCAGCGGCGCGGCGCGCGGATCGGGTGAGGCGAGCCGAACGGTCCCGCGGCTTTCGGGCCGCAGCACGCACGCATGGCAGCTATAGCCATGCGCCTTGATCTTCGCGCGCCCGTGATCCTCGACGATCGCGACCAGGAAATGCAGCTGGATATCGGGGGCGGGCAGGCCCGGTTCGGTGCGCAGAAACGCCCCGGCCTCGGCAAAGGGTGACGTCATGGGTCCGCTGCGGCTGCGGAACCAGCGCGCCATTGCGCCAAGCCCCTTGAGCGATCCGATCAGCGATCGGCCAAGGAACAGGCTGCCCTTCGTCTCGAATGCTGCGACATAGTCGAGATGGTCCTGCAGGTTGCCGCCCACCTCCGCGCGGTCGACCCGTACCGGAAGGCCCTGTTCCTGCAGATGCGCGCCGGGACCAATCCCCGACAGCATCAGCAGTTGCGCTGTCCCGAATACCCCGCCGCCAAGCACCACCGCGCGGCGTGCGCGGATCATCTTCGACTGTCCGCCGCGCGAGTATGCGACGCCCCAGATGCGGCCATCCTCGAACAGCACGCGCTCGACAATCGTATCGCAAAGGATTTCGAGGTTGGGGCGTGGCGTCAGATAGCCGCGCGCGGCGGTCCAGCGCTCGCCGTTCTTCTGTGTCACCTGATAGATGCCGGCCCCTTCCTGCCGGACGCCGTTGAAATCGGGATTGCGCGGAATCTGGAGCGATGCGGCAGCCTCGACAAACGCTTCGCTTCCGGGGTGGACGAAGCTCTGGTCGCTCACCTGAAGCGGACCGTCGTCGCCATGCCATGGGTTGGCGCCGTGCTGGTTGGTCTCGCTGCGCCTAAAGACCGGGAGCACGTCGGCCCAGCTCCAGCCGGTGGCGCCCAGCGCTTCCCAATTGTCATAATCCCACGGATTGCCGCGGACATAGAGCATCGCGTTGATCGCGCTCGACCCGCCCAGCCCCTTGCCGCGCGGCTGATATCCGCGGCGGCCGTTGAGGCCGGGTTGCGGCACTGTTTCGTACGCCCAGTTGGTCGCGGGGGTCTGCATCGCGATCGCACCCGGCATCAGCGTGCGGAAGCCGGTATTGCGCCCGCCTGCCTCAAGCACGGCGACGCTGTATTTGCCGTCCTCGCTCAGGCGGCCCGCGGCGGCGCTGCCTCCGGATCCGGCGCCGATGACGACGATGTCGGCTTCTTCCACTGCTCCCCCCGGGTTTCCCGCGCCAACCAGCGCGCCTTGATGGTCTCGGATGTATCGCGGCGGCCATCGTGGCTCCAGCCCGGCGGCCCGAACATATAGCCAAGACGCGCCTTCAATCCCGGCGCCGCCCATACGTCTTTCGCGATCCCCCACCATTCGTGGAACGCCGCACGCAGGATACTGAAGTCGGGCAGGTTGTGGACGATGCCGTAACGCGGCCGATCATCGTCGCGCTCGGGCTCGAAGGTCCCGAACATCCGGTCCCAGACGATGAAGACGCCGGCATAGTTCTTGTCGAGATAGCGTGCGTTGGTCGCGTGATGGACGCGGTGGTGCGACGGCGTGTTCATCACCGCCTCGAACCAGCGCGGCATCCGGCCGATCACCTCGGTAT
>CAZBYE010000368.1:0-2583 GCA_964496045.1 uncultured Stakelama sp.
GCGAGCGCGCGGCCCGCGAGCGGCGCATCGGCGTCGGGCGTGCCCTTGGGCAGGCCGGCGCGGGCGCGCTTGCGATCGATCGCCTCGGCCAGAATCGCGGCGACACCGTCCGGTCCCGCATCGGAAAGCGAAAGAAAGTTACGATAGGTCATGTGAAAGCTCCCCCGTCACCGCCGGTGCCGCGCCGCGACACCGGCGGGAAGGATCAATCGTCGCTGGGCAGTACGTAGCTGCGCGCGCCTGCGCTCAGTTTCTCGATGCACTCGGAGATATGGCTGTCGTCGATCACCAGCGGCGGAAGGACGCGGAACACGTTTTCGCCCGCTGCGACCGTGAGCAGTCCGTGATTGTCGCGCAGATGCGCCACGAAATCGCGCGCCACCGCCGGTTCCTTGAGCTTGACGCCCAGCATCAGCCCCTTGCCGCGGATCTCGTCGAACAGATGATCGTGATTGGGGATCAGCTGCTCAAAGCCGGCACGCAGGCGCTCGCCCATCTGCTCGACGCGCTCGAAGAAGCCCGGCTCCAGCATCACGTCGAGCACCGCCTGCCCCGCCGCCATCGCGAGCGGGTTGCCGCCATAGGTCGAACCGTGGGTGCCGAACACCATGCCCTTGGCCGCTTCCTCGGTCGCGAGGCACGCGCCGAGCGGGAAGCCGTTTCCGATCCCCTTCGCCGCGGTCATGATATCGGGCGTGATGCCGTAATGCTCATAGGCCCACATCTTGCCGGTACGGCCATAGCCGCACTGGATCTCGTCCAGGATCAGCAGCAGGCCATGCTCATCGCATGCCTTGCGCAGGCCCTGGATGAACTCGACCGTGCCGGCGGTCATGCCGCCTTCGCCCTGTACCGTTTCGACCAGGAAACCTGCGGTCTCGTCGTCAATCTTGGCGATCGCGCCTTCGAGATCGTTGAACTTCACATAGTCGAAGCCCGGCAGCAGCGGCTCGAATCCGTCACGCATCTTGGGTTGGTCAGTCGCGCTGATCGCGCCGATCGAACGGCCGTGAAAGGCATTCTTGAACGTGATCAGCTTGTGGCGCTGCGGGTTGCCGTTGACGTAGTGATAGCGGCGCGCGGTCTTGATCGCGCACTCGATCGCTTCGACGCCCGAATTGGTGAAGAACACCGTGTCGGCGAAGCTGTTGTCGACGATACGCTGCGCCAGCGCCTCACCCTGCGGCGAGCCGTAAAGGTTCGAGACGTGCATCAGCGTCGCGGCCTGATCGGCGATCGCCTTGGTGAACTGCGGATGGCCGTGGCCGAGCGCGTTCACCGCAATGCCCGCAGCGAAGTCCAGATAGCGCTCGCCTCGTTCCCCGATCAGATAACAGCCCTCGCCTCGCACCGGACGCACTTCACACCGCGGGTAGACGGGCATGAGTGGGGTGATCGACATTGACTGCTCCTCCTTCAAAAAACTGGGTTAGGCTCCGGAAACAACAAAGGCGGCCCAACCGGGCCGCCCGGAGCGCGGATTTACGAGCGGAAGGGGGGTGCGGTCAACACCTCGCGGACGCGGTGCGGGAAACTCTCCCCGCACCGTGCGCGCTTAGTCGTCCCAGCGATCGTCGTCGCGGCGATCGTCGTCCCAGCGGTCGCGCTGACGGTCGTCGCGCCGCTCCATCCGCAACCGGTGGATCAGCCGATCGGCGCGGTCGTTGATCTGCTCGCGCTCCCAGCGCGAATAGCCGTCACGGCGGAAATGCGCATCGAGCCGGTAAAGCTGGCGCAGTTCGCCGCGATAGTAATGGACCTCACGCCGCGACAGGCTCCCGCGCTCGATCGCGCGGTCGAGTATCCATGACGCGCGACGCAGCGAATCGCCGCGATGGCCATATCCACGATCGCCATAGCCCCCGCGCCCGTCGCGATAGCCGCCGTCCCAGTCCTGCGCTGCCGCCGGCAACGCCGCCATCGAAGCGCCCGCCAGCGCGAGTCCGATCATCAGTTTACGCATGCTCATCGCCTCCTCAGTCGATGGAGACGGCGTAATTGCGCACCAAGAACGAAATGCTGAACACGCCTGACAGCGCGCGTTCAGTCTGCTGGTCAGCTCCGCGTCTTCCAGCCCGAACGAAGCAGCGCGTAGCAGGCGAGCGCAAGCACCACGTCCAGCCCCAGAATCACTGCACTGCCCAGCATGATCGGCGAATCGGCGACGCCGAGGAAGCCGTAGCGAAAGCCCGAGATGATGTAGAAGAACGGGTTGGCGTGGCTGATTGCCTGGAACGCCGGCGCGAGCTTGTCGACCGAGTAGAAGGTGCCCGACAGCAGCGCGAGCGGCGCGACCACGAAGTTGGTGACCGCGGCGGCATGATCGAACTTCTCGGCCCAGATCGAGGTCATCACCCCCAGCAGCGACAGGAACAGCGCGCCGAGGAAGCCGAACCACAGGATCGCCCAGAAATGATGCGGGGTGACGCTCACGCCCGGCCACAGCGCCATCGCCAGCCAAACCGCGCTGCCGACACAGAAAGCGCGCGTGACCGCGCCGGCACACAATGCCGCGCGCCGCGCGCCCGTGGATCGCGGCGGCATCCAATAGTCAACGAACGCCCCCGGAATCTTACCGACCGG
>CAZBYE010000369.1:0-2582 GCA_964496045.1 uncultured Stakelama sp.
GAATCGACCAGCATCTATCTCGTCCAGATGGCGATCATGCATTTGCTGACGCTGCTGCCGTCGAGTGAGGGCATCGACCCTGCGCTGCCCGCCGAGTTCAACCGCGTGATGGACGTCGAATATGACCGGATCCGCGATTTCCTGATCCTCCACTATCTCGCCAACGATGCCGATGCACCGTTGTGGGAGCATGTGACGGCGATGGATGTGCCGGACACGCTTGCCGGCAAGATCGACCGTTTCCATCATCGCGGCCATGTCCAGGCCTATCGCGACGGCCTGTTCGGTCCGCCGAGCTGGCAGGCGGTGTTCGTGGGGCAGGGGATCGAACCGCAGGCCGCCGACCGGTTGGCCGACGCATTGCCCGCTGACCTCCTGAGGCAGCGCCTTGATGCGCTTGCCGCGACGATCGTGCGCGGTGCGGCCTCGGCGCCGAGCCACGCCGAGTTTGTCGCGCGCTACTGCCCGGCACCCCCTCTGTGAGCGCACCCGTTGAGCGCGTTGTCGTCTATGGCGGCGGGGTTGCCGCGCCGATGGCGGCGCTCGCCATCGCTCGCGCCTTCGGGCGGTTGGGAACGCAGGCCAGCTGGATCGACACGGGCGAGGCGCCGTCTCCGCATGCCGCGCTGGTCGGATTGCCCGACCTCACATCGTTCCACCGGCTGCTCGGAATCGGCGACGCGGCGCTAGTCGAGGGTGCATCGGCGACGCTCAATCTGGGCCAGCAATTTGCCGGCTGGTCGGACGGGGAGCGGGCATTCCTCCATGCCTATGGCGATGCCGGAACGCCCTTCGCGATGCTTCCCTTCGTTCAGCACTGGACGCGTGCGCGGCAGGCGGGGCTTCGTGTCGCGCTCGAAGATTTCTGCCTCGCCGCAGCGGCCGCGAAGGAAGGGCGGGTTGGCGAACCGTGCGATCCCGCGACCCGGCAGGCGGTCAAACATGGCTGGCACCTCGACGCTTCGGGCTATGCAGGACTGCTGCGCGCGGCCTGTAAGGGTGCAGGGGTGACGATTCTGGCAGGCGCGGGCGTGCAGCCTTTCGCGAACGATGGCAGGCTGCACCGGCTCGAGCTTGCTGACGGCCGAACCGTGACGGCGGACCTGTTCGTCGATGCGGATGGTGCGCTGATCGGGTGTATGGATCCGATAGGATCGGTGGAGGAGGTGATCCCTTGCGACCGGCTGATCCGCGGTTCCGCAACGCCGCTTGACCCGCTTCCGCTCTACAGCCTGGTAGTCGCGCATTCCGCGGGCTGGGCGACTCTCATGCCGCTCGGCGATCGGCTGGCGGGCGAGATCGCCTATGACAGCGGCCGTCTGTCCGACGCTGACGCGCGGGTACTGCTAGCGCAGATTGCGGGACGACCGCTCGAAACCGGCGAAGCTGAAACGCTTTCCGCAACCCGGCGCGCGCACCCCTGGGTCGCCAACTGCGTCGCGATTGGGAGCGCGGCGGGGAATGCGCCTCTGCTGGACGGGGCCGAACTTCTGTTGCTCCAGCTTGCCGTGGCGCAACTGGTTCTGCTCTGGCCGATCGATCGTGCAGATATGCCGGAAGCGGATATCTACAACGAGGAATTGAGCGGGTCGCGCGCGCGCGCGGGTGACTTCGCCGCGCAGCATTTCCGCCTCAACGCTCGTCAGGGTGAACCCTTTTGGGATCGCGCCCGCGCCGAGCGGGTTTCTCCCGAGCTGGCGTCGAAGATCGACCTGTTCGCGGGGCGGGGGATGTTTGCGCATGGCAATCATGAAGCGCACAATGAAGATAGCTGGGCGCTGTGCATGGCCGGGCACGGCGTCGTGCCGCGCAGTTTCGATCCGCAGGCGATGCTGGTGGACGATCAGACCCTGATGGTCGAGTTCCAGCGCCAGCTTCGCGCGATCGCCGCCGACGTGCGGGGCATGGAGACGCACGCGCAGGCGCTGGCACGAATTCGGAGCGGCGGGCGTTGAGCGCGCGCGCCACCAGTGCGAGAACGCGGCCAGTACGCCGTATCGTCATCGTCGGCGGTGGCAGCGCCGGGTGGATGACCGCCGCGATGCTGGGCCGTGCCCTCGCGGGGCAAAGCCACAGTATCACCCTGGTCGAATCCGAGGCGATCGGAACGGTCGGTGTCGGCGAGGCGACCGTGCCGCCGATCCTCGACTTCAACCGCTATCTGCGCATCGATCCCGACGAATTCCTTCGCGAGACCAGCGGATCGATCAAGCTCGGCATCCAGTTCGACGGCTGGGGTGGCGCGGACAACCGCTATTTCCATCACTTCGGCTATTTCGGCGTCGAAATGTCGGGGATCCATTTCCACCATTTCTGGCTGCGGCACGTCGCGGCGGGCGGCGACCGCGACCATTCCGAGTATAATCTTGAGGCGATGGCAGCGCGCGATGGGCGTTTCGCGCCGGCGACGCGACACGGGCCGGTCAACCACGCCGTGCATTTCGACGCATCGCTCTACGCCCGTTTTCTGCGCGGCCGGGCCGAAGCATCGGGCGTCACCCGGATCGAGGGGAAGGTCGCGCAGGCTCGCCTCAATCCCGAGGACGGTTATATCGAGGCGCTGACGCTCGACGACGGGCGAG
>CAZBYE010000370.1:0-2541 GCA_964496045.1 uncultured Stakelama sp.
AGGTAGCCGCCCAGCGCGCCACCGATCGCGCCGATGCCGGTCTTCGACATGCGCTGCTCGCCGGTCACCGGATCGGTGACGCAGGCGCTGGTCAGCGCCATCGCGGCGATTGCGGGGATAAGGGGCCAGTTACGCATGGGGTCCTCCAGGTCTGTTCTACGCCAACAAAATCATCCGAAAGCGGTGTTGTTCCGCCTTCGCATCGAGCCGCCAATGCGCGCGCCATTGTGAAACCCACCTGAATATGGCTATGAGGCCGCAGGCCAATGGACCCACTTCCCCCATTTCCCTGGATCGACGTCGCGATCATCCTGGCGCTGGTCGCGCTGAACGGTGTGTTCGCCATGTCCGAACTCGCGATCGTCTCCGCGCGCAAGGCGCGGCTCGAGGCGATGGTGCGTGCGGGCAAGCGCGGCGCGCGCACCGCGATCGACCTCGCCGCCGACCCCGGCAAGTTCCTGTCGACCGTCCAGATCGGCATCACGCTGATCGGCATCATCGCCGGCGCCTATTCGGGCGCCAGCCTCGGTACGCCCACCGGCGCGCGAATCGAGGCGTGGGGCGTCGATCATGAGACCGCCGAGACGATCGGCTTCGCGATCGTCATCGCGCTGACCACCTATGCTTCGCTGATCGTCGGCGAACTGGTGCCCAAGCAGTTCGCGCTGCGATCGCCCGAGCCGATCGCGGTGCTGGTGGCGACTCCGATGCTGTGGCTGTCGCGGATCACCGCGCCGGTGGTGTGGGTGCTCGATCAGAGCAGCGCTTTGGTATTCCGCCTGCTGGGCATGAACCGCGAATCGGAGAATCGCGTCACCGCCGAGGAACTGCACATGCTGGTCGCCGAGGCGACGCATTCGGGCGTGATCGAGGAGCATGAGCGCTCGATCATCTCGGGCGTGGTGCGGCTTGCCGACCGGCCGGTGCGCGAGGTGATGACGCCACGGACCGAGGTCGACTGGATCGACGCCAATCTGGACGAGACCGCGATCCGCAAGCTGCTTGCCGAGACGCCGCATACAAGGTTGCCGGTCGCCGAGGGATCGGTCGATGCGGTGGTTGGCGTGGTGCAGGCGCGTGACGTCGTGACGGCGCTGATCCTTGGCCAGCCGCTCGACCTGCGCGCGTTGATGCATACGGCGCCGGTGCTGCCCGATCAGGTCGATGCGATGGACGCGCTCAGCGCGCTGCGCCGTGCCGCGGTGCCGATGGGCTTCGTCCATGACGAATACGGGCATTTCGAAGGGATTGTGACCCCCGCCGACCTGCTTGCGGCGATCGCGGGCGAGTTCGTGTCCGACACCGATGCGGGCGACAGCCCGTCGATCGTGGTGCGCGACGACGGCTCGCTGCTCGTCTCGGGCCAGCTTGCCGCCGATGCGCTGGCGGAGCGGATCGGGATCGATCTGCCCGAGGACCGTGACTATGCGACGGTCGCGGGACTTGCGCTGGCAGTGCTCAAGCGCCTGCCCAAGGAAGGCGAGAGCTTTGTCGAGCAGGGCTGGCGCTTCGAGATCGTCGACATGGACGGACACAAGATCGACAAGCTGCTGTTGAGCGAGGCGGAGCGGGTTTAAAGCTCCGGACGTGCTTCGTCTTCGACGTTCTCGTTATTCTCCTCGATCTCCCGCTCGGCTTCCAGCCGTTTGCGGCGCAGATGACGGCCCCAGATCAGGATCGTGACAGCGCCAACCGCGAACAGCGCGATCAGAACGAGATGCGTGGTCGTCACCCAGTCCAGCCCGGTATCGGTCAGGAGGAGGGACAGGGATTGCTCGTTGCTGTCCATCGGATAGGCCTCGATGCAGAAAGCCGAAACCTATCCGATGGTTAAGCAAGGTGGAAGCAGCTTTGCGCCGGGCTAGTCCTTCGTTGCGACCTGCGGACCGGTCTGGGCTGCGGCAAGCTGAGCCAGCTTGAGGAACTCGTTGCGCCAATAGCCCTGCGGCGTTCCCGCGAGGCTGCGGATATCGGCGAAGCTGTAGCGGCCGAGATATTTGTCGCCGCGCAGTTTCTGCCCGAACGCGGCGACCGCGCAGGCAAAGGCCATGTCGCCGGTGGGGGCAGTGGCGGAGCGCAGCAGCGAGGCCGGGATCGGCCGCTCGATCAGCTTCGAGGCGGTTTCGCCGGGAAGCTTGTAGCGCAGGCGGACATGGGCGAGCTCGCTGCCCTTGCCGGCGGCCGGAGCGGCGGGGCGGTTGGCGTCGTAGCGGCGTTCGGGCAGCCAGCCCCTGGCGCCTGCCGGTACCACCTCATAGATCGCGGTCACCTGGTGCCCGGCACCGATATCGCCGGCATCGACGGTGTCGTTGGCGAAATCCTCTTCGGCCAGCGCGCGAACGAGTTCAACAACGCGGCGACGGACGCGCGGACTTTTGATCGCGCCGAACAGGGTCATCAATTGCAGGCCCTCGGGCGTGGCCATGGTGTCGAACCCCAGGCCATCCGCCGGATCTTCCGCCACTTTGCCGTCGAACGCCGGGCCGAGCCCATCAAAGAAAAACGCCACCGGCACGTTCAGCGCCTGGGCGATGTCGAGCA
>CAZBYE010000371.1:0-2527 GCA_964496045.1 uncultured Stakelama sp.
TAGCAGCCGCCCTCGAAGTTGAAGACCGCGGTATCCGACCAGCCATGCTCGTCATCGCCGATCAGCGTGCGGCTGGCGTCCGCCGACAGCGTGGTCTTGCCCGTGCCGCTGAGGCCGAAGAACACCGCGGTATCGCCGTTCGGGCCGATATTGGCCGAACAGTGCATCGGCATGATGCCGTCGACCGGCAGCAGATAGTTCAGCAGGCCGAACACGCTCTTCTTCATCTCGCCGGCATAGGCAGTGCCGCCGATCAGGATCAGTTTCTCAGTCAGATTGACCGCGATCACCGTCTCGCTGCGCGTGCCATGCTTCGCCGGATCTGCACGGAAGCTTGGCAGGTCAATGATCGTGTACTCGGGCTGGAAGCCGGGCAGCGCAGCCGCCTCAGGCCGCACCAGCAACGTACGGATGAACAGGCTGTGCCAGGCGAATTCATTGACGACGCGGACGTTGACGCGATGCTCGGGCTGCGAGCCGCCGTACAGGTCCTGCACGAACAGCGTATCCTTGGCGCCCAGATGCGCGAGGAAATCGGCCTTGAGCGCTGCGAAATGCTCGGGCGTCATGCCGCGATTGGTGTCACCCCACCACACATTGCTTTCGGTCTCGGCGTCGCGGACGGTGAACTTGTCCTTCGCGCTGCGCCCGGTGTGCTTACCGGTGGCGACCACCAGCGGCCCGTCCTTCGCCAGCCGGCCCTCGCCACGCTGTACGGCATGTTCCACCAGCGGCGCGGTCAGCAGGTTCCAGTGAATGGTTGCGCCAGCGCCGACGCCCAGGGCGTCGATGCCGATTGCCGGCGTGCGGTCGGTCACGATGTAATCTCCTCGTCGTCCCCGGGCCTGCAGTGGGTCCAGAGATCGTGTCATCTGAAATCAGAGTCGCGCATAGGCAGCAGCCAAAAGGGGGGTCAATGCCAGTAACCGGTGTCATCGTTCCAATCGCCCCCCACAATCCTCCCGACAACGTTGACCAGAACGCTCCTTCCCGCCGACAACGTTGGCAGCCGCCGGGAATGTTTCGTTGCCGTCCCGACATCCGCACGATTGAGTGGCAGCAAGCATTGAGCTACGCCACCCGCCATGACCGCAACGATCGCACTGGTTGACGACGACCGGAACATCCTGACCTCGGTCTCGATCGCGCTGCAGGCCGAGGGCTTTGTGACGCGCGTCTATTCGGATGGAGAGACCGCGCTGAAGGCGCTGCTTGAGAACCCGCCCGACCTCGCGGTGCTCGATATCAAGATGCCGAAGCTCGACGGGCTCGAACTGCTGCGCCGCCTGCGTGAAAAGCTGACCACGCCGGTGATCTTCCTGACCAGCAAGGACGATGAGCTCGACGAAGCACTGGGCCTGGCGATGGGCGCAGACGACTATATCGCCAAGCCGTTCAGCCAGCGGCTGCTGATCGCCCGCATCCGCGCGATCCTGCGACGGACCGAGGCATTGGCGGCCCCCGCCGATGCCGAGACCGCGGAGGAGCCGCAGCCGGTGATCGAACGCGGCCGGCTGGCGATGGACCCGGCGCGGCACAAAGTGACATGGGATGGCGGCAATGTGACGCTGACCGTCACCGAATTCCTGATCCTCGAAACGCTCGCGCAACGGCCCGGCATCGTCAAAACGCGCAACCAGCTGATGGATGCAGCGTATCAGGACGATATCTATGTCGATGACCGTACCATCGACAGCCACATCAAGCGCGTTCGCCGCAAATTCCGTCAGGTCGATCCCGAATTCGACGCCATCGAGACGCTCTATGGCGCCGGCTACCGATTCTCTGACGAGTAATCGCGGCACGCGCGACGACCGCGATCTTTCGCTGCGCTGGTCGGGCCGGGTCAGCCTCACGCCGCGCATCCTCGCGGTCAACATCTTCGCGCTGGCGATGCTGGCGGGCGGCTTCTTCTATCTCGACAGCTTCCGCGCGCGGATCGTCGACGATCAGGTCGCGCAGGCAAGCCGTGAAGCACGGCTGATCGCACAGGCGGTGGCGATGACCCCGCCCAAGGACCGCAACGCACTGATCCTGCGCGTCGCGACCGAAGCAGGCCTGCGCATCCGACTCTACGATCGCACGGGCCATGTGACGCTCGATACGCGCACGATGGGACTGCACAATGTGGTGCTGCGCGATCCGGACAAGGATCCCTGGGGCCAGAGCGCCGCGCGGTTCCTCGACGCGGCGATCGACACCGTCGCGGGTGCCGACCGTGCACCACAGTTCCGCGAGCGTGCGGCGGACAAGGGCCTCGACTGGCCCGATCTCGCCCAGGCGCTGCGCACCGGCGAAGCGAGCGCGAGCGTGTGGCGCGCGCCCGACCGTACGCCCGTAATCACCGCCGCCGCCTCCTATGGCCCGGAGGGGGTGGTGTTCACGACGGACAATGCCCGCGAGATCACCCAGACGGTACGGATCGAACGCTTCCGGCTCAGCCTCGTGCTGGCGGTGGTGATGGCTTTGTCGATCTTCCTGTCGCTCTTCCTCGCGCGCACCATCGTCCGCCCCCTGCGCCGCCTCG
>CAZBYE010000372.1:0-2469 GCA_964496045.1 uncultured Stakelama sp.
GCCTGTCGGTGCCGGAAATGACCGTGCTGATCGGCGGCCTGCGCGTGCTCGGCGCCAACCACGGCGAGCGCGGCCATGGCCACTTCACCAAGCGCCCGGAGGCGCTCACCAACGACTTCTTCGTCAACCTGCTCGACATGACCAATGTCTGGAAGGTCGTCGATGGCTCGGATGATGAAGAATATGTCGCGACCGACCGCACCGGCGGCGGCGAGACCTGGCGCGCCAGCCGTGCTGACCTGATCTTCGGTTCGAACTCGGAACTGCGTGCGGTCGCCGAAGTCTATGCCGAGGCCGGGCATGAGGAGAAGTTCGTCAAGGACTTCGTCGCAGCCTGGACCAAGGTGATGAACGCCGACCGCTTCGACCTCGCCTGAGCGAGCCGATGCGATCAGGGACGGCCGCGGCGGGGAAACCTGCCGCGGCCGTTCCGTTCGTCCCTCTGCCATCCGCCGCCGCCGTCATCCCGGGCCCCCTTCGTCATCCCGGCCTTGTGCCGGGATCGACGGTGCCCCGAGGCAATGCCACTGAGCCTCATATCCAGGACTCGCCTCCCGGTGGACCCCGGCACAAGGCCGGGGTGACGGGGAGGGGCGTGCGAGCTAACACGCCTCCATGACCGACCCCCGCGACTCCACGCTCGCCCTCAACCCCAAATACGACGCCAACGGCCTCATCACCGCTGTCGCCACCGATGCCGCGACGGGCGAACTGCTCATGCTCGCGCATATGAACGCCGACGCGCTGGCGAAGACGCTCGAGAGCGGCGAGGCGTGGTTCTGGTCGCGTAGCAAGGGACGGTTGTGGAAGAAGGGCGAGAGCTCGGGCAATGTGCTGCGCGTGGTCGAGGCTCGGATCGACTGCGACCAGGACGCGCTGTGGCTCAAGGTCGATGCCGCCGGTCCCGCCTGTCACACGGGCGAACGCAGCTGCTTTTTCCGGCGGATCGAGAAAGGCGCGCTGGTGCGCGACGCATGAAGCGTGCCGCTGCGGCACTATTCCTGTTGCTCGCGGCCTGTTCGGGCGGCGGGACCGGCAACCAGTCCGCCACACCCCAGGACCTCGAATCCGCCGCGGTCGAGCGCGGCCTCGTCCGCAACCCCGAGGACACCGACCTCACCGGCCTCTATGCGCGCGACACCGACCGGGTCTGTGTCGTTCCGAAGGGCGATAGCTACCGCATTGGTGCGTTCGTCGACTATGGCGACGGCCTGTCCTGCACCGGCACCGGCACGGTCACGCGATCGGGCGAGACGCTGGCGGTGACGCTTACGGGCAAGGGCGGCATCACCTGTTCGTTCGACGCGCGCTTCGATGGCGAGCATATCCGCTTCCCCGCCAACATCCCGCCCGGGTGCGCCAAATTCTGCGGCCCGCGTGCGTCCTTCGCCGCGCTCGACGCCGAACGGCTCAGCGGATCCGCCGCCGAAGCGCGGGCACTGCGCAGCGCCGAAGGAAAGCGCCTCTGCGGCGATTGACGTTAACGTAAGGTCGGCGTAAGCATGGGGCATGGCAACGACCATGAAGCATGTAGCCAGCTTCGCTCCGACCGAAGCCCGGCCCGAAAAAGAGAGCTTTTCGATCTCGGATCTTTGTGCCGAGTTCGAGGTGACGGCGCGGGCGCTGCGCTTCTACGAGGATGAAGGCCTGATCGCGCCCGAACGGCGCGGACTTGCCCGCATCTACTCGCACCGCGATCGCGCGCGACTCGCCTGGATCCTGCGCGGCAAGCGCGTGGGGTTCAGCCTCGCCGAGATTCGCGAGATGATCGACCTCTACGACCTTGGCGACGAACGCCGCACCCAGCATCAGGTGACGCTCGACAAGTGCCGCGCGCGCATAGAGCTGCTCGAGCGCCAGAAGGTCGATATCGACGCGCATATCGTCGAGCTCGAAGATTTCGTCGCGGTCCTCGAAGGCCGCGCCGCTCCCGCCAAATAAGAACAGGATACAGAGAGATGCCGCAATATACGCCGCCCGTGCGCGATACCCGCTTCGTGCTCGATCACGTCCTGAAGATCGATCGCTACACCAACCTTCCCGGCTTTGCCGCCGCGACTCCCGATGTGGTCAATGCGGTGCTGGAAGAGGGCGGCAAGTTCGTCGCCGAAGTGCTGTTCCCGATCAACCTTTCGGGCGACCAGCAGGGCTGCAAGCGTAACCCCGACGGCAGCGTCACCACGCCGGACGGCTTCAAGGAAGCCTATGCCCGGTTCGTCGAAAGCGGCTGGGGCACGCTGTCCGCGCCCGAGGAATTCGGCGGGCAGGGCATGCCGCATGTCGTCTCGACCGCGTTTCAGGAATTCATGATCTCATCCAACATGGCCTTCGCCATGTACCCCGGCCTCACCCACGGCGCGATCGCCTCGCTGCTGGTCAAGGGCAGCCCGGAACAGCAAGCCAAATACGTCCCCAAGATGATCTCGGGCGAATGGGGCGGCACGATGAACCTGACCGAGCCGCAGTGCG
>CAZBYE010000373.1:0-2465 GCA_964496045.1 uncultured Stakelama sp.
GATGTAGGTGTTGCGGACCATGAACTCCTTGAGGATGTCGTTCTGGATGGTCCCGTCGAGCTGCGCGCGCGGCACGCCCTGTTCCTCGCCCGCGACGATGAAGAAGGCGAGGATTGGGATCACCGCGCCGTTCATCGTCATGCTGACCGACATCTCGCCGAGCGGGATGCCGTCGAACAGGATCTTCATGTCCTCGACGCTGTCGATCGCGACGCCCGCCTTACCGACATCGCCCGGCACGCGCGGATGATCGCTGTCATAACCACGGTGCGTCGCCAGATCGAACGCGACGCTCAGCCCCTTCTGCCCGGCGGCGAGGTTACGGCGATAGAAGGCGTTCGATTCCTCAGCGGTCGAGAAGCCGGCATATTGCCGGATCGTCCAGGGACGCCCCGCATACATCGATCCGCGCACGCCGCGCGTGAATGGCGCGAAGCCGGGCAGGCCGGGATCCACGGTCACGTCCTCCGCTGTGTAGAGCGGCTTGACGTCGATCCCCTCGGGCGTGCGCCAGGTCAGGTCGCGGCCCTTCACTTCCTTGTCGGAAAGCGCCTTCCACGCGTCGAGATCGGGCTTGTCGGTCATGATGCTACCTGTTCGAGCGCGGTCCATCCGAACAGATGGCGGCGCTCCGCAATGGAAAAGGCGTGGACATTGCCCCCGCCGGGATGGCCGCCCTCCGCAGCCTGATCAGCTGAGCGGGCGATCGGCTCGCCCTTCACATGGCATTTGAGCAACGTGCCGACGCCGCCATGGCCGACGAACAGCACCGGAGCGCCCTCCTCCGCCAGCACCGCATCGACCGCGCCGACGATCCGCGCCTGCGCGTCGACCGCCCGCTCCCACCCGCGCACCGACTGATCAGGCGCAGCGAAAAAGGCCTCGGCCGTCGCCTCGAACTCGGCGGGCGGCAGGAAGCCGGTCGCCGACCGGTCATTCTCGTGAAAGCCGGGCAATATCTCGAGCCCCGCCCCGTCGGTCATCGGCGCGAGCGCCTCCGCCGTCTCGATCGCCTTGCGCTCGTCGCTCGACACGATCCGCCGCACCGTCGTCAGCCAGCCGGCACCGGCCAGCGCCGCCAGCCGCGCACGACCGGCATCGGACAGGCCCCATTCGGGCACCGGCACCGCGGGATCGACCTGCACCTGCGGGTGGGACAGATAATAGGCGATGGTCACCGACCCTTGAACTCCGGCGGCCGCTTCTGCAGGAACGCGATCACGCCCTCGCGAAAATCCTCGGTCTTGCCCGCGGCGCGCTGGTTCTGCGCCTCAACGCTCAGCGATTCCGACAGCGTCGAATTGAGGGCGGCCTTCACCTGCGCGCGGATCAGGCCGAGTGCGACGGTCGGCTTGGCGGCGAGCTTCGCGGCGATCTCGCCGGCTGTCGCCAGCAGCGCGTCGTCCTCAGCCACACGCGCAACCAGCCCGGCGTCCTTCGCGTCGTCCGCGCTCATCTTCTCGCCGAGCAGCGCCATCTCCAGCGCCTTGGCGCGGCCCGCCGACTTGGCGACCAGCCAGGTTGCCCCGCAATCGGGCACCAGTCCGATATTGCTGAAGGCGAGCAGCAGATAGGCGGACTTCGCCATGACGACGATATCGCCCGCAAGCGCGATGCCCACGCCCGCACCCGCCGCCGGGCCATTGATCGCGGTCACGACCGGAATCGGCAGCTTCGACAGCGTCTCGGCCAGCGGGTTGTAGTGGAATTCGAGATTGTCGGAGGGATCGATCGGCTTGCCGTCCATCCGCCCGACCAGATCGGCGCCAGAGCAGAACGCCCGCCCCTCCCCGGTCAGCAGCACCGCCCGCGCGCCCTCGTTCACCGCACGCAGCAGCGAGGCGCGGATCAGATCGAGCATCTCGCCGGTCACCGCATTGAGCCGATCGGGCCGGTTGAGCCGCAGCGTCGCGACGCCGTTGTCGAGTGCGTAGAGGACGGTGTCTTCGCTCATACTCTCAAAACCCTTCATCACGGCGGGGGACGTCAGTGCAGATCATCACGCGGCGATTCCATGATCTCAGTCAGCACGCCGCCCATATCCTTGGGGTGCACGAAGAAGATCAGCGTTCCATGCGCGCCGATGCGCGGTTCGCCCAGCACCTTCGCGCCCTTGGCCTCGAACCACGCCTTGGCTTCGTGGATATCGGGCACCTCATAGCAGACATGATGCTGCCCGCCCGCCGGGTTCTTCGCGAGGAAGCCATGGATCGGCGAGTTCTCGCCCAGCGGCTCGATCAGCTCGATCTGCGTATTGGGCGTATCGACGAAGCACACTTTCACCCCCTGCGCGGGCAGGTCGAACGGCGTGTGGATCGTCTCCGCGCCCATCACGTCACGCCAGAACGCGACCGACGCCTCGATCGAAGGCGTCGCCACGCCGATATGGTTGAGGCGGCCGAGTTTCATCATTTCTGCTCCCGGTTCGCAGCGGACGGACCATTGCGCGCCATCAACACGTCTTC
>CAZBYE010000374.1:0-2356 GCA_964496045.1 uncultured Stakelama sp.
GCACCAACCGCGGCACGTCGGTCCTGTCCGAAGCTGATGCCGGCCATGTGCGCCTCTGGGCGCCGTACGGCCTGAAGTAAGGAATAGACCATGGCACGTGTCAAACGCGGTGTAACCACCAAGGCGAAGCATAAGCGGATTTTGGATCAGGCGAAGGGCTATTATGGCCGTCGCAAGAACACCATCCGCATCGCGCGCCAGGCCGTCGAAAAGGCTGGCCAGTATGCGTATCGCGACCGCAAGGTTAAGAAGCGCAGCTTCCGCGCACTCTGGATCCAGCGCATCAACGCCGGCGTCCGTGCGGAAGGCCTGACCTATTCGCAGTTCATGCATGGCCTGAAGCTGGCGGGGATCGAACTGGACCGGAAGGTCCTGGCCGACATCGCCATGCACGAGGGTGAGGCGTTTACCGCCATCATCGCGCAGGCGAAGGCGGCTCTGCCCCAGGCCGCCTGAGGCGATCTGTAGCGACCGAACAAATGGGGCGCCGGTGGAGACACCGGCGCCCTTTTTGGTTTCGGGATGCTTCCAAAGGCCCCATCGTCGTTCCCGCGGGAAGTGACGGCACAGAAGGAGAAGACCATGACGCTCCAGACCTGGTGGCTCTATGTCACCGCCGTGTTCCTGATCGCCGCGACGCCGGGGCCGAACATGCTGCACGTCATGGCCCAGAGCATCCATCACGGCGTGCGCCGCTCGGTCGCGTCGATGGCCGGGCTGATGACCGCCGTCCTCACCTGCCTGTTCGCTTCCGCCGCGGGGCTTGGCGCGCTGCTCAAGGCGTCGCCGATGCTGTTCGACATGCTGCGCTATGCCGGCGTCGCCTATCTGATCTGGCTCGGCATCAAGGCGTGGCGCGCACCCGTCGCCGACAGCGACCCCAATGCCGAAAAGCCCGCCCCGCCCTCGCTGCGTGCGCTGTACGCGACCGGGCTCGGCACCGGCTTCGCCAACCCCAAGCTGATCGTCTTTGCCGGCGCGCTGTTCCCGCAGTTCCTCGACACGGGCAAGCCGTTCGCGCCGCAGCTCGCGATCCTGGTGGCGAGCTTCATCGTGATCGAGACCTTCTGGTACTCCGTCTACGCGTTCGGCGGCCGCTCGCTTGCCGCCTGGCTCGCCCCGGCCAACCGTCAGCGCCTGTTCAACCGCATCACCGGCGGAATCTTCGTCGCGTTCGGCGCGGCGCTGTTCGGAAGCCGGGTTTGATCGAGGGACCAACATTTCAGTTCGTCATCCCCGCGTAGGCGGGGATCCATTGTGGCTGGTGGTGCGGCTCTTTCGAGAATGCAGGAGGAATGGATTCCCGCCTTCGCGGGAATGACGATGAGGGGAGAGTGGAATGGAGAAGCAGCCGTGCGTCTACATTCTTGCGAGCGGACGCGCCGGAACGCTCTATGTCGGCGTGACTTCGGACCTGCTCGGGCGTCTCCACAAGCATCGCGAAGGCATCACGAAGGGCTTCGCAAGCAAGCATAACGCGCTGAAGCTCGTCGGGTACGAACAGCATGGCGAAATGGAATCCGCGATTCTGCGCGAAAAGCGGATCAAGAAATGGAATCGCGACTGGAAACTGAACCTGATCGAGCAAAGCAACCCGCAATGGGTTGACCTCGCCATCGGGCTGGGCTTCGAGCCGCAGGGAATGGAATCCCGTCCGCACGGGATGACGGAGTAAGACATTGACCACCGATCTCGACCAACTCAGGGCCGAACTCCTCGCCTCGATCGACGCCTCGTCCGGCGTCGATGCGCTCGACGCGGTACGCGTCCATGCGCTCGGCAAGCAGGGCGCCGTCACCGGCCTGCTCAAGACGCTCGGCGGCATGTCGCCCGAGGAGCGGCAGGAGACCGGCCCGCGCATCCACGCGCTGCGCGAGGCGGTGACCGACGCGATCGCCGTGCGCAAGGCAGCGCTGGAGGGTTCGGCGCTCGCAGCGAAGCTCGCCGCCGAGACGCTCGACATGACCCTGCCCGCCGACACCGTGCCCGCAGGCAGCGTCCATCCGGTCAGCCAGGTGATGGACGAGCTGGCCGAGATCTTCGCGGACCTGGGCTTCGCGGTCGCCACCGGGCCGGAGATCGAGGACGACTGGCACAATTTCACCGCGCTCAACATTCCCGAGACGCATCCCGCGCGCGCGATGCACGACACCTTCTATCTCGCGGGTGAGCACGAAAGCCCGATGGTGCTGCGCACGCACACCTCGCCTGTGCAGATCCGCGCGATGAAGGCGGCGGGCGGGCAGAAGCCGGTGCGGATCATCGCGCCCGGCCGCACCTATCGCTCGGATAGCGACGCCACCCACACCCCGATGTTCCATCAGGTCGAGGGGCTGGTGATCGACAAGGGCATCAC
>CAZBYE010000375.1:0-2300 GCA_964496045.1 uncultured Stakelama sp.
GAGACCGAGCAGTATAAGGAGCGCGAGGACGGGTCGGTCGAGATCCACCAGCAGATCCTGGTCGGGCGCGAGACGCAGCGTGCGATCGTGCTGGGCAAGGGGGGCAGCCGGATCAAGGAGATCGGCGCGCGGGCCCGGGCCGAACTGGCCCGGCTGATGGGGGTCAAGGTCCACCTCTATCTGCACGTCAAGGTGCGGCCGGGCTGGGAGGACGATCGCACTTTGTATCGCGATATCGGGCTGGACTGGGTCGAGTAGTTCAGCCGAGCAGCGAGTCCACCCACTCAGGGACGAGCGTGCCCGCCGGGCCGAGGCGGCTTTCCCCGAACCATGCGCTGCCTTCGGAGCGGTCGAGGTTGAGTTCGAGCGTGTCGGCACCGTGATAGCGTGCGGCGCGCACAAAGCCCGCGGCGGGATAGACCGCGCCCGAGGTGCCGATCGACACGAACAGGTCGGCGCGGGAAATGGCGGCATCGATCGCCTCCATTTGATAGGGCATCTCGCCGAAGAAGACGATGTCGGGGCGAAGCGACGGTGCGCCGCAGGTGGCGCAGCGGGTGCGCGGCGGCAGGCTGTCGGTCCACGGCTTGCGCGCATCGCACTCGGCGCAGAGCGCGGAGTTGAGCTCGCCGTGCATGTGGATCAGGCGTTTGGAGCCTGCGCGCTCGTGCAGATCATCGACATTCTGCGTGACCAGCAGTAGTTCGCCGGGCCACGCCGCGTCGAGCCGGGCAAGCGCGTGATGCGCGGCATTGGGCGCGACGGCCGTCAGCTTCGCGCGGCGTTCGTCGTAGAAGCGGTGGACCAGCACCGGATCGTGCGCGAGTGCTTCGGGTGTGCAGACATCCTCGACGCGATGTCCCTCCCAAAGGCCGCCGGGGCCACGGAAGGTGGCGACGCCGGATTCCGCCGACACGCCCGCGCCGGTGAGGATGACGATGTTACGGATGTCAGGCATTCGTCCCCCTCGGCCCGAACAGGATGATCGCGGTGCCGAGCAGCGCGACCGCGCCGCCGATTACGTCCCAGCGGTCGGGCCGCGCGCCCTCGACCGCCCATAGCCAGGCGATCGCGGCGGTGATGTAGATCCCGCCATAGGCGGCATAGGCGCGCCCGGCATGGCTGGTCTCGATCAGCGTCAGCGCCCAGGCGAAGACGATCAGCGCGGCCACGCCGGGGATCAGCCACAGTGGCGACTTGTCGAGCCGCAGCCACGCCCAGAAGGCGAAGCATCCGGCAATCTCGGCAAAGGCGGCGAGAACATAGGCGAACAGCGTCATCGCGCGCGGGCTTAGCGCAATCGGTGGCGGGCGCGTAGCCGCGATGACTATATGAGGCGAATGAGCGAACTCCCTGAAGTTCTTGCGCAATGGTTCGCGTCGCGCGGCTGGACGCCGCGGCGGCATCAGCTCGACATGCTCGCGGCGGGGCGCGCGGGGCGGCACGCGCTGCTGGTCGCGGCGACGGGGGCGGGCAAGACGCTGGCCGGGTTCCTGCCGACGCTGACCGAGCTGATCGAACAGCCCGGCGAGGGGCTTCACACGCTCTATATCTCGCCGCTCAAGGCATTGGCGGTGGACGTGCAGCGCAATCTGCTGACCCCGATCGAGGAGATGGGACTCGACATCCGGGTCGAGACGCGCACCGGCGACACCCCGCACGAAAAGAAGATGCGCCAGCGCGCGCGGCCGCCGCAGATCCTGCTGACCACGCCCGAATCGCTGAGCCTGTTGCTGTCGTACGAGGACAGTTTCCTGATGTTCGCGGGGCTGAAGACGGTGGTGGTGGACGAGGTCCATGCCTTTGCCACCGGCAAGCGCGGCGACCTGCTGGCGCTGGCATTGGCGCGGCTGCAGACGCTGGCGCCCGGCATGCGCCGCGTCGCACTGTCGGCGACGGTAGCCGATCCCGACGGCTATCGCGCCTGGCTCGCGCCGCATGGCGAGATCGATGCGGTCGAGCTGGTGCGGGGGGAGAAGGGCGCCGATCCCGACATCGCGATCCTGCTGCCCGAGGGGCGTGTGCCGTGGGCGGGCCATTCGGGCCTTTATGCGATCCCGCAGGTGATGGCGGAGATCGAGACGCACAAGACGACGATTGTCTTCTGCAACACGCGCGGTCTGGCCGAGCTGGTGTTCCAGAATTTGTGGAAGGTGAACGACCTCAAGCTGCCGATCGGGGTGCACCATGGCAGCCTGAGCCTCGAAGCGCGTCAGCGCGCCGAACAGGCGATGGCCGATGGCCGGCTGCGCGCGCTGGTCGCCACCGCCAGCCTGGACCTGGGGGTCGACTGGGGCGAT
>CAZBYE010000376.1:0-2227 GCA_964496045.1 uncultured Stakelama sp.
GCCATGAATCCGTCGATCACGCGGTGGAACACCACGCCGTCATAGAAACCGCTGTCGGCGAGCTTGGCGATCCGTTCGACATGCTTGGGCGCGAGGTCGGGGCGCAGCTTGATGTGCACCTCACCGGTGTCGAGCGTCATTACGAGGCGGGTGGGAAGATCGGCCATTTGAAACACAACTCCAGAAAATGACGTGTCGCGCGTCAACTAGGCATGTGTGCGCCCGGTTGCAAACCGGTGTAGAGGAGCGGACTGGCGCGGTCATGCGTCGGGAGCGGGTTTCCAAACCGTCACCGCCCCGGATTGGCAGCACGATTCGACCGCGTTAGAGGGGGCGCAGGCGCGAAGCAGGGGAAGGCTCGATGACCGACGAGACCGAGACCACCGCGCCCGATTCCGCGCCCCGCGACTCGCACGAGCACCTCAGCCACGATTTCGTCCGGACCGTGCTCGATCTGGTCGAGGCCGGCGAAGTCGAAGCCGTTCGCGAGAAGGTCGAGCCGCTCCATCCCGCCGATATCGCCGATCTGGTCGAGCTGACCCCGGCCGAGCAGCGCCAGTCACTCGCCGCCGCGATCGTGGGGCTGATCGACGGCGATGTGCTCGCCGAGATGAACGATTGGGTGCGCGACGAGCTGATCGACGCGCTCGACCCGCACGAGGTCGCCGACATCGCCGCCGAGCTCGATACCGACGACGCCGTCGCGATCATCGAGGACATGGAGGAAGAGGATCAGCGCGCGGTGCTGCGCGCCCTCGACCCCGACGATCGCGCCGCGATCGAGGAAGCGCTGTCCTATCCCGAGGAATCCGCCGGCCGCCTGATGCAGCGCGAGCTGATCGCGGTGCCCGAGCATTGGAGCGTCGGCGACGTGCTCGATTACCTGCGCGGCGAAGAGGAGCTGGCGACCGACTTCTGGGAAATCTTCATCGTCGATCCCGGGCACAAGCCGGTCGGCACCTGCGCGCTGTCCTGGATCCTGCGGACCCCACGTTCGGTGGCGATGGGTGACGTCATGAAACGCGAGCAGACGCTGATCCCCGTCGGGATGGATCAGGAAGAGGTCGCGCTGATCTTCCAGAAATACGCGCTGATCTCTGCGGCCGTGGTCGATGACAGCGGGCGGCTGGTCGGCATGATCACGGTCGACGATGTCGTCCACATCATCTCCGAGGAAGCGGGCGAGGATGCATTGCTGCTGTCGGGCGCAGGCGAAGGCGACATCAACGAGCCCGTGGTCGATACCTATCGGATGCGCGTCCGCTGGCTGGTCGCCAATCTCGGCACTGCGATGGTCGCCGCGACGATCATCGGGATGTTCGAGGGCACGATCGCCAAAATGGTGACGCTCGCCGCGCTGATGCCGATCGTCGCGGGGGTCGGCGGCAATGCCGGCACCCAGACGATGGCGGTGACGGTGCGTGCGCTCGCCACCAACCAGCTCACCCAGTCCAATACGTTGCGGGCGATCCGACGCGAGATTCAGGTGGCGTTCCTGAATGGCGTCACAATCGCGGCGGTGCTGGGCAGCGGCGTCGGCCTCGTCTTCCAGAACGCGCTGCTCGGCGGGGTGATCGCCACGGCGATGCTCGCCAACATCGTCATCGCGGGAGCCGCGGGGGTGCTGGTACCGCTTACCCTCGCGCGATTCCGCGCAGATCCCGCGGTCGCATCATCTGTGTTCGTGACCATGACCACCGATTCGATGGGCTTCCTCGTCTTTCTCGGCCTTGCCAGTGCGAGCGGCCTTACCGGATAGGTTGAACACGCCGCGCTTTGTGCCCAGATGGCACGCGTGCCGCTTCATCTCACCAAGGTCGCCTTTGGCTGCGACAGCGTCGACTATCTGCGCGAACGCCTTGCCCTGCGCGCCGCGCACGGCCCGACGGCGTTTCTGACGACGCGCTATATGCCCAAACGGCATGAGGAGATCGCTTCGGAAGGAGCGGAGGGCGGGTCGCTGTTCTGGATCATCAAGCACCAGCTGGTCGGGCGTTCGCCGATCCTGCGCGTTGGCGAAGCTGAAGGTGGCCGCGTCGCAATCCATCTCGCGCCCGAGCTGATCCTGGTCCAGCCGCGTCCCAAGCGGGCGCATCAGGGCTGGCGCTATCTTGAGGGCAGCGACGCCCCATCTGACCTTGGCACCGGCGATATGGCATCACTCCCGGCCGATCTCGCCGGGAAGCTGGCCGAGCTGGGGATCGTCTAGCGCGCCAGTGCGGGAAAG
>CAZBYE010000377.1:0-999 GCA_964496045.1 uncultured Stakelama sp.
GATGGCGCATGAGCTGGCGCATGTCCGCAACCGCGACACGCTGATCATGACGATGGTCGCGACGATCGCCGGCGCGATCTCGATGCTCGCCAATTTCGGCATGTTCTTCCGCGGCAATGGTGACAATCGCGGCGCGATGGTGGCGACCATCCTCGCGGTGATCGTTGCGCCCTTTGCCGCGATGATCGTCCAGATGGCGATCAGCCGCACGCGCGAATATGGCGCGGACCGCGGCGGCGCGGAAATCTCCGGCAACCCGCGCGCGCTCGCCTCGGCGCTCGCCAAACTCGCGCGCGGCGCCGCTGCGGTGCCCAATCCGGTCGCCGAGCGCGTCCCTGCCGCGGCTCAACTCTACATCGTCCCCGGCCTCGGCGGCGACAGCCTGTTCTCGACTCATCCCGATACCGGCAACCGCATCGCCGCGCTGGAGGCGATTGCGCAGGAAATGGGCCAGAGCGCGCCGCTTGACAGTTTCGGCGAAAACCCGCCCAGAGTGTCAACCATGTCAACTTCGCGTCCTTCCGCGCTCGGGATCAAACCAGCCCCACGCCGCTCCAGCGCGCTCGATCCCAATCGGCGTCGCTAGGTGAACCGACCACCGTCCGATCCCCCCGGCGTTCCCGCACGCCGGGCTGCACTCCGTCTGCTCGATGCGGTGCTGCGCCGTGGTCTCGCCATCGAACAGGCGCTCGACGTGTCGACCAGAGGCCTCGCCCCGTCCGACCGTGGCCTTGCCCATGCCATCGCCGCGGAGGTGCTGCGCTGGCTTACCGATCTCGATGCGCTGATCGATAGTGCGACTCGCAACCGCCTGCCCGATGATGCCAAGGCGCGCTTCGTCCTGCGCATCGCGCTGGCGCAGGCGCTGCGCCTCGGCACGCCGCCGCACGCCGCGATCTCGACCGCGCTGCCCCTGGTCGATGGCGGTCCGCGCAAGCTGGTCCATGGCGTGTTCGGCACCCTTAACCGCAACGGCGCGACCTTGCCCGATCACCCGTC
>CAZBYE010000377.1:1009-2184 GCA_964496045.1 uncultured Stakelama sp.
GGCGCGGCCGGAGGATGTCCCTGCCAGATCCGCCTGAAACTGGGGTGGGGGCGTCGCCAATGCCGCAGCGGCAGCGACCGCGCCGCCGCCGCCGCTCGACCTGACGCTGCGAATCGAGGTCGCCGGGCTGCATGGCGAAAGCCTGGTTTCCAACCATCTGCGTATCACCGGCGATACCCCTGTCCCGGAGTTGCCCGGCTATGCCGAGGGTGCCTGGTGGGTGCAGGATCTCGCTGCCTCGCTTCCCGCCCGTCTGCTCGGCGGCGGAACCGGGCGCGCGCTCGATCTGTGCGCCGCACCCGGCGGCAAGACGCTCCAGCTTGCGGCGGCCGGCTGGAACGTCACCGCAGTCGACATCTCGCAAAGTCGTCTGGCGCGACTTTCGGAGAACCTCGAACGCACCGGTCTGTCAGCGGACGTCATCACCGCCGACCTGTTGAAGTGGGAGCCGGGGTTCGAGGCCGATGCCGTGCTGCCCGACCCCCCGTTCAGCCCCACGGGCCACCCCCCGCGCCATCCCGACGTATTCCCCCGCGCCCGTCCGCGCGTCATCGCCGAAATGGCCGAACTTCAGGCGCAGCTCCTCCCCCGCGTCGCGCGCTGGGTGCGTCCCGGCGGCTTGCTGGTCTATGCGACCTGCTCGCTCGAGTCCGAAGAGGGCGAGCACCAGATCGAGCACTTCCTGGCCGGGCACCCCGAATTCGCGATCGATCCCGTCCTTTCCGACGAGCTTCCCGAGGGCGTGGTCGCCCACGAACGTGGCTGGTTACGCACACTTCCTGGGATGCTCGTGGAACAAGGTGGCCTTGACGGCTTTTTCATGGCGCGCCTCATGCGTGTTGCGGGCGACTCATGAGGTGTTAAAGGGCTGACATGACCGCCGTCCGCATCGCGCCATCGATCCTCTCCGCCGACTTCGCCAAATTGGGGGAGGAAGTGCGCGCGATCGACGCGGCGGGCGCCGACTGGATCCATATCGACGTGATGGACGGGCATTTCGTGCCCAACATCACGATCGGCCCGGCGGTGATCAAGGCATTGCGCCCGCATAGCGCCAAGCCGTTCGACGTCCATCTGATGATCGAGCCGGTCGATCCGATGCTCGAAGCGTTCGCCGATGCAGGCGCCGATTGCCTGTCGGTGCATCCCGAAAGCGGTCCGCACCTTCACCGCAC
>CAZBYE010000378.1:0-1731 GCA_964496045.1 uncultured Stakelama sp.
GCGGGGTCAGCTTGAGGCCGCTGTCGGGCACCAGGTTGATAAACGCGTTCGCGGGCATCGGCGCGGCATCATGAACAGCGCCGACGACTTCCTCATACTGGTGCGCGCCGGTAACGGCGAGGACGTTGGGGAAACGGGCGCGGATGACCTCCGCCTCCTTGCCCATGCAGCCTGTGACGATGACGCGACCATTCTCAGCGATTGCCTCGCCGATCGCCTCAAGGCTCTCCTCCTTCGCGCTGTCGAGGAAGCCGCAGGTGTTGACGAGCACCACGTCTGCGCCGGCATAGTCGGGCGACAGAGCATAGCCGTCGGAACGGAGCTTGGTCAGGATACGCTCGGAGTCGACCAGATTCTTGGGACAGCCGAGCGACACCATGCCCACCTTGGGGGCTTCGGGGAGTCGCGTTGCCATGATTGGCCGCGCACATAGGGAATTCTGCAGAAAAAGATAGGGGCGGGTGCTTCTACTCCCGTTTCGGGGTCTGGCGACGCGGGGTAGCACGCCAGGGCCGAAGCGACGAGGGCAGGACGAGGTCGAGATGCGCCGCCCGCCCGCGCACCGCATCAAGCGTTCGTTTGAGCTGGCGTGCGATCTCACCGGATGACTGCCGCGCCGCGACCAGCCGGCGGAGTTCCGCGTCATCCTCTTCGCTCCAGGGCCGTCGCCGTCGGGGCGAAACCGAAATGGTCATGGCTGGCCCCCCGCGGTTCGAGCTTCGGCGCGGGCATCGCGCAGGATCTCGACTCCGCCCTTGATTGCGATCAGCGCGGTGGCGATGCCCACGGCGAGGTCGGGCCAGTTGACGCCCAGCCAGAGCACCAGAACGCCCGCGATCAGGACGCCGCCATTGGCGATGAAGTCGTTGAAGCTGAAGATGGTCGCCGCACGCAGATTGACGTCGGGCGCCTCCAGTTTTTGCAGTGCGCGCAGGCAAAACCAGTTCACGGCCGCGGCGACGATGGCCATCGCCATCATTGTGACGCCGATCGGCTCGCTGCCTTCGACCCAGCGGCGACCGACGTCGATAAGGACCCCGCCGGCGAAGACCAGCAGCATGATGCCCGAGACGGTTGCGGCGCGGGTTTTCCATTGCCGGCCCCGGCTGAGCGCAACGAGGCTCAACGCATAGACCGCGGCGTCCGAGAGATTATCGAGTCCGTTGGCGAGGAGCGCGCTCGAATCCGCGACCGCGCCTGCGCTGAGAAACGCCGCGGCGAGGCCGGCGTTGAGCACCAGCACCAGCCACAGCGTCCGCCGCTCCTGCATTCCGGTTGGTTGATCTGCCATTGAATGGCCCTTTCAAGCGAAGGCCCACCGCCGCCCTGCGGCAGCGATGGGCCGCAGGTTGCTAGTGCGCCTCTTCCTGCTGGACCGCCGCCACATCGGTCTCGCGCCGGCCGTAGCGGGCGTAGAGCGTGGGCAGGACGAACAGGGTGAGCAGCGTCGCCGAGATCAGACCGCCGATGACGACGGTGGCGAGCGGCTTCTGCACCTCCGCTCCCGACCCGGTCGCGATCGCCATCGGCACGAAGCCGAGCGAGGCGACCAGTGCCGTCATCACCACCGGGCGCAGACGTGCGAGGGCGCCCTGCCACGCCGCCTCGGCCCTGCTGACGCCGCGCGCCATCAGGTCCTGGATCGATGTCACCATGACCAGCCCGTTGAGCACCGCGATGCCGGACAGCGCGATGAACCCGACCGCCGCGGTGATCGAGAAAGGCATCCCG
>CAZBYE010000379.1:0-1668 GCA_964496045.1 uncultured Stakelama sp.
CGCTGATCTCCGAACACCGGCTCAACGGCGGGATCGTCGTGGTGGCGACGCATCTGCCGATCCACATCCCCGGCGCGCATGGCGTGGTGATCGGGGAAGTGGCATGAGCGGCTTCGCCTCCCTCGTGTGGCGCGAGCTGCGGCGGGCATGGGCCGCTGGCGGCCTGACGCTGCCGGTCGCCTTCTTCCTGCTGGTCGCGATCCTGTTCCCCTTCGCGATCGGGCCGGAGGGCAAGCTGCTCGCGCGCGTCGGCGGCGGGGTGATCTGGGCGGCGGCCTTGCTCGCGGCGCTGCTGCCGGTCGAGCGGCTGGTAAACCCGGATCTCGAGAATGGCGTGCTCGACCAGCTCGCGGTGCGCGGCTGGACGGATGCGAGCGTGGCGGCAGCGAAGACGCTGGGGCATTGGCTGGGCTTTGCGCCGACGCTGCTGGCGGCGACGGTGATCGCGGCGGCGCTGCTCAACCTCTCGCTCGATCAGACGCGCGCGGCGCTGATCGCGCTGTTGATCGGTACGCCAGGGTTGGCGGCTTTGGGCGTGGCGACCGCAGCGCTGACCGCAGGGCTGCGCGGCGCGGGCGCGGTGGCCGGGCTGGTGATGCTGCCCTTCGCGGTGCCGCTGCTGATCTTCGGCGCGGGGGCGATGGGGGGCGATCCGAGCGCGATCAAGCTGCTGGGGGCGGTGAGTTTGGTACTGGTAGCGGGGTGCCCGTTCGTGGCGGGCGCGGCGATGCGGATGGGGCGGGGTTAGAGGCCATGAACGATTTCGACAATGAGACTTGGCTCATCGAGGCTGGTGACTCGGTAATCGAGAAAAAGGCATCATCGGGAATGGATACACTCACTCCTGCAGAGCAACTACTCTATTGCATGTGGGTCGCCGATTACGGGATGCGGAACGCGGGTGATCTGGAGACGGCAAGCGACTTGTTCGAGCCGTTTCAGATTCAGGGTCGAGCAGCAGCCGAGAAGCTGAATCTTCCACAGACACTGGCGCTATTTTCGCTGCCCAGAGCGGAAATGGAGCAGCGTTATTTCGATCTCTTCGACCAAATTTGCGAGGAGATACGCCCGTCGGCGATCTAGATCCTGGCCCTCAATCCCGACTCCACCGCGCGAAAATCGCGGTCGGCAGCAGCAGTCCCCGCGCCTCTTCGCGCACCGCGAGCTCGCCGCACTCGATCTTGCCGCCCAAGTCCGCGAAATGCTGGTTGAGCAGCTCGCCGATCGCCAGCGCTGACATGCGGATCGCGTAGACGGTGAGGAACAGGAAGCGCGAGTCGGCGTCGAGCAGCTGGCGGCAATTGGCGATCAGGCCGGGCAGGTCCTGTTCGAGCTGCCACACTTCCCCGGTCGGGCCGCGGCCATATTTGGGCGGGTCGAGCAGAATGCCGTCGTAGCGGCGGCCACGGCGCACCTCGCGTGCGACGAATTTTCCGGCGTCGTCGATGATCCAGCGGATCGGCTTGTCAGCCATGCCCGACAGCGCAGCGTTGCCCTTGGCGGCCTCGACCGATTTCTTCGAGGCATCGACATGCACCATCGGTGCGCCCGATGCCGCCATCGCCAGCGTGCCGACACCGGTATAGCCGAACAGGTTCATGACGGTCGGCGCTTCGACGCCGGCGGTCTGCTCGCGCATCCAGCTCCACACCGGCGCCATGTCGGGGA
>CAZBYE010000380.1:0-1659 GCA_964496045.1 uncultured Stakelama sp.
CCGCCCTCGAACACCAGCCCTTCGGATAGCCGCAATCGGGTCTGCAGCGTCACGCGCCGTACATCCTGATCGCGCGACCACCGCCCCGCCAACGCCATCGCGCTCGCCTGGCGCGGATTGGCGCGCGTCTGCGCCAGCGTCAGCGTGCCGGGCACGCCCTGCTCGATCGTCGCCGCGGTGGCGATCAGACGGACCTCGCTGCCCTCACCGATCCGGTAGCCAAGGTTGATCGTCCCGCGCAGCTGTTCGCTGAACGACCGATCTCGATAGCCATCAGCCTTGTAGCCGTTGATCGAGCCATAGGCGTCGAACTTGCCGATCACCCCGCCCGCCGCGGCCTGTCCGCGCCAGCTGTCATAGCTCCCGCCCTCGGCGCGCAACAGAACGGTGGACGGCGTGGTGCGGCCATTGGTGGTGACGAGGTTCACCGCCCCGCCCAGCTGCGCCCCGCCGAAGCGCAGCGCGTTTCCGCCCTTGTACACCTCGACCAGCCGCGCGGTGAGCACGTCCACCTTCTGGAAGTCCGAAAACCCGTCGGCATCGGCGAACGACACGCCATTCTCGGCGATCAGCACGCCGCGCTGGTGAAAGCCCTGTCCGATCCCCGAGCCGCGGATCGACAGGCGCGATTCCTCGCCATAGCGCTTGTTGGCGAGCACGCCCGGCACGTCGCGCAAGATGTCCGGCATGCCGATCGCCAGCCGGTCCTCGAACGTCTCGGCCGCGACCACCGCGACCGCGCCGGGCGTGCGCGACAGGCGCTCACGCGCTTCGGCGACCACGGGCGGGTCGTCGGGATTGGCCTTGCCGGTCACGATGATCTCGGGTTCGCGCGTCTGCGGGTCTTCAGCCGCAAAAGCGGGCGCGGCAAGGCAAGTGGCGGCGAGCAGCGCTGCCGCAGTGTAGGTTTTCATGTCGATGATTCCTGATCGGCGCGCGGCATCTGCCGCACGCGCGTTTCGTCAATTGGGCGAAAGGATCAGGCGGTCAGCGGCGGTCCGCGCAGCGGCGGCCGCAAATAGGGTGTTCGCGCCAGCCGCGGTGCGACCGCCGCAGCAAAACCGAGTGCAAGGATGAACACCAGCGCCGCGGCGAGCAGCAGCGCATCGGCGCTCGGCAGCCAAGCCAGCCCCAGCCCGGCGAACGCGCAGGGCTGGTCCATCTTGGCACCGTCGTCGGACTTGCCCGGCATCCCCGGCACGTCGATCGCGACATGCTGCGGCCCGAACTCGGTGCATACCAGCACCATCAGCTGCCCCGGCGCGACGACGGGCATGAACCCCGCCGGCACCGCCACCTTCATCACCAATGCCAGCGCGATCAGCGCGGCGGCGAGTCTGGGATGGCTAAGGATGAAACGCCGGAACACGCCGCGCGGTTAGCGGGTGGCGCCCGCCCTGTCATCCGCTAAAGGGTCCCGCAAAACAGACATGCAGGGACATGCTATGACCGTCACGATCAAGGCCGCCGATCTGATCGACAGCGTCGCCGACGCGCTTCAGTTCATCAGCTACTATCACCCGATGGACTATATCCGCGCGCTGGGCACGGCGTACGAGGCGGAGCAGTCGCCCGCCGCCAAGGACGCGATCGCCCAGATCCTGACCAACAGCCGCATGTGCGCCGAGGGGCATCGCCCGATCTGCCAGGACACCGGCA